>NZ_CP071839.1:1500000-1727500 GCF_017526105.1 Streptomyces cyanogenus
CCGACAGGGCGAGCGCCGACCCGGACGACGAGGCAGAGAACGTCGCCTGGATCCTGGTCGTCGAACCCGCGCTGATCGCCGTTGTGCCCGCGGCACCCGGGTTGGCGGTGTGCAGCTGGACGTAGGTCGACACCGGGCCGAACGCTGCGCCTGCACTCCGCAATGTGTTCAGCCAGTTCGACACCAGCGTGGTGCTCAGCCCCTCAGCCATCGGTCGACTCCTCCTCGCAAGGCTCGTCGGCCTCCGATTGCTGGCCGCCAGCGGGAACGACTTCCCCGCTGGCCTCCACCGTCAGGACGAAGGACTGAGCTTCCATCACGCCCCCTTGCTGCTCTCAGAGGGCTTCGCCCGGGTGCTGCGGCGCGGCTTCGACTCGGCCGCCGATGCCGACGGCTTCTCAGCCTGCGCCTGCTCCACGTCCTGGGTGACCTCGTGCGGCGGGTGCTGGTCGTCGGCGCGGGCGGCCACGTCCCGGTTCTCCGGCTCGGCGGCGACCATCGCCACATCCTTCTGGCCCTGCACCACGGGGTCCCGGCCGCCGTCCTTGGGCAGGTAGGCGTCACCGACCGGCCCGTCGAAGGTCGGCACGCCACGCTTCTCCGCGTCGCCCGGGACCGCCCTCTCGACGTCCCGGTCCTTGTCGCCGACCGGCTCCGCGATGCCGGATGCGCACAGCGACGCCCCTTCCTCGTCGGAGACGTCGAAGGCTTCGCCGCGCTTGGGCCACGGCTGGCCGTCACGCGAGCCGGACACGTCGGTCATCATGCGAACACGCATCGATCTGCCTCTCTCAGTTGGCGATGATCCCGGCGTCGCGCAGGGCCGCCGTCAGGGCGTTGATGCGCTGCACGAGCGTGGCGAAGTTGTTGTTGATCGTTGACTGGGTGGGGGTGCTGGTGACGTCGACCGTCCCCGCAGCGGGTGTGCCCGCGGCGCTCGTCAGATCGGCCAGACTGGCTCGAACTGCCAGTGCGCCGTCCGTCCCGAGGACTTGCTGCCCCTTGGTCATGGACTTCTCCTGTGGTGTGACTGACGGCCGGGGAGCGAACCGACAGGCCGCTCCCCGGTGATGCGCCGCGGCCTACGCTGCGTTGCCGGCGTAGTACTTCACGGCGCCCGTGAGGTCGACGAGAGAGCAGTCGGCGCGCAGCAGGGCCCGGAAGGTGACCAGGTCCGTGTTGAACGCGTAGTCGTCAGACCGCTCGAAGCGGACGCCGCCCGCGAAGCGGACGAAGAACTGGCTGAAGTCGCCGAACAGGACCGACTTGGCGGACAGGCCGACAGCCGGCACGTTCGGGTCGGTCAGGACCGGCTTGCCGAGGAGCAGGTCGGGGGCCCCGGCCTGCAGGGACGGCTGCCATATGTACTGGCCGGTGGTGTCCTTCAGCTTGCGGGCGGCACCGACGGTCGCATCCCGCATGATCCACTTGCAGGATGCGGACGCCCGGTACGGCGCGATGACCGAGTAGAACAGGTCGATCATGTTGTCGCCGGAGAAGCCGCCCGTGACACCGGACTGCCCGGTCACGCCGAGCGTGGCGTCGGTGAGGATGCCCCGCGGCTGGCCGGTACCGGTACCTGCGATGGCGTGCGCACCGAACGCGTTACCCAGCGCGCGACCGGCCTGCATGGCGAGGTAGCCCTCCAGGTCGACGCCGGTGTCGTCGAGGAGTTCGCGCGACACCTGGATCATCGTGCCGTACTTGTAGGCACCGAGAGGTACCTGCCCGAACGCCGGGTCAGAGACGCCGATCGCGTTGCCCTCGGTAACGATCGCCGCCGAGCTGTGCGCGGTCGTCTTCGGGACCTGGATGACCTCACCCGAGTTGGTGTTCAGGATCGTCGCACCCGCCTGCATGATCGCCGACACCTCAATAAGGTGCGCGATCAGCCGGTCGTAGAAGCCGGTCGGAACCGTGTTGCCGCCCGCGGTCGCCGTGCCCTTCACCAGCGTCCGGTAGTCGACCGGCCCGTCCGGAGTCACGTCGAAGAACCGGCCCCGCTCACCGCGCAGGAACGACCGCAGCTCCTCGCTGTTGCCGCCCTGCGCCGCGGGCTGCTCGCCGCGGCGCTCCACCTGACCACCGCCGGAGCCCCCCGAGCGCTGGCCGCCGCCGTGCAGCCTCTCGAAGGCCTCGTCGGCGTCCTTCGCCCGCTGCTCGGTGTCCAGCGCCGCCTTGATGCGCTGGTCAAGCTTGTCGAGCTCCTCGTTCATCACGTCCCACTGGCCCTGCTCCTCGGCCGTGAGATTGCGGTTTTCCTCCGTGCTGCGGTCGGCGATCGTCTTCATCTGCTCCCAGACCTGGGCGCGCCGCTCACGAAGCCTCTGAACCATTTCCGACATGGGTGTGGACTCCTCGTCCGCTCGAAATCGATCTCGAACGGGGAGCCCGCGCGGTCCCGCACCCTGGTGGATGCCTGCGGCCGGCGCCTTTTCGCTACCGGCGGTCCGCTGATCGCTGCCTCGTGTCGCACGCTGGCCCGTTGTGTGCTTCACCGCACCCAGAGCGGACACCGACCGGGAGAGCCCAAGTCGACGCCGTGGCAGTGCGGCTACGCGGTCCAAGAACGGCGTACCGCCCCCATGAAACGGGGGTCTTAGGGGGGTCTGAGGCGAGGCTCAGACGTAGGGGTCTTCACGGCGGGCCAGCAGAGCGGCTGCAGCGGCGTGACCCGCCATGCCGCGACGCACCTTCTTCGGCTGCGGCCCATCGGTGCGGACGAAGAACTTGCGCAGCTCGTCCTGCTCAGCCAGCGACCGCACCTCCTCTAGGGGCGCGTCGAACTTGTGCGCCAGCGAGCGCAGGCCCGCAGTGCTGTCCGCATAGGCCGGGGTGTTCACCGGGGCCACATCAACCAACTGCACGCCCGTCAGGCGGCGCAGCGGGTAACCCTGCTCGGTCGTCGACCAGTCGTCGGCGACCGTGCGGAATGCGAACGACGACTTACGGACGTCACCGCGCTCCACGAGCTCCACCACGTGCGCCATCGCGGCCGGCGGGAGCACGTCGTAGGACAGCCCGTAGGCATCCAGGCTCATCCGAAGAGTTCCGGCCGCCGTCGTGCCCAGCAGCTGGTTGTCGTCGTGGTTGTAGCGGGCGATGACCTCGGGCCACCCGTCGCCGCGGGACTGGTTGAAGGCGATCGGGTCGACGATCTCGACGAAGCCGCCCAGGTTGCGGGATTGACGGTTGAAGACTGCGGCGTAGCCGCCGATGCGCTTCTGCCCCTGGTCGGCGCGCAGTTCTGCCTTGCCGGTATCGCCGGAGGTGTACCGGCGCTCGATTTCCACGGTGCTGCCTCCTACGGCGGTCCGGGTGATGTTGCGATCAGGCACGGTCGCGTTCCTCACGGACGAGACGCAGCCTGGGATCCTCTGTGCTGCGGATCGATGGCGGACTGATCGACACGCCGGCTGCGATCGGCAAGGGGGTGTAGTCCCGTCCTTGGTCGTCCGGCAGCGGCGGCATGTTCTCCTTGTTGCGGATCTCGTCGATGTTCGCGCCGCCGATGAGCCGCTGCTTCTCATAGATCGACCAGCGGGTCAGCGGGTCCAGGCGGATCAGGGCGTCAGCGTCGAACTTCACGCACTGGCCGCGCGGAATCAGCATGGACAGATGAGACTCCAGCGTGCTCATCCACGGCAGCAGCGTCAGCTGGATCAACTCGATCTCCCGCTGCTCGGGTGAGCTGTACGACATGCTGCCGCCGGTCTCGCCGCCGATCAGCTCCGGCGGCACCCCGTAGATCGCCGCCAGCTGCGTGGCGCCAAGCTTCAGCGTGGAGATGAACTGCGCCTCGTAAGCGGGCACGGTGATGGGGTTGTAGTCCCAGTCTTTGCCATAGACGATCGGCTGCCGGGTCCGGATAGCCTCCATCAGGCGGGCCTTGATGACTGCGGAGTCCGCCTGGTCTACCGTCTGGGTGGTGTTCTTGAAGGTGCCCGGCGGAACCCCGCCCGTCGAGTGCCACGCCTCCATGTACTCCTGCGCGGCCAGATTCGTCCTCGCCATCGAGGCGAACGCGCCGATCGGCGACAGGCCCAGCACCTTGCCCGGCAGCGTGAACCACGGAATGTGAACGATGTCCGTGCGGTCCACACGGTTGCCGAGCACGTACCAGATCGGATTGACAAAGGACCCCTCGCCGGAGGGAGCCGAGTCGACGACCTGCACCCAGTCCATCGGCAGCCACTCAACCATCACCGGATAGCCGAGGTAGTCCCGGGCCGTGACGTAGCCGACCGCGTTCCCCCGGTACACCATCGATAGAACAGCCCGCTTGATCCAGTCGTGCAAGTTGCCCTGCACCGATGGGTTCGCGAACAAGCTCGACAGCGGCAGCTGCTGAACCGAGCCGCTGGACTCCCGGAACTGTCGCAGCGGTGCCGCCGCGATGTTCGACGACAGCAGCCGCCCTGCCGCATACACGGGGGCCAGGCGAAGCACCCGGTCCACACCGACCGAGCCGTTGCCTCCCCCGCCGCCCTGCGCCCAGGGCACCGAGTCGATAGAGCGCTGCTCGGTCCGTGACCGCGTCTCCACCCCAACAACCCAGGCACCGAGTTGCCGAAATCCATGAGCCACAAAGCCGAGCCGACGACCCCATGTAGCGCGGGCGGTCGCCCGCCAACTGCTCGTGGAACGACCGCGGGCTTCCATCCACACGTCACCCACAAGTACCGGCCCCGCGTTCTCCGCTGGCCGGCTCGAAGCGCGACGGAACCAACGTCGAATGCCCATCACGCCTCCCACCAGCCGCTGTCATCAGGCTCGTAGCCGGCGATCCAGAAGCCGACTCGCTCACGGCCTCGCCGGACAGCGTCCAGGTACGCCCAGCGCCACCGCCGGTACAGGGACGGTCGCGGCGGCGACGGCGGCGGCGTCATGCCATCCGGCAGCGGCAGCCCTGCATCCAGCAGCTGCTGCCCCGAGACCGGAACGCAGTGGCCGATCTTCTTCACTTGCAGGTGCTCAGACATGGAGCACGCCCTCCTAGAAGATCGATTGCAGGACGTCGTATTGGGATCCCTCAAGCAGGTGCGAGCGGGTCACGTAGGACCAGCGAGCCAGCGTCATTGCCACCAGCGGGCTGATGTCGCCCTGCACACCCTTCGTCGTCCAGGCGATCGTGTCGCCCGTCGCCCGCGTCTTCGCCGACGCCACCGCCACATCCAGCTGCCTGTTCGGCACGACCCGGAAGCTTTCCTCGCGTACCGCCTCCAACAGCTGGCCGGCCGCTGCGGCCATGTCCACCGCGTTCGTCACAGCCAGATCGCCTGGCTGCGGCGCCTCAGGATCCTCCGGTCGATGAAAGTCCGCGGCGTCCAGCGCCGTCTCCAAGAACGCGAACGTGCCTCGCCCCATCGCGACCGAGATGGGGCCGAGCGCCTCTCGCAGCTCGATCAGCCGCGGCACCAGCCACTTCGTGCCCGGCCGGTAGTCCGCCAGTTGCGTGTGCCCCAGCCCGTCCCCACGGACCCCGTACACACACACCGCCGCATAGTCACGCAGCGGCGACACGTCCACACCGATCGCCACCCCGCAGTCGCGGTCCCGCTCCGACTCCGGATCCGCCAGCCGCGCCCAGGCCGCCGCGTCAATGACGGCGTTCCCCTCGCTCTTCCGCGGCCACACCCCGAGCCGCTCCCGCGCAAACCCGGCGTCACCCATGCTGCGGCGCTCTCGCAGCACCGCCTCTTCCGACAGGCGGTAGCCAAGCGCCGGATTCGACGCCGCCCACAGACGCCGGTCGTCCAGGTCGATCGCGTCGAGGTGGTCGAGGTCGCCCTCGATCCCCCAGTCCCGCCAGCCGAACGAGTCGTCGCCGCCAGCCTCCGCGCGGGCATGCAGCGCGAACATCACCTCGCCCGAGCCGTCGTCCCCGTCCAGCGGCGGCGACGAGGTGTAGACGATCTGCGGGTTCGGGCGGGCCGACATCGTCGGCATCAGCGCATCCTGCTGCAGCAGCGTATACGCGAACGCCTCGTCGATGATGTTGCAGTCACCCGAGAAGCCGCGCCCCGAGCCCTTCGACCGGGCGATGAACTTGACCCTCGCGCCGGTGTCGAGCCGCTCGAAGCTCTCTTCACCATTGGTGTTGATGACCTTGATGTGGACGCCGTCGACGTCGATCAGGTTCTCCGACAGCGGCTCGCCCAGGCCCTTCAGCAGAGCCTTGAACCGACGGAAGCCCTCCATCGCCGTCTTGTATTCGTGGGCGCTCCACATGATGAGGCGCTCGTCGAGAAGGAACAGGCCCGCCAGAGCGCGGGCTTCAAGGATCGCACCCTTGCCGTTCTGCCTCGCGACGATCTCGCCGTATTCGAAGCAGGCCCATTTGCCGTCCTCCCGCACGGACAGCATCAGCCGGATCGAATCCGCCTGCCACGGATCCAGCACCAAGCCGGCCCGGCGCGCCAACTCCACCGCCTCATCGCCGAGCGAGTAGGCCGCCGGTGGGACGCACTCAACCCTGGGCCTGGCCGCGCCGTGCAGCGATTCGCGCCGAGAGATCCGCGACACCCGAACCCCCCGCCTTCGCCGCCGGCTTCCCCACGGGGGCCGCCGACCCCTTCTGCGCCTGCCGAATCTCCGCCACAAGACCCCGAAGAGCCGTCGCCTGCTGCCGAGCCTCGGCGAGAAGAGGCCCGATCGCCGGAGATTCACCCGAGTCTTCTCCGTCGTCCGCCTTGACCGGAGAACAGACCCGCGCCAGAATCGCGTTGAGCCAATCGAGCCGGTCAGCGAGACGGCAAGCTTCCTCCAACAGCACCAAGTGCGCCGGAGTCAGAGAGCCAGAGCCCGTCATCTCCCGCCAGAGCCGAGAGCCGCGAGGACCAAGTCCCGTCGGCCGCTTCGTGGCCATGATCCCCCCCGGTACCAAGATCGAACCCCTCGAACTTTTTCTTCGGGGGGAGATTTTTTTGAAGGGGGCGCGGGGTCAAAGCAAGATCAAATCAAAAAACGGACATTCCCCCCACGCTGGCGCGTTTCCGCAGGTCAGAGGCTTGTCGCCTCGACCGATACCCATCGCCTCGGCCTCCGCCGGGGCTCCCGCGGCTCCGCCCGCCGGCCGTTGCACCGGCGGTGGGCCAGCCGGCAGTTCGCCCGGTCCAGAGGCGCCCCGCCGTGCGACAGCTGGACGATGTGGTCCACCGTCCGGCTCATCGGGTGCGTTCGAGGCAGTGCCTGGTCCACCCACTGGCCGCAGATCCAGCAGTGCGACTCCTCGGCGAACACCCTTGCCCGCATCGCAGCCCACGCAGTGCCCGAGCGTCCCTTGCTGTAGGCCATGGCACCTCCACACCCAGGCGGTACGGGTAGGGCAGGGGCGGGCAGGGCAGGCGGTGCATACCCCACCGTGCTCGGCCTACAGGGTCTGAGTGAGGCAGGAGCTACTGCTGCACTGTGCCGTCCAGGGCCTTGGCCACCAGTGGGGCTAGGCGCTTGCTGTCCGTGCGGGCTGCTGTGCTGGTGGTGGGGAGGCTGACTGCCCAGGTATCCCCGGTGACAGCGATACCACCCATGCTCTTGGAGAGCTCCACCCATGACGTCAACGCTTCACGGTTCGGGAACATGTTGATCCCGGCGTCACCCGGTGCGGGCTGGCCGGCCTTGTCGCTGACGGTGAAGTCGTAGGAGCTGCCACCGACCTCGCTTATGTAGGTGTCCTCGCTGCTCTTGTGCAGCATCGACACCGTCATGCCGTGGGTCTGCAGCGCATCGGCGATCTGCTGGGCCGAGCTGTAGTGACGGCTGCCATCGGCCAGGGTGGGTGAAGCGGTGGCCGCAGCGCTCGGCCTGGCATCGACGGTCCTCGTCTTCTCCGGGCCGATCACCGCCCAGCCTGCCGCGCCGATGACGATCCCGATAGCGCCGGCCAGAGCCGCCGTCACAGTGGTGCGCATGAGTCCCCCGCAGTGGAGCTGATAGTGCGCGGATCGTCGCACCAGCCCCGGGTGACAGCAACCAGAACGGGTAAAGTCCCGCCGTCCGGGACGGAGGCGGGCGGCGGGACGTATCAGGGCTAGGCCCCGTAGCGGGGGTCGATGCCGATGTCCCCGCGAGCCAGCCGCTCAGGCTGACGGCAGACGTCCCAGTCGCAAGGCGTACCCGGTTCCGTGTGCCAGCACTGCACCGGCGGATCGTCCTCGTTGTCCGAGCAGGGAGCCTCACCGCATTTGCAGCACTGTTCTCCGACGCATCCGCAGCAACGGTCTGAGAGTTCGTCGTAAGCCACGGCCGCCTCCCAGCACTGCGAGTCCCGCCGTCCGGGACGGAGAGCGGACGACGGGACGCATCAGGCGGCCTTGGGGCGGCCGGGCTTCACCTGGGCGGCTGCCTTGATGGTGGGCAGGTGGTAGAGCGGCCGATCGTCGTCGAGCCGCACCCGTTCGATCTTGCCTCTGGTCTCCCAGACGCGGATGGTGCCGGGCTTCACACCGGCTACGCGGGCGGCTTCCCAGATGTCACCGAGGTCCCGCTGGTAGAGCTCGTACAGCTCGGGGTTTGGGAAGGTCGGCACGGCCACCTCCCCGGTACGCGAGAGCCCCCGCCGGCTCGTTCACGGCGGGGGTTCTGGAGTGCTCTTGTGATGGGTGTTCCACCATCAATTCCGGAGGTTACAGTTTCAACGAGCAGCTAGCAAGTAGGTGCTACTAGTCGTCCTCGCATTCGCAGTCCTCGGGGAGCTGCTGGCAGTAGGGGCAGCGCCAGCAGTCGCATCCGCAGACGTGGCAGCCGCCGCAGGCACATTGGCACATGCCCTCTCCACACGCTTCGGGCTCCTCGTAGTCGTCCTCAACGGCGTTGGCCTCATCGGTGTTCACTGGGTCCTCCGATTGAACTTCTGGTTGGCTGTCGTCTCGACCGGCATATCGATGCCGCCAGCCTTCATCGCGCCTTCGAGCGCGGCCTGGGCACCACTCTCCTGCCAGGCGGCGGCGACGCGCGGGTCGGCGAAGTGGAGCCGCAGCACGCCGTCGTCGAGGGTGGGTGTGGCGTGGGCGAGGAGCATGCCGGTGACGTGCCGGCGGCGGTCGGCGGCGGCCACGATCCGCGGCCACCAGACGGGGATCGGCATGGTCAGGTCCATTCCCAGTTCTGGCGGGCTCGGGCGGCCCGGTGGGCGGCGTCGCCGATCTCCGCGGCGAGGCTGCCCCAGTCGGCGGGCATGAGCCGGTGCCGGGCGGCCTTGTGGAGGAGGTCGCCTATGCGGCTGGCTTCGCGGGGCGGGATGCTGGCGACGTCGGCGAAGGAGCCGTCGAACAGGTCGGCGAGCTCCCTCCACTCGCTGCTGTTCAGGGTGTTGGCGAGGTGCTGGCCGAGGTTGGAGATGGTGAGGGCGGACCGGGGGCCGCGCGCTCCGTGGCTGATGCTGATTCCCATCAAGACGCCCCGTTCCGTTGCTTCCATGCTTCGTACTTGCCTTCGGCGTCGGCGCGGGCTGCCTGCTCGGTGGCTGCGGGATCGGATGTGACGATGGGTCGTCCAGTGGCGTCTTCGACGATGGCGGCAATCCAGGGGACACCGGGGGCTGTGGGGTCGTCGAGGTGGTGTGCGACTTGTTGGTAGGCGTCCCAGGCGTGGCCTTGCTGCAGGGTGACGGCCATGTGTTCTTCCTTTCGGTGGGCGTCAGACCCTTGTCGGCACGTGGCGCTGGTCGGGGTCGTGTTCGGCGTGGAAAGAGGCGGCGAGCATGGCGCCGGTCCCACTGTTGTAGGGCGTCTTTTGGAGTTCGGGGCATCCGGAACAGACGACCCGGAACGCGTTCGCGGCGTGATCTGCTTGGGCGTAGACGAACGAGCCGTCGGGCATTTCGAGGATCTTGCTGATGCGTTCGAAGGCCATGTCGGGCTCCTTACCGGTTGCGGTCGCTGGCGAGTTGGGCGGCGCGGCCGAGGGCGAGGAGGACGGGCCGCGGGCTGGTCTGGCGGTCGTTCCAGCTGGGGACGGTGTCGTCGGCGCCGCCGAACTCGCGCCGGATGACGTCGAGGAGGAGCGTGCACGCGTCGTCGGCCAGACGCCGGCTGCTGGCTTCGGCGCGGATGGCGCCGACGAGGCAGCGGCGGCCGTCCTCGTCTCGGCAGGCGCCAGTCGCCCAGCCGTCGGTCTCGATGCGGACGGCGGCCCGGTGGAGGAGCGCGGCGAGCGGGGTGCGATACGGGCCGGGGGCGGCCGGGGGCCGGGTGTCGACGGGGAGGCGGATGACGTCGGCGAGGTCGAGCGGTGTGGTGGCGATGCGGGCATCGATGGCGAGGGGTGCGAGCGCGAGCCGCTCGTCGAAGGTGAGGGCCCGGGGCGGCCTTGTCGTGGGGGCAGTGGTCGTGGTCATGTGGGTCTGCTCTCTGCGCGGTGACGTGTGGATGGGTGGCGGGGCGCCCCTGGGTTGCTGGCAGGCTTCGAGGGGCGCCCCGGCGGCACTACTTGCTGCTGGCGTAGGTGGTCTTCGCCATGACGCGGCTCATGGCGACGATGTCGGCGTCGTTGCCGCTCTGGGTGATCTCGATCGTGATCTGGTTGATGGTGTCGTCGTCGCCGCACTTCCAGGCGTCGGTGAAGCGGCGGACGGCGTCGGACTGCGTGGTCATGAGCTCTCCTTGGTGGTTGGTGGGTCGGGTTGTCGGGTTGCGGCTATCGGCGGCTGCCGGCCTTGGCGCGGTCGCCGCCGCGGAGCCGGTCGAGGACGCCCTGCGAGGTGGGGCCGGTAACCTGCGGGCCGGGGCTGCCGATCTCGCGCATCTCCGGCTTCCGCTCGTAGACGGTCCCCTCCTGGGCGAGGAGGCCCTCGGCGGAGAGGTGGCCGGTCATCCAGTTGCCGGTGATCGGGGACCGCCAGTCGAAGGTGTGGGCGGCGTACAGTTCGTCGGCCTCGTAGGGCGCGATGTTCTTCGCGGTCTTACGGATGGTGTAGACGGTCGTGCCCTTGCGGATGAAGCGGTTGAGGTCCTTGGCGCCCTTCTTGGTGGGCTCCCAGCTGCGTCCGGCCATGAGTGATCTCCTGTCTGATGCGTGGTGGTTTGTTCCCGCTGCTCAGGTCTGCTCAGCGGGCGTTAGTGCAGGTGAGGGCTGCTCACTGCTCTGATCAGGGGCTGCTCAGAGCAGTGGGTGAGCAGGCCGTGAGCAGCAGCGTGAGCGGCTGTGACCTGCTGGTTTGAGGTCTGATCAGGGCTGAGCAGACCCTGATCAGGGGTACATACTCCGCGTAACGGTCACAGCAGGGCGGTCAGCCTCGCGAGCTTGTAGCCACGCGGGTTCTGCTCATCACCGATCCGGCCGAGCGTCTCCGGGGAGCCGACGCTGGGCTTCAGGGCCGCCTTCAGCTCGTCGACGGTCCACTCCAGGTAGGCCTCGTCGAAGTCGCGCAGGGCCAGCAGGAGCGCCTCGGTCTTCATCCGGTCGACGCGCTCCTTCTCCATCACCGCGACCGCGTCCTCGATGAGGATCCGTGCCTCGCCGTCGGCTGTCGCGCCCTCGCTCGGGTCGGCGTCGCACAGGCGGAGCAGCTGCTCCCAGGTGAGGAGCTTCGGCAGCGGCATCCCGATGTCGGGCAGGTCCACCTCGGCTGTGGCGCGCAACGAGTCCTGGTCGGGGTCGACCAGGCCGTCCGCCTTCCGCTCGACGGCGAGCTTGCGCAGCGTGTCGGACGGGGTCGGGTGGATGGCGTACTCGATCGGCTCGTCAGCCATGCCGGGTACGCCCTGGACGAAGATGTGGCCGGCGTCTTTAGGGTCGGTGTCGGTGGCTGGGGACAGCTTGTGCGGCAGCCAGCCCTCGGCGACCGCGCCGTCGCCGAACACGGCGCGGGTGTCGCCGACCTTGCAGGGCCCGACGGCCTTGAGGGCGATCATCTGGGCGATGTTCTCGCCCAGGTACAGCTTGGTGCCGCCCTGTGAGGCGATGATCAGCGTGACGGCTTCCTTGCGGCCGACGAGGAGGAGCTCGAAGGCGAGCCGCTTGGCCAGCTCGGAGCCCTTCGGGAACTCATCGAAGATCACGGTGAAGTGCGGGCGCTGCCTGCTGATCTTCCACTTCTTGCCCATGCCGAGCTTCTTCCGGAGCCGGGCCCGAGCCTTGGACAGCATCAGCAGGAACATGAGCACCGCTTCGATCTGCTCGTGGCTGCGCGCTGTGATCCGAACGGCGTCGTGCAAGTCCTCCAGGCCGTCGCCGTGCGGGTCGAGGTCGATGGTGATGTTGTCGTAGCAGGCGGTGGTGATCTCGCCGATGGCCTGCAGCATGCCGGTCTTACCGCCGCCGGATGCGGCAACCACGAGGCCCATGACACCGGCGAACGCCGCATCCAGCGGGTCGCCGCCGACCGAGGTGCCGAGCCGGGACTTGTCCGTGATGCTGATGGACTTCGGGGCACGGTAGGGCAGGCCGGGCGCGGTGGCGAACGGGTCGCCCTCGACGAGGCGGAGGATGGCGCAGGCGCGCCGCTCCTTCAGCGGCTGCGGCCGGACGCCGTTGGTGGGCAGGTCGAACCGGGTCTCCAGGCCGCCGGCCTTGGCGATGATGGCCTCGGGGGTGCCTTCGCTGACGCGGACCTTGCACTGCCAGCCCCACGGCTGCCGCTCCATGTCCCACACCTCTACTACGGGCACGCCCTCGGCGACCATTGCGAGGAGCACGCACACCGCGGCCTGCTGCGGGGTCTCGGCGCGGCGGATCGGGAACGGCCGGGCACCCTCGGGCAGGTCGTCGAGCGTGACCGAGCCGTGGGCGCGGACGGTCTCCTCGGCGGGAAGGCCGAGCACCTCATCCGCGTCGGGCTGGCTGCGGTTGCGGCCGTGGAAGGCGCCGAGCCCCCAGACGCCGAGGCCGGCGAGCAGGTCGATCCAGAGGCTGCCGGTGACGGCGCCGAAGGACACTCCCCCGGCCACCGCTCCGGCTACGCCGGCGGTCTTGCCGGTGTACGTGAGGCGGTGCCGCTTGTACTCGGCTCGCAGCTCGGCCCGCCGCTTCTTGGCGGCGGCTTCCGCGTGCATGTCGCCTTCGGCCTCTCGGACCGCCTGGCTGGCGGTGGCGATCATCTGCGGGTAGTCGTCGTGGAACCTCTCCAGCCACAGCCGGCCGAGCTGCCGGTAGCCGCGGAAGGTGCGCGGGAGCAGGGTCAGGGAGGCGATCCGGTTGGTGCGCTCGGCGATGAAGCGCACCGACTCCAGCGGCTTCCGGCCGGCCGGCTCGTCCTTGAAGACCGGGGCCGACTCGATCGACGGGACGAGGGTGAGTGTGGCCCGTTCCTCGGGCAGCGGCATGGCCATGGCGGGTCCTCTCAGTCCTTCTTCTCGGAGGCCTTCTTGGTGGCGTTCAAACGGCGCTTGGTCTCGCCGTGGGCGCGCCTCGCGAGGGGGTGGTAGGGGGCCGTGTCGCCGGGCGTGCGGCGGGGCGGAACGGGCTTGTACGAAGACCGGCGCGGAGAGCCGTTAATTTGGATCGCACGCTGCGCGTTCGCGGTCTTGCTGACGGTGTTCACCGAGCGGCTTTCGCGGGCCAGCTCGACGCGCTTCGCGTTCATGTTGCGGGTGCGGATGATGTCGACGGAGTCGCCCGGCTCGCAGCCCTCGATGTCGACGTGCGCGCGGATCCAGATCGGCTCGGTCACGGTGGTCTCGCCGAGCGCAGCCGCAAGCTTCAGGGCGTGCGCCCACACCTTCGGGAAGTCGTTGGCGCGGTTCTCGGCGAGCTGCTTGAGACGCTCCTCCTCGGCCTGCTTGGCAGCCTCCCGTTCGGCGGCGCGCTGTGCCTCTTCGGCGGCCTTCCGTGCGGCCTCGGCGCGTTCGGTCTTGCGCTGTGCGCGGCGCTGCCGCCATGTCAGCTTTCCGTCGCGCTTGCGGATCTGGCCGTGCTCGTGGAGGTCGTACACGCCGGGGCCGGCGATGGATGCGAACGCGGTGCCGACCGCGGTGGCCGGGTCGAAGGCGTGCAGCCCGTGCCACAGGTTGATGGCGGCGGCGATGAAGGCGAGCATCCAGGCGATGAGCCGGTAGTGCCAGTGCGGCCGGTGGCCGGCGGCGGCGGCTCGGGCGCCCTTGAGGACGACCCACGCCCCACCTTCGAGCATGAGCGGCGCGGCCATCAGCCACAGCGCGTTCGGGTTGTAGAACGCGGCGATCTGCACGGGCATGGCGACGATCGCGCAGACGGCGTAGAACCGCAGCGCGTACTGGCGCCACTGCTCCTCGGCGGCGGCGATCTCGGCGGCCTTCGCCGCTTCGGCCTGCTCCTGCGCGGCGGCCTTCTCCTCGACGTCACGGGCGGCGCGCTCCTGCTCCTCGCGCTCCCGGTTGAGCTTGGCGATGCGGGCCTCGCGGGCGGCCTGCTCCTCACGGGCACGGGCCTCGGCCTTGTCGTTGGCGATCTTCTGCTTGCGAGCTTCCTCGGCGGCCCTGATGCGCTCGGCCTCAGCCTCTGCCTCGGCCTTGATGCGGGCGGCTTCGGCTTCGGCCTCGGCGCGGGTCCGGATCGCCTCCGCCTCGGCGTGCGCCACCGGGTCGTACTCGAAGCGGGGCTCGGCGGGCAGCGGCGTGCCGTTGACCCGTTCGACGGATGCGGCGGTCACGGGGATCAGTCCTCTCTGCGGTCAGCTGGCCTTGACGCGGGGGCGCCGGCGGATGTGGTCGCTGGTGGTGCTCGGGGTGCAGCCCTGGACGAGGCTGTCGCCGGGGACGCTGGTGCGGACGGGCGCGGTGTCCTGCGGTCGTCGGCTGTCGTCGGTGCGGGCGCCGTGCGCCTTGTCCCGTGCCATCAGGCGACCGCCTTCCGGTTTCGGTGCCAGACGATGGCGCCGAGGCCGAGCCAGACCGGGCCCGGGATCAGGCCGACGATCACGGCGGCACCGGTGAGCGCGGCGGCGATCGGGGCCGCAGCCGGCGGCCACAGACCCACGGCGATCAGGTAGAGCCCCAACAGGGCGACGGCGATGATGCGGAGCATGGCGACCTCTTCGGGGTCGAGACGGATGGGGGTTGGCTGATCGATGGCCAGGGCCCGCGTGCGAGACGCGGACCGAGGTCGACGGTCAGCGGGTCAGTGCTGCTTGCACTTGCCGCGGGTGCAGCCGGTGTCGATGTGCCGGCGGACGGGGGCGATCGCTGCATTCGCGAGGGCGTCACCGGCCCGGCCGCCCTTCTCGCCTCCGACCTTCTTGCCTGCGCGATGCAGAGCAGCGGCGGCGCTGTCGAGCTTCTCGGCGGCCTTGCGTCCGAACATGAGCTGGTCCTTTCGGTAGGTGAGTGGGTTGGTGGTGCGCGCCCCGGGCCGGATTCGATCCGGCACCCTCGCGGCTGGGCCGGGGCTGGGGGTTAGCGGTTGCCGCCGCGCCAGCGGGACACCTTGTCGGCGGCCTTGTTGGCGGCACCGTTCAGCCGCAGGTACTCGGGCGTCTCGTGGTCGACCCCGGCGGCCTCCTCCCGGCGCTGGTTGGCGTGGAGGGCGGCGTCCGCCTCACGGAGCGCCTTGACGTTGGCGCGGCGCTCGGCGCGGTTCTTTCCTTCAGTGCGGGCCACGATGGGCTCCTTCCTGGGCTGGGACTGTCCCGGCTCCCCTCACCGCCCGTGCGAGACGGGCGGATCGGGCAGCTGGTCAGTCCTCCTCGTCGTCGTCCGGACCCCAGATCTGCGGCGGGCAGTCGTCCATGGCCTCGGGGTCGCGGACGGTGCCGGGCGGCAGCCGCTCGTACTCGGTGGCGGCCATCAGGCGGCGGCCGGGTAGTCGAAGCCGTCGAGCTCGTCGACGAGGCCGGGGTCGATGGCGGCGGCGTGGTCCCGGATCAGGCCGGCCACGTCGGTGCGGCCGGTACGGAGGGCGGTCGCGTAGTCGACGAACAGGGCGGCCACGTTCGCGTCGACGGCGTCGCCGACGGTGATCGTGGACCGGAAGTGGCGACCCAGGTCGGTGACGGCAAGATCAGCGCTGGACAGGAACGGAGACATGACGGATCTTCCTCACTGGTCGGATGGGGCTGGGATGGGGTGGATGTCTGGCGGGTCAGGCGATGGCCCGGTACTCGTCGACCAGGGCGGCGAGACCGGTGAGGGTGTCCCGGGCCTTTTTCATCAGCCCGGCCTGCTCGTCGCCGCTGGTTTCGGTGGAGACGCCGAGGTAGATGGCTGCGTCTTCCAGGAATTCGGCTTCGACAATGCCGGCGTCGTACATGCGGCAGGACGCGGTGCTGATCTGGTTGACGAAGTCGGCCAGGGTGGTGGCCGGGGCTTGCCCGATGACGGCCGCGACGGTGTCGGCGTGCTGGGCGATCAGCTGGTCGACGGTGACGTCGCAGTGGCTGTCACAGCCGTCACCGTCGTGGATGGTGCAGCGGTACCGGTGGACGTGCTCGCTGGCCGTCTGGGCGGAAGCGGGCATGACGGATCTCCTCGGCTGGTCAGGCTGGGATGGGACGGTGGTGCCGCGCTGGCGGACTGGCGGGGGATGGATGGATGCCGCCAGCGCGGCGGCTATAGGGGGCTAGCGCACGTGCAGGTGCGCGCAGCGGTCGCGCCAGTTCAGGTGGATCGGGCAGGTCACCCGCTGCTCGGCCGGCACCTGCCGCGCCGTCTCCTGATACAGGCGCAGCACCAGGTCGTCGGATGCGTCCGCGGGGATCCGGGGCGCCGCGGTGGCGGTCACCGGGCGGCCTCCTCGTCGCCCATTGACGGGTAGATGCTGGCGCGGATCGCGCCGCGGACACCGTCGCGGTCGCCGTGCCGCCAGAACTTGGCGTACAGGCGGGTCACACCATCCGAGTCGACCCGCTCCGGCATCACGTCGGCGTCCAGATACTGGGTCCACGCCGCGAACGCGGCCCGCTGCTCGGCCGGCGTCGACGTCAGCGAGTCGACATCCCCGACCAGTGCGCCGGACACGGGGATCGACCAGGAGACGGCAGGCAGGTCGACCTTCAGGAACTCACCGAGTACCCGGTACGCGGCTCGCTGCCAACGCCGCTTGTAGGCCTCAGAGACGCTCACCGGTCCACCTCGATCAGGTGCAGCTGGCCGGCGGCGGCGAGCACGGTGCGGGAGGCGGCCATCACGTCCTGCGCGAGAACCAGCGAGTCGAACTCGGCGCCCGTCAGGTCGCGAGTGTCCATCTCGGCGGACAGTTCGGCGGTCCGGGCCGAGGCCACCTCGTAGCGGACGATCGCACGGACGACATCCGGGGCGGCGAGCGCCAGCTCCAGGCGGCGCATCACGTCGACGGCGGCCGGCGGCAGCGGGGCGGTGGGGGTGAGGGCAGGCGCGACCATGGCGAGGTTCCTTCCTCAAGGCATAGGGAGGCTGGGGCCGCCGTGTCGTCGAGCTCCGGCGGTGCGAGAATGACGGTAGACCGGTGGTCCACCGGTCGTCAACCGGTTGACCCACGGCGGTGAGTCGCCCTATGGTCAAGCACCAACCCAGCGAAGGGAGAGGAAGGAGCGATGCTTGGATATGCCGAAATCGCGACCCACTTCAGGCGGCAGATCGCCGATGGCGAGCTGAACCCCGGGGACGAGATGCCGTCGTACAACAAGGCCGCCGAACAGTTCGGGGTCAACCGAACGACGGTCATCAGGGCCTACGACCTCCTCAAGACGGAAGGGCTCATCGTCAGCCGCTCCGGAGTGGGCACCGTCGTCGCGGCGCGCCCCGCTGTAGTCATCAGTGGCGTCGACCGGCTCGACCGGTTGCACCGAACCGGACGACGCTACGGGGCTGGCGAGGACTCGACAGGCCATCGCGTCATGCGGCGCTCGGTCGTCGACGGGCGCGTATGCCAGGCGCTCGACGTCGAACCGGGCGAAGAGGTCGTCATCCGCATTCGCACGTTCCGGCAGGACGGCCGGCCGACCAGTGTCGGTGTCTCGGTCTACCCGCCGCGCACTGTGGCGGAGGTGCCCGAGCTGGCCGAGGAGGAGCGGATGGAGCGCTACTTCGGCGATATCTACACCGAACGCACGGGCCGCGAGGTCACCAAGGGGCAGAGGACGGCCCACGCTCGGCAGGCATCGCAGGACGAGATCGACGCGCTTCAGCTCGATGTGCCCGCGCACATGGCTGTGGCCGTGCTCGTCACGAACGTGACCTTCCACGACGACAAGGGTCCGCTCGGCTATTGGGAGGACGTGTACGCCCCCGGGGAGCAGATCCCGGTGTCCTAGAAACGCGAACGGCCGGGCGTCGCCACGCCCGGCCTGTTCTGCCAACCGCGAGTCGCCACTCGCGATCAGTACCCCATCCGTTCAGAGAAGAGGTTCACCCATGACCTTAACGCAGTCCAAGGCCGCTGCCCAGCGCAATCCCCCGGTCGACCACCTGATGGATGCCCCGCTCGCCGATCTGCTGACGGAGTACAGCGTCGACGTGTCGACGCTGGAGACGGACCCGGGCTTCACCGGTGGCGCCTACGTCCGGGCGGACGGCACCCTGCTGTTCGTGCGTCCGGCGGGCCAGCCGGAGGCGGAGTGGGAGATGATCGCCCGCTCGATGCTGGGCCGCGTGCTGCGGGTGCCACTGCCTGAGCTGCCGAGCCTGTACGAGCTGACCGAGCTGTAGCTCATTTGCGCGCCTGGGGCGCCTCGCTGTGGCGGGGCGCCCTTTCACTGCTCGCTTTTCTCTACCCTCCTACACTGGCTGACGCCCCACGAAAGGAACCGCTGCTCATGCGCCCCGCCGATTACCGCGACTTCCTGGTTGACGTGCTGAAGAACACCCCTGACGTGCAGAAGGTTGACGTCTGGGAGGGTGGCCCGTACCCGTATGCGCTGGCTGTGACGGCGGCCGGCCGTGAGCAGCGCTGGCAGATCATCGGCCAGCTGGCGGAGGGTGCGAAGCATGATCATGCGACGGCTGCTGTGGAAGGTGCGCCGGCCTCATTCCAGGCCGCGCCTGTGAGTGCTACGCCGGACGCGTGGCTGGCAGGTGTGATCGGCGCGGCTGAGTCGGCGGACACGGAGCGGATCGACGTGTGGTCGGCACGGGAGGGTGACCAGCGCAAGGGGCTGACGGTGTTCTTCCACAACGGGGAGCGTGCCTTCGTGCGCCTGGTCTGACCCCCTTCCGGCTGTCTCGCTGCAGGCGCATGGTGCGCGTGAGTGATCCCGTCGAGTGAGGGGGCCAGCGTGCACAGTCAGTTCGATCCGTCACGGTTAGAGGCGGCGTGTTCGGAGTGTGGGGCGTGGGTGGGTGCGGAGAAGGGGCAGCCGGCCGCGCATCACCAGAAGCCGGACGGCAGCCGGGAGACATGCCCAGGGAGTGGGCAGCCGACCCAGTGAACGACGAAAGGCCCCGACCGCACTCGCGGTCGGGGCCTTCGTCATGCGGCTTGGGTGGCGACGGCGAGAGCGATGAGAGCGTGGTGCCCGTAGTCGCTGCCACAGCCCCTGCAGTGGCGGATGGGGCTGTCGAAGTGGAACTTGATGCGGGTTCCGCAGGGGCAGATCGCCGAGAGCGGGCGTGGCGGCACAGCTCCGATGATCAATGCTTCGCAGGTGCCTCTGATCATGGTGAGTTCTTCGGCGAAGCTGTTGATCGCCTCGTGCTTGCGGACGGCGATGTCGAGGTTGAAGCGCAGCGTGGCGACAGCCTGGTCCATCCGGTACTGGGGGCGGACGGCCTGGCAGCTGGTGGCGTACCCGCGGTGCTCCCAGTCCCGAACCCATTCCTCCAGATCGTTGACGAGTCCACCGTGCGCGGACTGGCTGAGCGGCTCCATCCGGGCGGGTATGGGCGCCGTCTTGCTGCCGGAGACGCGGGGCCCGCCGGCGCTGGTGCCGGGCTCCAACTCGCCGGTGAGCGCGGTGAACAGGCCGGAGACGAGTCGGCGCCCGTGTTTGGTGTCCTGCCAGAGGGGCGGCCCGGCGAGTGCGGCGAGGTCGGCGTCGATGTGGTTCTGGCAGGGGCGGCAACAGTAGCGGTCCCACTCGTCGTCGAACAGGTCGTTGCGACAGACGATGCATGCGGCGGGCGCGTCCATGGCGGTGCCTTTCGTGCGGTGGTTAGAGCCAGTCGCCGACGACGTGCACGTCGACAATCCGGTGGTACTGGTGGGCGGTGAGGCCTTGATGCCGGAGGTCACGCCAGCGGGGCTCGACGGGGTCGGCGAGTTCCTCGGCGCCGCGCTGGCAGAGCTCCTCCCAGTCGGACCACATCGGGTCACAGTCACCGAGGGAGAGCTGGTCGGCGGTCATCACTCGCCCTCCTTCTCCAGTGGCCAGCGCCGGTCGTTGGCGGCTGCTTCGGCGACGGTCGGCCCCTCGTCGAAGCGGGCGATGGCGGCGATGGTGGCTTCACTCTCGGCCTCGGCCCGGCGAATGGCGGCGAGCACCTCCGGCGGGATGAGCGAACCGGCCCCGGCGTCCTCGTCGTCGCTGCGGTCGTTGTCGGCGCATTCGGCGATGGTCGGGCCGGCCGCGGGGGCGGGCTGGTGGGGCATGTCGTAGGCGCTGAGCGTCGCCCGGGGCGGTCGGCCGGCCAGTTCCTCGTCGCGGCCCCACTGGTACAGCTGAACGGCCTGCTCGTAGAGGTCGGGCCAGTCGGGTGTGCGGCAGAAGAGGCAGACGCGGACGCTGATCGGGTGGCCGCCGAGCAGGTGCGTCTCATAGTGGTGCTCGCAGAGGGCGGGGGCAACGGTCACGCTGCTACCTCTCGCTGCTGGTCGGGGAGTTCGAGTTCGTCGAGGTGGATGAGTCCGTTGGCGACTGCGGTCACGGCGGCGTGGGTGCGGGAGCGGGCGCCGAGTTTGGCCGTTGCGGACTTCAGCCGGAGGTGGATGCCGCTCTCGGTGGTGCCGAGCCGGCGGGCGATCTGACGGCTGGTGTAGCCGGACGCGGCGAGGCGGAGGGCGGCGAGTTCGCCAGGGCTGAGTGGGTGGGTGAGGTTGCGGGGCACGGTGGGTTCCGTTCGTCGGGCGCCTGTGTGGGCGCTGGAGGGGCTGTGGCGGGCGTGGGGCTAGTGCGGGGCTTGCGTGGCCTGTTCGTGGCTCAGGCGGGCGCGTGGGGCGTTCCTGGCCCCGTCTCGGCCCCGGCCGCCCGCACGGTGACAGCCGAGGCCGGGCGAGTCAGGGGCGCGGTCCTCGGCAGGTGACCTTGCCGGGGTCGCGGGTGAGGTGCTCGCCGCGGAAGTCGAACGGCTGACGTCCGCAGCAGGGGCTGATGCCGTTGTCGTCCGGGCCGGGGCAGGCGTGGACGGGCGTCTCCTCGTCGTCGGCCGCCGCGGGCTGCTGCCGGCCCGGGTTCGCCAGGCAGCTGGTCGGGTCGACGCCCTCGCAGTTCGGGCACGAGTGGGCTGCCGCGGGCTGCTCCGCCCCAGGGACGGGCTGGGCGGCGTGGAGTTCGGCTGCCCGCTCGCGGATCGCGTCCCACGGGGCGCCGCTGCCGAGGCCGAGCGCTTCGGAAAGGGCGAGCCGGTGTGTCTCGACCACGTCCTCGCCGGTGGGCTGCTGCCGCATCTCGTCGTACCAGCGCTGCGCGTCCATGAGCGCGTCCCGCCGGTCGAGCTCGGCCCACTCGGTGTCGTCCTGCTGCCGTGTTTCGGTTCCGTGCTCGACGACCAGACGGCGCAGCTCCGCTTCCAGTCGCTCGATACGCTCGTGGTGCAGCTCCCACTTGGCGGGCACGTCGATCCCGGCAGCCTTGGCGATCGTGGCCAGCGTGCGGAGCGGCACGTAGGTACCACGGTCGCTGATCTCCCAGTCGGCGACCGCCCGGCGGTAGGCGGCGAGTTCCGACTCCAGCTTCTGGGCGCGCCGGTTGAGGCGCTGGTTGGTGGCGCGCGCCGTGGCCAGCGCCTCGGCGGCCCGGTCTGTCTGCTCGCCGAGCACGGCCAGCACCGCATCGGCCAGCCGGTCCACGTCGTTGGTGCACAGGGCGCACGAGATGCTGTACGTGTGGCCGGGCCGCTCGCCGTGCTTGTGGTGGTCCCACTTCTCCTGGCCCGGCGTGTAAGGCCATTCCTCGCGGGACGTGGTGACCAGCACCTCGGCGATGCGGTCCCTCAGTTCGGCCCGGCTCGTCGGCGGGGACACCACAGCAGACACGGCGGCGGCGATGTTCCGCGGGTCGTCGACGACGAGGCTCGTGCCTTCGGTCCGGCAGTGCTCCCACACTGCGGCGGCGATGGCCTCCATCAGCGGGTCGCCGTCGATCCAGGCGGAGGCTTCCACCAGCTGGTAGCCGGCGCAGTCGCAGACCAGGCAGGGGCCAGCGTTCGGCTCGTGTTCGGGCTCGATGTGGCTGCACACCCTGCAGCGCCTGTACTCGGGGCCCTGCGGCGCCGGGAGCGTGTGATCGCCTCGGTGCTGCAGTTCGGCCTGAAAGAGGCCAGCAACGGCGGGCAGGGCGTCGTCCGGCTGCGTTGGGCGGAAGCGGGCGGCCTGCTGGGCGTGGGTGTTGGCGAGGTCGAGGGCGGCTTGCAGCACCTCGGTGGGTTCGTCGCGGAACGGGCGGTCGTTCACGATCAACTCCAGGTGGTCGGGTAGGTTCGGGGTGCCGGCCGCCCCTGATTGCTGCAGGGGCGGCCGGCGCTGTGCCACGGTATGGCTCCTCAGTCGGCGGCGGACCGGACAACGGGGGCGGCGGGCTCGCAGTCCTGTGCGCCCGCGAGACGGCCTGTCGGGCACGGGTACGGCATCAGCCCGTCCCGGCCCTCCGCGATGGCGTCGGCGTCGATGCAGACGGGGCAGGGGCCCATCGGGGAGTCCTTGTGCAGGTGCCGGATCTCCTCCATGGCGGCGCGGAGGCGGCGGACTTCGGCGACGAGCGCCTTCGCCACCTCGGGGCTCATCGCGGCGATGTACGCGGCGTCGGCCTCGGAGCCGGTCTCGCCGTGCTCGCCGGTCCACGCGACCCAGTCGGCGTTGTCGCTGCTGCCGACCCGGTGTCCGTAGGGGATGGATGAGTCCACGGTCCACGGTCCGGGGGTGGCGGCGTCGGCGAGCGCGTCCAGGACGTCGAGGTCGGGCTGCTGGTCGGTCATGGTGTCTCCGTTGCGGTGTGGTGGGCCGGTCAGACGGCGGGCTGGGCGGGGCGAGCGGTGCGGACGCGGGCCCGAAGCAGGGCGACGCGTAGGCCGAACTTGGTGCGGGCGCGGCCAGAGGCTGCTTCGACGCCCGCTCGGTAGGCGATCCACGTCCACGGCCCAGTGCCATAGACCTCGGCGTCAAAGTCGCGGGTAAGCGGCAAGGGCTGGGCAGGGCTCCAAGTGCCGTCGGGGTTCTGGCGGGAGGTCTGGCTCATCGGTGTCTCCGTGGTGGGTGGTTGCCGGTGTGGCGGGCGGTGGGGGCGCGGACGGGATCAGGCGGCGGGGTCAACGTGCGGGTGGGTGAACTCGACCGGCTTGCCCAGCGACCGCGCGTACTCGATCTCGGCCCGGGTGCTGTCGCCGATGTAGTCGCCGACGACGAGGACCGCGTCGGCGAGGCGGATCTTCGCCCGGTGCAGGTCGTCCAGGCGGGCCTTGCCGGCCTCGGCCGCGGCCGGGTCCGCCCACAGGGGGTGCGGCTGCTTCATGTCGCAGCCGGGCTTGACGACGATGTGGCCGGCCCAGGTGAGGGAGCGGTCGGCGTCGGCCATCTGCTGCATGAACCGGGTGCTGCCGCAGATGACGACGACGTGCGGGATGTTGAGACGCTCCTTGGCGTCGGCGAGCTTCTCTTCCGGGGTGAGCAACTGCGGGTAAGACATGGGTTCTCCTTCGGGTTGGGTTAGGCGGCGGGGTAGGCGGCACGCTGTCGGCTGGTGATCCAGGCGTGGCCGCAGGCGGGGCAGCGGTAGGCGCTGCGGATCTGGCCGGCGTCGGTGCGCTCGGCGCGAGGCGGGACGTTGCGGCGGCAGCAGCGGGGGCAGGTGTCCGTCACCAGATCGCTCCCGTCTCGCTCCAGCCGGTGATGGGGTCGGCGTCGATGGGCTTGTAGGAGATCCAGGGCCAGCGCTCGCCCTGCCTGACGAAGTGCGGCCAGTCGCGTTCGTCGCGGCTCCCGCGCCAGGGCACGACCCTTCGGCCGCGGGCGCCTTCGACGTTCTGCGCAGACTTCTCGTCCTCGACAGGCCGCAGGCCGAAGCCGAACTCGGGCCAGCGCATCCACAGCGAAGAGCCGAGGGGGCGCAGGGAGCGCGGGCCGAGGCCGTTGCCGTGTGGGGCGTGGGCCTCCATGAGGACGGTGCACCCTGCCGTGGCGCGGGCCTCATCGATGACGACGGAGACCTTGCGGGCGAGCTCTTCGTCGTTCGGGTTGCCGGCATGGAGCCGGTAGACGGGACCGATGATCAGCACGTCGGGCTTGATCTTCTCGACGCGGCGCATGGCCCAGGCCCGGTCTGCAGGGCGGGTGAGGTCGAGCCCGGCCGGGCGGCATTCGATGTGGAACTGGCCGCGGCGTACCGGCTGCTCGAGGCTCTCGGCGGCAGCGAGGAGGGGTCGGAACTTGCGGCGGGAGGCGGCTTCCCCGTTCTCGCAGTCGAGGGTGAGTACCTTGACGGGGTCGATGATCTCCCAGGTGCGGAACGGGTGAATGCCGGCTGAGAGGGTGACGGACATCTGCCGGAGCAGGGTGGACTTGCCGCCACCTTCGGACGCGGTGAGGATCAGCCGGTCCTGCCGCTCGAGCAGCCCGGGGACCACCCAGTCGTAGACGTCTTCCTTCTTGACGAAGTCGAGGATGTCTTCGACGGGCAGGTCTTCGGAGGCCATGCCGCGGTCTCGCAGTTCGCGCGCTTCGGCGACGAACTTTTCGATGAGGTCACTGGTCTCGCCGGTGGTGCCGTAGCCGGCCTGCGCCATGCGGGTGGCGAGTTCGATGAGGGCTCGACGCAGGCCGCGGTCCTGGACGATCTCGGCGTAGTACTCGCCGTTGGCGGCGGTGGGTACAGCGCGAGTGAGTTCGTACAGGTACTGGGAGCCGCCAATGCGGGCAAGGTCGCCGGTGTCGGCGAGGTACTTGGCGAGGGTGATCTGGTCGACGGACAGGCCGCGGTCGTCCATGTGGAGGATGGCAGCGAAGATGAGCTGGTGGCGGGGCTGGTAGAAGGCTGCGATGTCGACGGTGTCGCGGACTTCGCGGAGTGCGGTGCGAGTGAGCAGGCACGCGCCGAGGGCGGACTGCTCGGCGTCGAAGTCCTGTGGCGGTACGCGCTCGAGCGGGATCCCGGTGTAGTCGGGCTCGAGTTCGGTGGTCACTAGAAGATCCCCCTGTCTTCGGGGCTCTGGCCGGCGACGGGCCGGAGGTGGCGGACGACGGGTGTGCCGGCGGCGGGTGCGGGCGGGAGTTCGGTCCAGCCGCGCATGAAGTAGCGGGCTGAGTCGATGTGGGTTCGGTCGGCGGTCCGGCGGGCGTAGGCGACGAGGGCTGGGATGCCGCATTTACGGATGAGGGCGATGACGGGGAACCACTGGTCGCCCTTGAAGGGCCAGCGGACGATGACCCCGCTCGCGGTCATGCTGTCGACGAGCGGACGGACCTCGTCGGGGATCCCCCAGTCGCTGCTGCCGGCTGGCTGTTCCGGCGCTTCCTGCTTGCTGGGTGATGGGGATGGGGAGTGTGGGCCTGATTCCGGCCCACTAGAGGGCCTGATTCCGGCCCACTCTGGGCCTGATTCCGGCCCACTAGCGTGATCACGATTGGGGCTTAGTGGGCCTGATTCCGGCCCACTAGGTGAGTCGCGGGGGGTGTCTAGTGGGCCTGATTCCGGCCCACTAGAAGCGGTGGGGCGAGTGAAGCCAACGGCCTTCGGCAGCTTGTAGAGCGAGGGGCGCGTCCCCTTCCCCTGCTCGACGATCTCCAGCTCGCCGCTTTCGGCCGCCTTTTGTACGGCCGCCTTGACGACGGACCTGGACGCGTTGAGCGCTTCGACGAAGTCGGCATAACTCAGCCGCACTTCGCACGCCGGCGTGCGCACCTGGTCCGCCACAAACAGCATGGCGAGCCTGGCGTTCCCCCTCGACTGGGAGTGTTTCCACACCCAGTGCATGGCGTCCAAGGTCACGGCGGTAGTCCTTCGGCTGAAGCGGATAGTTCGGGAAGGGCGAGGCCGCCACGGATGGCAGCCCCGCAGGGCGCTACTTCGGGAGGGGGAACTTCTCCGGGTTGGCACCGCCCGGCTTGAAGCGGAGGAGCTTGAGCTGTTCTCCGCTGCGGTAGGCGTTCCAGGTCTTGATGACGAAGGCGAGGAGGACGTCCTCGGGGACCCGGCCGGATTCCTTGTCGAGCTCCTGGGCGCGCTTGCGGAGCGTCAGGATGGGATGGTGCTGCTCGAGGTTCGCGCCCGTGCCAAGTCGCTCGAAGAACCAGGCGGAGTCATCGGCGTCGATCTGCGTGAACACCCAGTGCGTGAGTCCGAGCACCGACGAAGGGAGCTTCGTGGGAACTCGCAGAGCCTTGGCTATGTTGGCCGACTCGCGGGTCTCCGGGTGCTCCTCGAGGAACGTCAGGCACTCGGTGTTGGTGGGGGTGTAGGCGCCGGTGTTGCGGTACTGGCCCTGCGTCCACATCAGGGCGCGCCGGAGTACGGAGGCCAGCGCCACCGCGTTCTGCTCGCTGCGGAGGGCGAGGGCGTCAGCCAAGGTTCGCTTACGCCCGTCGTCCATTGTCTCCTGGGTGCGGTGCTCGAGCCCGGTGACGACGAGCAGCTTGACTGTGACTCCGGCGAGCGCGACCGCCTGGAGGCGGTGCTGGCCGTCCAGGAGGGTTCCGCCGTACAGGGGCGGCTGCCCCTCCAGGAGCAGGACAGCGCCCTTGGCGAACTTGATGGACTCGCCGTTCTCGGCCCAGTGGCCGGCTTCCATGTCGCGGGCGTAGGCAAGGACGGCGCGCTCGCGCAGGTTGCGGTTGTGGGTGTTCTGGGCGAGCCACTTCTCGGCGAGTGCCGGTGTGACGTCGACGACCCGGTACTGAGGGCCGGTGATCGCGGGTACCTTGGGCTTAGGCATTACAGCTCCTTCTCGAGGGAGTTGGCGACGTCGGCGAGGGCGTCGCTGATTTTGTGGAGGCTCGTCGCCCACCAGCGGCGGGCCTCTTCGCTTGCCTCGGCGGTGGGCAGGTTCATGGCCTGTACGAGCCGGGTGGTGTGTTCCAGGGCGCCGAGGAGTTCGGGCACCTGGTGGTGGGTGGTCTCCCGGTTGCGTGCGAACCGGTCGTCTTCGGTGAGCCGGGCGAGGCGCTCGGCGGCTCGGGTGAGGTCGCGGCCGGCGTCGGTGAACGCCTCCGGCAGCGGGCGTCGCTTGACCTTTGGAGGCTCGGGGCGGGCGGGTTCGTCGACCAACTCGGCGTCCACGATGTCGGCGTCGCTCGCCCGTGACTGCGCGTACACCCGACCGTCGGTTCCGACTACAGACCGTGTGCCAGGTGTCCCAGATGGGACACCTGCAAGATCCCGTTCGACGGTCCCTCGTCCGACCCCCGTAGCGGAGGCGATAGCCCGGACGCTGAGACCGCTGTCGCGCAGGGAGGCGACAACCTCTTGCCGCTCCTCGCGCGGGAGCCGGAGCCGTGTCTCGCCGAACTCGGCGGTGCAGTAGGCGTCCCAGGTGTCGTAGCCGAGGACCGCCCAGGTGCGGGTGGTGTAGGCCTCGCGGATGAGCTGCCAGGTTCCTTCAACAGCGATCTTGATTCGGTCGGTGAGGGCGCGTGCCTCTTCCTGCGTCGGCAGTGCGATGTCGTTCACGCGGTCCTCCTCTCTGTGTTCGGATGGGGTGGGGTGTGTTGCTGCTAGGGCCGGTCGCGGGGCCGGCGGCCCGCGGTCACGCGGGCCTCTGACTGCCGGTGAGTCGGTAGCGGCGGTCGGCTGCGGCGTTCGCAGCCCGGCAGACGTCGCACTTCTCGCCGTTCTTCAGGTGCCGGCGGTACATGCGCGGCTCGCCACAGACCGGCTCGGGCCGCTTCTGCCGGGGCTGAGGCGTGGGTGCTGGGCCGGGCTTCCATCCGTTGGCCCGCCAGCCGTCCACGGTGGAGGCGCTGCATCCGACGCGGTCACCGATGGCCTTGTCGCTGAAGCCGCGGTTGGCGAGGATCTGCGCGGCGTGGATCTTCTCGGCGGGAGTGAGCTTCACGCGTTCGCCGTTGAGGGCGTACTCGATGGCGATGTAGTCGAGGTCGTTGTCCGAGTCGAAGGTGTCAGTGGTGGAGGCGTACAGGCGCTCGCGGGCGCCGTGGCCGACACGGGAGCCGTTCACGCGGCCACCCCGATCGCGTACTGGGGGTACTCGCGGAAGGCGTGGTCGAGGTAGCTCTTGTGGACGCCGAGGCGTTCGGCGACGGCGTGCCGGTCGAGGCCGGCGGTGCGCATGACCCAGGCGGCGTCTTGGGCGACGATCTCTCGGCGGGTGACGCCGTACAGGGGCTCGAAGTGGGGGTCGTCGATCGCGCCCGGGTGCTGGTCCCAGTAGCTGGTAGGCGGCCAGTTGTGCTCTTGAGCTGCCGCGCGCACCAGCTTGTAGGCCTTGCGGGCCACGCCATTGCGGGTGGGCTTCTTCCCGCGGAGGGCGTCGTGCGCGCGGGCGACGGCGAGGGCGGTGCTGCCGCGGACCTGAAGTTCGGCGTTGGTGCTGGCCCGCCACAGCAACTGGCTGATGTAGCTCGGGTAGAGGCCCACGTGCCGAGCGATGACCTTCTGCGGCCAGCCGTCGGCGGCGAGTGCTTGCAGCCGTCGGATGGTTCCGAAGGCCGGCGTGTACTGGGGTACGACGTCATCTGCTGTGAGGGCGAGGAGCTTGGCGGCGTTGTCAGCGACGAGGCGGTGCTTCAGGGGCATGCGGGTTCCGTCGGCCCGTGTGGGGAGGAGTCCCCGGACGACTTTGTCGCCGACGTTGGCCTTGATGGCGATGCCGCGGGGTGTGGCTCCGGCCGCGATGAGTTGCTGCACGTGGGTGCGTACCGGTCCGGCTTCGGTGAAGCGTTGGTAGTTGCCCTGCTGCTTGCGGTTGCGGCGATCCCGCTCTGCTGCGTTGTAGCGCTCGACGCATTCGGGGAGGCGGCAGCCGTAGTTGGTGTAGCAGGTGAGGTTGTGGTGGTGCGGCGGTTCTCCGGTGCGGCGGGGCATTACGGCTTCTCCTTCCGGATGCTGGTCTGGTTGGCGTGCTGTTCGAGGCGGCGGATGCCGTGACGGGCGCGAACCCAGTCGGCGAGGCTGAGGCAGGCACCAGCGGTGGCGCCGACGAGCGTCCCGACCGCGATCGCGGCCAGCCATGCGAGAGCGAAGTAGCGGACCATCAGGCGGCCCTCCTCGCGGCGGCGGTGCCGCGCCAGGTGCGGACGCCGCTGTGGTGCACGCTGGGTCGGTCGCTGCAGGCCCAGCCGGCGGTGCGGACGTAGCCTTCGTCCTTCAGCAGGGTCATCAGTCGACCCCAGTGAGCTTGCGGGTTGGGCGGGTCGGGCAGATGGTGGGCGTCGGCTACCTCGTAGCAGGTGAAGGTGCGTCCGGTAGCGGCGGCGGCTATGAACTTGGGCCAGACCACGGAGAGCCAGGACTCGTAGTCCTCGGCCTGCTGCCGGGTCTTCGTCTTGCTGGGCTCGGGGATGCTGCCGTCGAGGGCGGGCTGGATGGAGGTCATGCCAGGATTCGAAGGCACGACACTGACGCGCTTGGTTTCACGCGATGTTCCACGATCATGCATGACGTGGTTCTCCCTGGTCAGTTGACCGGGCGCGACTTCTTGATGTGGCGGTTGTTCGCCACGAAGTCGAACTCGGGGTCTACTTGGTCCGTGGCCGCCCGCACTGCCCGCGGGCGGCCTCCGCTGTGCGGGCTACTGCTCGGTGGGCTCGGGCTTGGCGTTCAGCCAGGCGAGGAGCGGGCCGGCGATGTCGCGGGCCCCGACCGGCCGCTTGATGACCTTGCGGTGGAGGTCCGGGCAGCGGGACTTGAGGACTTCGAGGGTGTTCTCCAGGTCCATCGCCACGGCGACGTCGAACTCGTACTCGATGCCCTTGCGCTGCTCGGGCCGCATACCGACCCGCTCGGGCTTGCCGCCGTTCAGCACCCACTCGGTGTAGGAGCGCATCGAGCAGACGACGTGGCCGGGGTAGGCGAGGATCGCGGCGACCATGTCGTTCTGGATGGGGGTGCCGTCCTTCCAGCCGGCGAACTTGTTGCCGCCGTACCGGCTGCTGGCCTTCTCGACCTGGTCGAGGGTGCCGTCGGTGCCCTTCCAGAAGTGGGAGAGGCTGTCGACGAAGACGGTGGGGTAGCCGAAGTTGGCGGCGGAGTCGAGGATGCGGATGAGGTCGCGCGGGTCGTAGCGGTCCAGGGAGACGGCGTCGAACTGGATGCCGCCGATCCCGGCGTACAGGCTGGCCGCTCCGCCCTCGGTGTCGATGACGCCGAACTTGCGGCCCTCGGAGAGGCCGTGGGCGATGGACAGGCCGGTCCAGGTCTTGCCGGAGCCGGACATGCCCTGGATGGACAGGCGGGCCTTGCGGCCGGCCTTGCTCGCCGGGCGGAAGGCGAACTGCCCGGGGGCGTCCTGCTGCTGGGCGGGCCGCGCGGTGCGGACGGGCTGGGGAAGCTGGGACATGCGGGTTGCTCCTAGGCGTACTGGCGCTCGACCCACGAGGGGAGCGAGATCATCGGGTTGGGCAGGTAGCCGGGCCATTCGCCGCGCTCGCGGCAGATGGCGTAGGTGTTGAGGGCGACCTCGTTGAGGTGGCGGCCGATGCTGCGGGCCATCGGGTCGCAGGTGGTGACCACGACCAGGTAGGGCGGGTCCTTCTCCTGGACCACGAACTGCATCGGGCGCTCGGGGTCGGCGACGCCGAGGGCTTCACCGCCGTCCTCGTACCAGCCCTGTTGCTGGTGGTAGCCGTGCTCGTTGAATGCCTTCTCCAGGTCCGCTCGGCGGCAGGACCGGGCGGTCTTGTAGTCGACGATCTGGCCGTCGTGGCGGAGCCAGTCGAAGCGGCAGCGGCGCCAGACGCCGTTGTCCTCCCAGAAGGCGGACATCTCGGCGAGTCCGGAGCCGGGCTCCAGCAGGGCGGCTGCTTCCTCGTTGGCGCGCAGCTCGGCGGCCATGGCGTGGACCTGTTCCAGCTCGTGGCGCTTGAGCGGGATGTCGCCGGCCGCTCGTATCGCGGCGACCTCGGCCTTGATGCTGTCGGTGTCCCACCGCGGGGCGTCGACGAGGACGAGCTCGGGGCCGTCGTCGAGGACGAGCTTGTGCGCGGCGGTGCCGAGTTCGAGGGCCTTGTTGTGGGGCTGCGGGTTGTCGAGCCAGTGCTTGAACTTGGCGGGGCACTCGGTGACGAGCTTGCGGGCGCCGGTCGACGACAGGCTGCCGCCGGGGATCGGGTCCCGGTGATACAGGTCGGCGGGGATGTCATACAGACCCGGCTCGACCTCGGCCGGCGCCGCTCCGGTCCCGTCCTCGCAGTCCTCGCAGAGGCCGTCCCGGGTGAACGGTCCGTCGGTGTTGCCGCACTGGCGGCAGGCGAGCGGGCTCACGCTGCCGCCTGCCCGCGGGCGATGGCCTGCAGGACAGCGATGCCGTTCTCGTCGTACTTGGCGAGGAGGATGGCGTCGCCGTAGTCGGGGAAGGTGGTGCAGAGCTTGACCCGGTTCACGGCGTCGGCGCGGTCGATGAGGCTGATCAGGGACTCGGTCCAGTCCCCCGCCGGGTAGCCGCCACGACCGAAGTGCGAGAGGACGTGACAGGCGACCTCGGCGGGAATCTTGGGGCGCTTGGCGTTCATGAAGGCTCCAGATGGGTGTGCTGATGGGTGGCGGCTCGCCCCGACCGGGGGGTTGCGGGGCGAGCCGCCTCGGGTGCCGCGGAGCGCGAGGGGGTGCGCTCACGCGGCGGCTGTGGAGTTGGGCGCGCCGGCCGGACGGGACGCGAGGTCGACCGCCCGACCGACGGGCTTATGCGGCTCCGACGTCGACCTGCTTCTTGCTGGCCGGGCTGACGCGGAACTCCTCGACGGCGAAGAGGCCGTCTTCCTGCGGTGGCAGCTGCTTGATCGCCTTGGCGATCTTTCGGCGGACCGCGTCGTAGCAGTCGGGGCACATCGCCGCGAGGCGCCGGGCAGGCAACGAGGCTGCGGTCACGAAGTCGCCCTCGTTGATCGGGTCCCGCGGCATCGCGATCAGGACCACCTCGCCACGCTTGGAGATGTGCTTGCCGTTCTCCAGGTCGCAGCGGCCCTGCGTGCGCTGACCCGGCGCGGAATGTTTCTTGCCGCAGGCGCCCCGGCACTCACACCGGTGGCCGGCATTCCTCATCACCGCGGTCCACAGGGCCGCGCCGACTATCGGGGGACGGACGGTCATGCGACGACCTCCTCGTCAACTACGGCGAACGGTGCGCGGTGCAGCGGCACGACCTCGACGACGGGCATCTCCTGCGTGCGGGTGACCGCGGCGTGAGCCCAGGTGCGGATGTCGAGACGCCGGTCCCTGTCGGCGACCTGGCCTTCGAGTTCGCCGACGTACCGCTCCAGCGCGTCGCGGTCCCGGCCGACGTTGATCAGCGCGTCCCGCGTCTGCTGAAGCCGGTCAGCCAGCTGCTCGTTGGCCGTCTCCAGCTCGCTGAGCCGGGTGGCCTGCCGCAGGATCAGCGCGTCGGCGTCGGCGAGCCGCCGCTGCAGCTCGGCGAGTTCCTGCTCACGCTGGGCGAGCCGGTCGATAGCGCGGTGCTTGCGGGCGGGCCGGTTCGTGCGGCCGGGTATGAGGGTGAGGCTCACGGCTGTCCCCAGTTGTCGAGGTCGATGATGTGCCCGGCAGCGCGGTCGGCCCGGAAGTTGCGGCTCGTCTCAGCTGCGGCCTTCAGTTCGAAGTTGGTCCGCTCCAGTGCGACGAGCTGGGCCTCCAGTTCGGCGACCCGGGCCCGCAGGCTGACGATCGCGGGGTGCGTTTCGTCGGCCGGGTCGACGGCCGCGGTCACCGGACCGGCTCCGTGTTGCACGTGCACGCCTCGGGGTGGGCGCAGGCCATGGCGTCGAAGACGCGCTCGTACCAGTCGGCGGGCTGCAGGTTCGGGGTGTGGCCGGCGGGCGGCTCGGCGAGCAGGGCCTGCAGTGCGGCGTCGGCCTCGACCACCGGCAGCCGCACGTCCAGACGGGACAGGTCGACGGTCATCGCGACTCACCCGCCTTGCCCTCGACGGGCGCCGGAACGGCGAGCTTCTGCAGGCCGTACTTGCGGACCCGGTCGTAGCGGGCGATGCCCCACTGGATCGCGTAGCAGGCCCAGATGAAGGACGACTCGTAGTCGTGGAAGTCCCACTCCCAGACGTCCTTGAACTCGTAGCCCTGGAACGCGAAGTCCTCCAGCACGTTCCGTGCCGTGTGCTCGTCGCTCAGGTCTTCGTTCAGCACCCAGGTGCGCAGGTGCTTGCCTGTTCCGGCGGGGACTCCGCCCCACTTGGCGTCATTGACGAACTGCTCCACGACTCGCTGTCGCAGCAGCTCCTCGGAGTACTCCTTGACGGACCGGCGCCCACCACCGAGCTTCTCCGCCCAGTAGTGCGGGTTGATGCCCCACCTGCGGTCCGCGCGGAAGAACTCGAACATGTCGGGCATGCGGCTGAAGACGTAGTCGTCGCCCAGGTCACCGCACATGGCCAGCCGTCCGGGCCAGGTGATCAGGTCGAACCAGTACTCGCCGTAGCCGCGCGGGTTGTTGGTGAACCGCAGGTGCCGGTAGAGGCCGTCGTCGTGCAGGACGGTCATCTGGTGGCCGGCCGTGTCGCGGGTGAACCGGGCGGCGATCTCCGGGTAGTCGCTCACAGCGCGCCCCCGTTCTCGGTGTCGGTGGGGATGTGGGCGCCGCCGTCACGCCAGGCGTAGGCGGTCAGAGCACCGGCGACGTAGCCCTGGCGGACGACCGCCATCACGTCGTCGTCCCAGTCGCCGAGGAGGGCTTCCTCGATGTCGGCGATCAGCTCCGGGGTCAGGTCGCTCATGACGCCGCCCTCGCCATCGCTCGCAGGTACTGGTGGGCCACGACCTGGGCGGCGTACTTGGCGGTGCACGGAGCGCAGTCCTCATTGCACTCGGTCTCGCCGTTCGGCCACTCGACCATCGTGTGCAGGCTGTCCCGCTCGACGTCATCGACCGCGTCAAGCAGGTCGGCGAGGGCGGAGTTCGTGGGGCGGATCGTGTCAGCCGCCTCCGAGAGGTCGATCGTGTCGATCGCCGCGATCAGGTTGGGTGATACTTGAGGCACGTGAAGCCCCTTTCGTTCGTGAGGTTCGTGAGGGGTGGATCGTTCGAGGTCGTCCCGTAGGCGCGGGGCGGCCTCTTTGCTGCCGCGTCAGGCGGCGGCGCGGGCCGGGCGGCGGGAGATCGGCTTGGCGTACTGGTTCGGCACCCGCTCGCCCTGGGCCTGGACCCAGCGGATGTGGGCGGCGGTCATGCGCGGCGACTTGCCGACGTAGGTGTGGGGGATCCGGCCGGCCTGGATGGACTCGACGACCCAGTTGGTCGTCTTGCCGAGGATGGCTGCGGCCTCCTCGGGGGTGAAGCACTTGAGCTCCAGCTCGGCCGCGGTGGGGGCGGACGCCAGACGCTCAACCGCTGCCGTCAGCTCGGTGAGTCGCAGGATCAGCGTCGTGTCGGTGGGGGGAGCCAGGTCGTTCCTGGTCACGGGTTCTCTCCTCGTGTGTGATGGCTGCGATAGGCACGTCCAGGCGTGAGGCGTAGAGGTGGAGGGTTCCGGCCCCTGCTCCCTGTTGGCCGTTCTCGACTCGGGAGAGGAAGCCGGGGTCTCTGCCTATGTCCTTCGCGAGCTGCTGAAGGCTGATTCCCCGTGCCTCGCGGATGGCCTTCATTGCGGCTCCGTTCGGTCTCACGAGACACAACGTAGACCTAATGAAGCCGCAACGGCAAGCGGCTAGCGCTGGTTTCTTTGGGTGTTGTTCTGGGTTACTTGGGCCTACTTGCGGGTTCGATGACGAGAGCTGTGGCCAGAGAAGTACGGCGCGCAGCGGCGCATGCACGGCGCGCAAGCGCAACGAGCCGTTAACGAAGCAACAAAAATGCGCCCCTAAGACCGATCAATCCAGGTCAATTGGGGGATCCGGTAGGTGCGTGTTGCCAAACCGTGCGGCATGATGGCCGACATGACAGAGGACCGGACCAAACGGCAGTGGCCCAAGCTCGCGGATGCCATCAGGTCGGCCCGCGAAGCACGCGGGCTCACCCAGGTCGCCCTCGCCGAGCTCGCCGGCATCAGCGAAGGCAGCGTCCAGAATCTGGAGAGCGGCGAGTCCCGCACACGGATTCCACCCTCCCTTGGCAAGGTCGAGCCGCACCTCGGATGGGCCCCCGGCTCGGGGCTCGAAGTGCTACGCGGTGGAGAGCCCACCCGCGTGCCGGTCGTTCACGAGGGGTCGGCCGAGCTGCGCGTCGGGCAAGACAAGCTCCGCCGGAAGCTCCCCTTGCGGGTCGTCGATGAACTGGAGAGCGACGATCCGCTCATCGACTCACAGGTCATCCAGCTTCCCGGCACGAAGGGCGCCCGCATGACGGTCGTTGTCCACGGCCAGCCGGACGCCACACCCCAGGAAATCCAGGAGGCTCTGCTGGCCTGGCGCCGGGCGGAGCGCAAGCTGCACCGGCTGCCAGACGACGATGACGACAACGGAGACGAGCCGCAGGCTGCCAACGGCTCGTAACTCGGCCCTCACTGGTCGTGCACGATCCCTTCCAGCATCACCCGGAAGTGTGGTGTCATATGCGGACACCACAATGGAGGGCGCCCGCAGTGGTCTTGGGGGACCTATGTGTGTGCGGGTTCTGTCAGTCTCGGGAATGCCCAAAAAAGTCCGCATCTGGGTCGACGACCGGGATGACGGACGCTTCAACGTCTACATCGACGAGAGTCTGATCCAGGACGACGGCGCCCTGGCCCTTCAGCAAATCCTCAACGTCACCATCACCGGCTGGCAACGGCTCGACGAGACCATGGTCCGGACCGCACTGCGTGCGGTCACTGGATGAGCCCAGAGGTGATCGATGGCCTACGGAGAGAAGCGCGGCTACGACAAGCGCGCCCGCAAGTGGCGGTATCGAGGTCGGTACAAGCTCCCCAACGGCAAGTGGGGGTCAGTCTCCAAGGACGACCAAGGTCAGCCCTTCTACACGGAACGCGCTGCCGAGCAGTACGCACACGGCCTGGAAGTCGACGTCCGGCGCAAGCAGTTCATCAACCCCCGTGACGGTCGGATCACCGTCGCAGAGTGGGCGGCGGCCTGGCTGCCGTCCATCGACGTCGGCCCCCTCACCGAGAAGGAATACCGGCTGCGGCTGAAGAACCAGATCCTCCCCGAGTGGGGAGGTGTGGCGATCGGAGACCTGTCCCCCACCGCGATCGCCACCTGGGAAAAGGGCCTACGCCAGCGGCTGGCGAAGAACTACGCGGACGGCGTGATGAGCGTCTTCCGCACGATGCTCGATGACGCCGTCACAGAGAAGCTGCGAGGCGACAACCCGGTGGCCACCCGAAAGTCGGGCCGGCGCGGCCGGTACAAGCCGAAGCCGAAGGACGAGAAGGTCATCGCCACCCCGCGCCAGGCGCTCCTCATTGCCCGCAATGCGCTGGAGATGCGAGGCCTCAACGAGTACGTCCTCGTTCTCACGTCGGCCTACACCGGCCTGCGGATCGGTGAGCTGGCCGGCGTGCACCGCGACCAGCTGGCCCTGAAGGACACCGGTGAGGGGGCGCGCCTGCACTCCGTACAGCAGAGCCAGTACATCGACGGCGTGTTCACGGAGATCGCCAACAAGTACGACTCGGGCCGCGGACTGATTCTGCCGCGGTTCCTCGCCGAGCTGCTGCAGGAGTTGATGGACTCCCGGCCGGGCAGCGAATGGGTCTTCACCGCGCCCAAGGGCGGTCGGCTGCTACGGGGAGGTGACTGGTACAAGGACACCTGGCAGCCGCTGGTGTCCGGGCGGGCGCCGCGCGGTGTCGTGAGGGGCGCGAAGGCACGGGTCGGGATCAGGCCGGTGCTCGGCGTTGAGGGGCTGACGCCGCATGGGCTACGGCACTCGCAGAAGGTCTGGCTGGATGAGGGCAATCATCCTAGAGTTGCTGTTGAGGCGCGGATGGGGCATGTGCTCCAGGGCGTCGAAGGCACCTACTCGCACGTGACGTTGGCGATGGAGTTGGCGATCGCCGAGTACCTCCAACGCCTTTGGGAGGACTCGTTGAGGGTGGTCGTGGACCGCCGCGAGTTCGGCCCGTATCCCCCGCTCCAGATGCCCCGCCAGAAACGATCTCCCAGTCGTCTCCCAAGCCTGATTGGATCTTGACTTCAGCACGCCGCAGCGGCCCTCCCGGGTTGTCCGGGAGGGCCTTTCTCACGTGAACGATCTATGCGCGTCCTACTGCAAGGACGGTGCTACCGGATCGGCATCCCGGACAGGGCCCGCGCGATGACGAGCCGCTGGATCTCGCTCGTCCCCTCGAAAATGGTGTAGATCGCCGCGTCCCGGTGCATCCGCTCGACCGGGTACTCGCGGGTGTAGCCGTTGCCGCCGAGGATCTGGATCGCCTGGGCCGTGACCTTCTTGGCGGTCTCGCTGGCGAACAGCTTCGACATGGAGCCCTCGGCCGCGGTGAACGGCTTGCCGTTGACCGCCATCCACGAGGCCCGCCAGACCAGCAGACGCGCGGCGTCGATCTGCGTCCGCATGTCCGCCAGCTGGAAGGCGACCCCCTGGTTGTCGATGATCGGCCGGCCGAACTGCTCGCGGGTCCTGGCGTAGTCGAGGGCGACCTCGTACGCGGCACGGGCGGTGCCGACCGCCATGGCGCCGACGGCCGGGCGGGACGCCTCGAACGTGGCCATCGCGGCGTTCTTCACGCTCCCCGAGCCTCCGGCCGCCCCGGCCTTCTCGCGGGCCCGGGCCAGGCGCTCGTCCAGCTTCTCCTTGCCGCCGAGCAGGCAGGAGCCGGGCACCCGGACGTTGTCGAGGACGACCTCGGCGGTGTGCGAGGCACGGATGCCGTGCTTCTTGAACTTCTGGCCCTGGGACAGACCGGCCGTACCCGGCGGAACGATGAAGGAGGCGTGGCCCTTGGAGCCCAGCTCCGGGTCGACCACGGCGACCACGACGTGGACGTTGGCGATGCCGCCGTTGGTCGCCCAGGTCTTCGTGCCGTTGATCACCCACTCGTCCCTGGCCTCGTCGTACACCGCACGCGTGCGCAGGGAGGCGACGTCGGAGCCGGCGTCGGGCTCGGAGGAGCAGAACGCGGCGACCTTGACGTCGTTCTGGTCGCCGTACATCTGCGGGATCCAGGTGCCGATCTGCTCCTCGGTCCCGTTGGCGAGGACGCCCACGGCGGCGAGGCCGGTGCCCACGATGGAGAGGGCGATGCCCGCGTCGCCCCAGAACAGCTCCTCCATGGCCATCGGGATGCCGAGGCCGGTGGGGTCGAAGTACTGCTGCGCGTAGAAGTCGAGGGAGTATATGCCGACCTTCGCGGCCTCCTGGATGACCGGCCATGGCGTCTCTTCTCGCTCGTCCCACTCGGCCGCTGCGGGACGGATCACATCCGCGGCGAAGCCATGGAGCCAGTCGCGTACTTCCCTCTGTTCCTCGTTCAGCTCCATGGTGAACTCGGCCATGTCCCCTCCAGCGGGCGGCAGTGCGGTGTTACTAGCGGTAACCCGAAGTGTGTTACTGATCGGTAAGGAAAGTCAACCGGTGATGACACCTCAGCATCCCGTTCGATGTGCGGGGAACGGTCAGTGTTAGTTTGCGCAGGCGTCACCGAATCAGCACGGGTGGGGAGAGCACATGGACACCACGCAGCGGACCGAGCAGCAGCGGTCCGCCGACCGCCGACGACGCGAACTGCTGGAGGCCGCCGACCGGGTGGTGCTGCGCGACGGCCCGCAGGCGTCGATGAACGCGATCGCGGCGGAAGCGGGTATCACGAAGCCGATTCTCTACCGGCACTTCGGCGACAAGGGCGGACTGTACGCGGCGCTCGCCAAGCGGCACACCGACGCGTTGCTCGACTCCCTGCGGGCGGCGCTGGACGCACCCGCCGACCGGCGCGAGCGGGTCGAGGCGACGCTGGCCACCTACCTCGCCGCGATCGAGGCACGGCCCCAGGTGTACCGGTTCCTGATGCACCCGGCGGAGGGCAGCACCGGGGGCGACCAGGGCTTCGACGTGGGCAAGCACAGCGCTCCGCTGCTCCGGCGGATGGGCGAGGAGCTGGCCCAGGTCATCGAGGAGCGGGTGGACCTGGGTCCGGAGAGCCAGCAGCTGGCTCGGGTGTGGGGGCACGGGATCGTCGGGATGATGCACGCGGCGGGTGACTGGTGGCTGGGTGAACGCCCCTGTTCACGCGCCGAGTTGGTGCGGTCTCTCGCGGACCTGCTGTGGGGTCGTCTGGCCGCGGCCGGGGACCGGATGGGAGGCCCCGGCTTCTGACGGCCGCTCTTCAGCCGCGGGCCGGCGGGGGCTGGTCGCGCAGTTCCCCGCGTCCCCGAGCGGGAGCAGCCGGCCGGTGCCACGGGGCTCGGGAGATCTGCCGCACCAGCTTCCGGCGGCGCCACCCCGCCAAGCGGTCGGCGTACACCGTGCCCTCCAGGTGGTCGCACTCGTGTTGCAAGCATCTGGCAAAGAAGCCGGTGCCGTGGACGGTGACCGGGTCTCCCGTCATGGTGAAGCCCTCGACCACCGCGTGGTCGTAGCGCTCGGTTCCCGCCTCCAGGCCCGGCAGGGAAAGGCAGCCCTCCGGGCCCCGGATCACCACACCGTCGGCCTCGACCAGCCGCGGGTTCACCACATGGCCGAGGTGACGGACGTCCTCGTCGTCGGGGCAGTCGTACACGAACACCCGCAGACCGACCCCGATCTGGTTGGCGGCCAGGCCCACTCCTCGCGCCGCGTACATCGTGGCGAACAGGTCCTCCACGAGGTCCGCGAGGCCGGGTCCGAAGTCGGTGACGTCCCGGCAGGGCTCGCGCAGCGCCGCGTCGCCGAGCAGGGTGAGAGGCCGGACGCGCCCGTGGGCGCCCGGAATGGAACCGTGTCGCATGGCGGCAAGGGTACGGTTCGTTCAGCTCATGCCCGCCGCTCGAGGCCTGGGGCCGGGATTCGGCACTGGAATGGATCTCGATAGGCTGAGGTTCACACCACGTTGCCGGATGGCCCCAGGCGCGGCGCGTACGCAAGGAGGATCGAGAACTGATGGCAGGCAACTCGGACCCGCTCTCGCCGCGGGCCAAGCTGGCCGTGACCGCGGGCAAGGCGGTCGCTGCGGCATCGCGCGCCGCAGGACGCGGCAGCGGGTCGGTGATCGGTGGCCGGGTCGCGCTGAAACTCGACCCCGATCTGCTCGGGCGGCTCGCCCAGAACCTGGACGTCGTCCTGGTGTCGGCCACCAACGGCAAGACCACGACCACCCGGCTCATCGCGGAGGCGCTGCGCGCCGCGGGCCCGGTCGTGTCGAACGCGCTCGGCGCCAACATGCCGGCCGGCATCACGTCCGCGCTGGCGGGCGGCTCGGACGCGAAGTTCGGCGTCATCGAGGTGGACGAGAAGTACCTGGCCGGAGTGGCCCGGGACACCGCCCCCAAGTGCATCGCCCTGCTGAACCTCTCCCGCGACCAGCTGGACCGAGCCGCCGAGACCCGGATGCTCGCCGAGAACTGGCGCGAGGGTCTGGCCGGCTCCAAGGCGGTCGTCGTCGCCAACTGCGACGACCCGCTGGTGGTGTGGGCCGCGTCCTCCTCCGCGAATGTGATCTGGGTCGCTGCCGGGCAGATGTGGAAGGACGACGCCTGGTCCTGCCCGTCGTGCGGTGGCGTGATGCAGCGCCCCGGCGACGACTGGTTCTGCGGTGAGTGCGGCTTCCGCCGGCCCACGCCGACCTGGGCGCTCTCCGGCGATCACGTGCTGGACCCGCACGGGTCCGCCTGGCCGATCCACCTGCAGCTGCCGGGCCGGGCCAACAAGGCGAACGCGGCCAGCTCCGCGGCGGTCGCCGCCGTCTTCGGGGTGCCGCCGCAGGTCGCCCTGGAGCGGATGTACCAGGTGCAGGCGGTGGCCGGCCGGTACGACGTGGTCCAGTTCCAGAACCGCGACCTCAGGCTGCTGCTGGCCAAGAACCCGGCCGGCTGGCTGGAGACGTTCTCCCTGATCGACCCGCCGCCCGCGCCGGTGATCCTGTCGGTGAACGCCCGCGGCGCCGACGGCACCGACACCTCCTGGCTCTGGGACGTCGACTACACCCGGCTGACCGGCCACCCGATCTTCGTCATCGGCGACCGGAAGCTGGACCTCGCCGTCCGTCTGGAGGTCGCGAACCAGCACTTCCAGGTCTGCGACGACCTCGACCAGGCCGTGCAGATGTGCCCGCCGGGCCGGATCGAGGTCATCGCGAACTACACCGCGTTCCAGGACCTGCGCCGCCGCGTCGGCAACTGATCTTCGAAGGGCGATCACCTCATGAGCGACAACCAACTGCGGCTGGTGTGGATCTACCCGGACCTGCTCAGCACCTACGGCGACCAGGGCAACGCGCTCGTCGTGGAGCGCCGGGCCCGGCAGCGCGGCCTGGACGTGGCCCGGCTGGACGTGCGCAGCGACCAGCCGATCCCGACCTCCGGCGACATCTACCTGATCGGCGGCGGCGAGGACCGTCCGCAGCGGCTCGCGGCCGAGCGGCTGCGCCGTGACGGGCACCTGCACCGGGCGGTGGAGAACGGCGCGATCGTCTTCTCGGTCTGCGCCGGCTACCAGATCCTCGGCCACGAGTTCATCAACGACCTCGGCCAGCGCGAGCCGGGCCTCGGCCTGCTCGACGTGGTGTCGGTGCGCGGCGAGGGCGAGCGGTGCGTCGGCGACGTGCTGGGCGACATCGACCCGCAGCTCGGCCTGCCCCAGCTGACCGGCTTCGAGAACCACCAGGGCGTCACCCACCTCGGCCCCACCGCCCGCCCCTTCGCCCGCGTGCAGATCGGCAAGGGCAACGGCACCGGGGACGGCACGGAGGGCGCGTACAACGGGACGGTCTTCGGCACGTACATGCACGGTCCGGTGCTCGCCCGCAACCCGCTGATCGCCGACCTGCTGCTGAAGCTGGCGCTGGACGTCAACGCGCTGCCGCCGATCGACGACCGCTGGTACGAGGCGCTCCGCAACGAGCGCATCGCGGCTGCGCAGCAGCCTGCGTAGGTGACAGTTGCGCAGCAGCCTGCGTAACCCGTTCTTCACGGGATTTCAACGTGGTCCGGCAGACTCCCTGGGGCCCGCCTGACGGTCCGTCCGCTCACATGTGCGGGCGCGTCCAGCAGGCGGACGCCCGCTACGGAGCCACCCCCTTCCGCCGGTAGGGTGACCGGGAATCCGCCGGACAACGTGGTCCGGTTACCCGGCCCACGTTGAGAAGGTATTTCGGGCTATGCGCATTGGTGTCCTCACGTCCGGCGGCGACTGCCCCGGCCTGAACGCCGTCATCCGGTCCGTCGTGCACCGTGCCGTCGCCGACCACGGCGACGAGGTCATCGGTTTCCGGGACGGCTGGAAGGGCCTCCTGGAGTGCGACTACCTGAAGCTCGACCTCGACGCCGTGGGCGGCATCCTGGCCCGCGGCGGCACCATCCTCGGCTCCTCCCGGGTCCGCCCGGAGCATCTGCGGGACGGTGTGGAGCGGGCCAAGGGCCATGTCGCGGAACTCGGCCTCGACGCGATCATCCCGATCGGCGGCGAGGGCACGCTGAAGGCGGCCCGGCTGCTGTCGGACAGCGGGCTGCCCATCGTGGGCGTGCCCAAGACGATCGACAACGACATCGCCGTCACCGATGTCACCTTCGGCTTCGACACCGCGGTGACCGTGGCGACCGAGGCCCTGGACCGGCTGAAGACCACCGCCGAGTCGCACCAGCGGGTGCTGATCGTGGAGGTCATGGGCCGGCACACCGGCTGGATCGCGCTGCACTCGGGCATGGCGGCCGGCGCGCACGCCGTCGTCGTACCCGAGCGGCCCTTCGACATCGAGGAGTTGACGCGGAAGGTCGGCGAGCGGTTCGAGGCGGGCAAGCGGTTCGCCATCGTGGTCGCCGCGGAGGGGGCCAAGCCGCGGCCCGGTTCCATGGAGTTCGACGAGGGCGGCAAGGACATCTACGGCCACGAGCGGTTCGCCGGTATCGCCCGGCAGCTGTCGGTCGAACTGGAGCAGCGGCTCGGCAAGGAGGCCCGTCCGGTCATCCTCGGGCACGTGCAGCGGGGCGGCACGCCGACCGCGTACGACAGGGTGCTGGCGACCCGTTTCGGCTGGCACGCGGTGGAGGCCGTGCACCGGGGCGAGTTCGGCAAGATGACGGCGCTGCGCGGGACGGACATCGTGATGGTGTCGCTGGCGGAGGCCGTGGAGACACTGAAGACGGTGCCCACCGAGCGGTACGACGAGGCGGAGTGCGTCCTCTGACGCAGTGGTTCCGGTGAGAACAAACCGGCCCCGGTCACGATGGTGACCGGGGCCGGTTCTACTCTTGGTGCGGACAAGACAGCTGCGGACAGACACCGCGCAACCCCCACGAACCAGGAGCGGCCGGATGGATCACAGCGGGCACGGCATGATGATGGATCTGCCGCCGTTCACGCTGGGGCGGGGTCTTCAGTGGTCGGCCGACCCGTTCTTCCTCGTGGCCTGCCTCGCCGGTCTGGCGCTCTACGGCTGGGGGGTCGTGCGGCTGCGGCGGCGCGGGGACGCGTGGCCGGTGTCGCGTACGGTGTCGTACGTCGTCGGTGTGCTCACGATCGCGCTGGTCATGTGCACCAGGCTGAACGACTACGGCATGGTCATGTTCAGCGTGCACATGGTGCAGCACATGGTGATCAGCATGCTGTCGCCGATCCTGATCCTGCTCGGTGCCCCGGTCACGCTCGCGCTGCGCGCCCTGCCGACGGCCGGGAGGGGCCGCAAGGGTCCGCGCGAGCTGCTGCTGATGCTGCTGCACAGCCGGTACATGCAGATCATCACGCACCCGGCGTTCACGATCCCGCTGTTCATCGCGAGCCTGTACGGCCTGTACTTCACCCCGCTGTTCGACTTCCTGATGGGCTCGAAGACCGGGCACGTCGCGATGATGGTCCACTTCCTCGCGGTCGGTGTCGTGTTCTTCTGGCCGATCATCGGTGTCGACCCCGGCCCGCACCGGCCCGGTCACCTGATGCGGATGCTGGAGCTGTTCGCGGGCATGCCCTTCCACGCGTTCTTCGGCATCGCGCTGATGATGGCGTCGACGCCGATGGTGGAGACCTTCCAGCACCCGCCCGGCTCGCTCGGCGTCGAGGCGCTGTCCGATCAGAGCGCGGCGGGCGGTATCGCCTGGGCGTTCAGCGAGATCCCGTCGGTGCTGGTGCTGATCGCGCTGCTGTTCCAGTGGTACCGCTCCGAGCAGCGGCAGGCCAAGCGCACGGACCGGGCCGCCGACCGGGACGGCGACAAGGAGCTGGCGGCGTACAACGCCTATCTGGCCTCGCTGAACGCGCGCGAGGGCTGAGCAGCCGTATCCTCCCGGCAGGCGCCGTTTCCCGGGAATCGGGGCACCATGGTCGGTAACGGACCATGAGGAGGGTGTCGCGATGCCCGGTTCCACGAACGGTTCCATCAGGACGATGGGGGCACTCACGGTCGGCGGGCTGGTCCTCGTGACCGCCTACACGGTCGCGCTCGGCAGCAACGGCTGGCTGTGGTTCGGATGGGTGGTGCTGGGTCTGCTGACCCTCACCCTGGTCGTCACCCAGTCCTGAGCCGGTCGGCCGGGGCGGGGCTGGCTACAGTGCCCGCATGAACAGCAGGACGCCCTCGTTCGACGAGCTGGACCGCCAGATCATCACCGCGCTCATGGCGAACGCCCGGACCAGCTTCGCCGAGATAGGAGCGGCGATCGGGCTGTCCGCCACGGCGGTCAAACGGCGGGTGGACAGGCTGCGCGAGACCGGGGTGATCACCGGGTTCACGGCGACGGTCAAGCCGTCCGCGCTGGGCTGGCGCACGGAGGCGTACGTCGAGGTGTACTGCGAGGGCGCGGCCCCGCCCCGGCGGCTGGCGGAGGTCGTCCGCAACCATCCGGAGATCGCGGCGGCGATGACGGTGACCGGCGGCGCCGACGCACTGCTGCACGTGCGCGCCCGGGACGTGGAGCACTTCGAGGAGGTGCTGGAGCGGATCCGTGCCGAGCCGTTCATCCGGAAGACGATCAGTGTGATGGTGTTGTCCCATCTGCTCCCGGAAAGCCCGGAAGCCGGCGCCACCCACGCGGCTCCCGAGTGACCTCGGAACGCGCAGGGATCGTGCGCGCATCCTGCCGAGAACGCAGCAATGCTGCACCACCACGCAGCTCTTCTCGCTTGTCGTCCGACTTCCTCCCTTCCTACCGTGGTGTCACCCCTCAGTGACACACAGGAAAGCGGAGGAAACCCTCTGTGTCCGACAGTCGTGTGCCGCGTCCACGGCGCTTTCTCGTCTGTGAACCCAGACACTTCGCCGTCCAGTACGCGATCAATCCCTGGATGAATCCCGACCGTCCCGTCGACCTGGACCTGGCCCAGGAGCAGTGGCAGGCGCTGATCCGCGCCTACCGGACCCACGGTCACACCGTCGACGCCGTAGAGCCGGTCCCCGGCCTGCCGGACATGGTGTTCGCGGCGAACGCGGCGTTCGTCGTCGGCGGCCGGGTGTTCGGCTCCCTGTTCCACGCTCCGGAGCGGCGCCCGGAGTCGGTCCACTACGACACCTGGTTCAAGGCGGCCGGCTACGACGTCTACCGGCCGGAGTCGGTGACGGAGGGAGAGGGGGACCTGGTGTGGACGGGCCGGTACGTGCTCGCCGGCACCGGGTTCCGCACCACCCGCGAGGCGCACCGGGAGGCGCAGGAGTTCCTCGGCCACCCGGTGATCGGCCTGACCCTGGTGGACCCGTACTTCTACCACCTGGACACGGCGCTGTTCGTCCTGGACGACGACAACATCTGCTACTACCCGGAGGCGTTCTCGCCGGGCAGCCGGGAGGTCCTCAAGCGGCTGTACCCGGACGCGGTGCTCGCCACCCGCGAGGACGCGCTGGCGTTCGGCCTCAACTCCGTCTCCGACGGCCGGCACGTCTTCATCGCGCCCCGCGCCGAGGCGCTCGCCGAACGCCTCGCCGACCACGGTTACGTCCCCGTCCCCGTCGACCTGTCCGAGTTCCACAAGGCCGGCGGCGGCATCAAGTGCTGCACCCAGGAGATCCGCTGATGACTGCACCCGCGCGCACCCGTACGTCCGACGACCTGATCCGCGCGGAGGAGCCGGTTCTCGCGCACAACTACCACCCGCTGCCCGTGGTCGTGGCCCGGGCCGAGGGCACCTGGGTGGAGGACGTCGAGGGCAACCGCTACCTCGACCTGCTGGCCGGCTACTCGGCCCTCAACTTCGGCCACCGGCACCCCGCGCTCGTCGAGGCGGCGCACCGCCAGCTCGACCAGCTGACGCTGACCTCCCGCGCCTTCCACAACGACCGGCTCGCGGAGTTCGCCGAGCGGCTGACGCAGCTGACCGGCCTGGACATGGTGCTGCCGATGAACACCGGCGCGGAGGCGGTGGAGAGCGGCATCAAGGTGGCCCGCAAGTGGGCGTACGACGTGAAGGGCGTCCCGGCCGGGCAGGCGACGATCGTGGTCGCGGCGGAGAACTTCCACGGCCGGACGACGACCATCGTCAGCTTCTCCACGGACGAGACGGCCCGCGCCGGCTTCGGGCCGTTCACGCCGGGCTTCAGGGTCGTGCCGTACAACGACCTGGCCGCGCTGGAGGCGGCGGTCGACGAGACGACGGCGGCGGTGCTGATCGAGCCCATCCAGGGCGAGGCCGGTGTCATCATCCCGGACGACGGCTACCTCGCCGGGGTGCGCGAACTGACCCGCCGCAAGGGCTGCCTGTTCATCGCGGACGAGATCCAGTCGGGCCTCGGCCGCACGGGCCGTACCCTCGCCGTCGAGCACGAGGACGTCGTCCCGGACATGCTGCTGCTCGGCAAGGCGCTGGGCGGCGGCATCGTGCCGGTGTCGGCGGTGGTGGCCCGGCGCGAGGTGCTGGGCGTGCTGCACCCGGGCGAGCACGGCTCGACGTTCGGCGGCAACCCGCTCGCGGCGGCGGTCGGCACGGCCGTGGTCGAGCTGCTGGAGACCGGCGAGTTCCAGCGCCGGGCGGCCGAGCTGGGTGTGATCCTGCGGGACGGGCTGACCGAGCTGGTCGGCAAGGGCGTGACCGGGTTCCGCTCGCGCGGGCTGTGGGCCGGCGTGGACGTCGACCCGGCGCTCGGCACCGGCCGCGAGATCAGTGAGCGCCTGATGCGCGAGGGCGTCCTGGTCAAGGACACCCATGGCTCCACGATCCGGCTGGCGCCGCCGCTGACCATCACGGCGGAGGAGCTGCGGTCCGCCCTGGCGGCGCTGGAGAAGGTGCTGGGCTGAGGGACGGGCGGGCGGGGGCCGGTGGCGGCACCGGCCCCCGCCCGCCGTGCCGTCACCGGCTGCCGAGGAGCTGCTTCATCTCCTTGATCTCGGCGTTCTGCGCGGTGACGATGGCGTCCGCCATGGTCTTGGCGGGGCCGTACTCGCCCTTCGCCTTCTCGGTGGTGGCCATCTCGACGGCGCCCTCATGGTGGTCGACCATCATCGACAGGAACCTGGTGTCGAAGTCCTTGCCGGTGGCCTTCTTCAGGGCCGTCATGCCGGCTTCGCTCATCATCCCGGACATGCCGGGCATCCCGGTGTGGCCGGAGTGGCCCATGCCGGCCATGGGGACGTCCTCGCCCCAGGACGTCAGCCAGCCGGTCATGGTGCGGATCTCCGGGTCCTGGGCCTTCTCGATGCGCGAGGCGAGGTCCTTCACCCGGGCCGAGGCGGCCCGGCCGGCGGCGAGCCTCGCCATCTCCAGGGCCTGCTGGTGGTGCGGGATCATGCCCTGCGCGAAGGAGACGTCCTGGGCGTTGTGCGCGGCGGCCGACGCGCTCCGAGTGGCCGGCGCGCCCGCGGTGGCGGAGGAGCCGTGGCCGGTGTGGCCGGCCCCGGTGCCGTCGTTGTCGCCGCCGCAGGCGGCCAGGACGAGGGCTCCGGTCACGGCGACCGCGGCGAGGGCGGCACGGCGCGTCAGGGTACGGATGGTCATACGGGGAACTCCTGCTGTTCTGAGGGGATTTCGGGCACGCGTGCGCACAACCGCGGCACCTGCGCCGTGGCAGGGCGGCGGCCGGGGCGGCCTCTAGATCCGCAGGACTTGGAGTTCCGCCAGATCGGGCGGGGCGCGGGCGCCGTCCGGGGCGGTGGCCGGACCGGGGCACGGGCGGGGGGCCGGTGCGACGACGGCCACCGGGTCCGGGGCCGGCGCGGGCAGCTGCGGGCCGCCGTCCAGCGCGCCCGAGGCACAGCTGGGGTCGGCGTGGTGCAGCCGGTGGCCGCCGCAGTGACCGGCACCGTCCGGGCAGTCGTCCGGCGCGGTGACGCTCACCGCAGTGTGCGCGGCCGGGGCGTGTCCGGCGTGTGCGATGCCCCCGCCGGGTGCCAGGGCGTGCATGCCGAGCAGCCCGGCCAGCAGGGCGACCACGAGCAGCGCGCGGTGCCGCCGCCGGGGCGGTCGCTGGGCGTGTGCTCGGGTGCCGGTCATCGGGGACATCGTACGAGGGCCGGATGCGGCCGGCGTGCGGGGGCACGCCGGGGTGCGGCCGGTGGGCCGAGGCCGAGCCACTCCTTCGGGCGGCGGGGTCGCAGCGGACGAGGGACGCGGTCGGCCTCAGTCGCCCAGGTTCGTCAGGGTGCCGCCGGCCGACTCCACCACGTTCAGGACCGATCGCGAGACGACCTCGTTCGGGAACCCGTCAGGGGTGTAGGCGATGGCGATCATCACGAACCCCTTGGGAATGCTGCTCCGGGCCGACGCGAAGAACGGCTCCACCAGGTAGCGGACGCTACCGGACGGTTGGCGTGCGAGTTCCTCGGCCACCTGGTTCTCGAACGCCGACATCCCGAGTGGGCCGTTGTTGGTGACGAGCTGGCCGCACGGGCTCAGATTGGCCGCCAGTTTGTTCGACCCTCCGAAGCGTGCCGCGACGATGTGACAGCGCGCCAGATCCGCCTCGGGCTCCCGGCCGAGGCTGCGCACCTTCGCCTGGGCCTCCCGATAGCCGACCGGGTCGGTCTTGGCTTCCCTGCTGCTGTTGTTGGGTGGGTTCTTCAGGCAGGCCTGACCGGTTTCGCTGCGGTGATTGGTGCCGAGGGTGTTGAGGATCCAGCCGGCACCGTTGTCGACCGCCTTGTCCGGGCGGGAACGGGTGCAGTCCCGAGCCTCGTCGTCGTCCTGGGCCGGCGCCGCCCGTTCGACCACATCGGCCGGGGCCGGTGCTTCCCGGGTCAGTTCCTCTTCCTGCTCCAGCGCCTGCTGTACGGCCGCCACGTCCACCTGTGCCAGGACGCGGACGTAGGTGTCGGCGGTGTAATGGAGGTCGAAGGGAACGGGCGTCCCGCCCTGGGCCCGGGACTCGGACTCCGCCTGCTGCTTCTTCTCGGCCTCCCGTTCGGCGAAGACCGCGCCGGCGTCCGCGGCACTGCAGGTGATGTCGCCGGTGCTGTCAAGCGGCAGTTCCTCGGTGGCGGTGCAGGTGCCGGCCGGCCGGCCCTCGATCGTCACTGTCGCCGTCAGCTCGACGGTCACCCGTCCGCTGGTGATCCGCTTCCTGGCTTCGCGGCTGGGGAACACACCGGTGATGTGGCTGCCCACCTCGCATCCGGTGGCGGAGCAGCTCACCTGCGGTTGCTCCTCCAGACGTGCCGTGACGCCGGCATCCAGGGCACCCGACAACTGCGCGGTGCGGGCCCGGATCTCACTCCTCAGGGCTCTGCTCTCCGGTCCGGACAACGCGGATGTCGTGAAGGCCCCGGGAGGCGGTGCGCTCGCCCGGGCGGCGAGGCGGCTCGCGGCGGCCGGCTCGTGCGCGACGGCCTGTTGCATGGCGGCTCGCGTGAGGCTCTGCCCGGTCCTCGGGGAGGTCCGCGGTACGAATTCCAGGAAGCGGTGGGGGCGCGCCTTCGAGACGTACACATCGCCCTGGGCGGTGGCGGCCCTCAGCGCGGGCACGCCGTCGACACTCACGGGCGTGGCCTCGGGGTCCGGCAGGGTCGTGCTCGCGCTGTCGACCGCTTTGAGCAGTGCGTTCGCCAGCGTCGTGGGGCTCATTCCGGCGCGGGGTGTCGCACCGCTCGCGGCATCGGCCTTCGCGGCCCCGGCCACCCACCTGCCCGCGAGATCCGTCCGGCCGTCCGCACCACCGAGAGCGGCGGGCAGGGGGTCGGGCATCTTGACGTAGGTGGTCCCGCCCACGGTCAGCGTCTGGACACGGGTCCCGGCGTACGGTGCCTCGCCGAGCGCCTCACCGGTGGTGGTGACCCGTGCCTCCGTCCAGCCGGCCCCGTCGGTCGCCGTGCGGTACCGCACGCCCTGCTGGAGGGCCAGGTCCACCAGGGCGGTGGCGAACGGCGCCCGGCGATCGGTGGGCGACGTCCCGGAGCCGCGCCAGGTCAGCAGTGCCGCAACGAGGGCGGCGACCGCGGCGAACGCCACGAGCACGACCCAGCGGCCGGTGCCGTGCGTGAGCACGGTGGCCACGGAGGTGCCGGTCCCGTACCCCGGCCGGTGCGATGGTCCGGGTGGCGGTCCCGGGGCCGGTCCGGGCCCCGGCGACAGCGGTGGTGCGGACTGCGGCGCCGCCGGACCGGACCACGTCGATCCCCTCGTCCCGGCCGGAGGCGGCGGTCCACCCGTGCCCGGTGGAGACTTCGCACCCGTGGCGGCCCCGGTCGGCCCGCCTCGACCGGCAGCTCCGCCTGCTCCGGACCGGGTGGGTGGCAGCGGCACGGGCCGCCCCTGGGGCGGTGGCACGGCGCGGGGTGTCTGCTGCCAGGTGGGCAGCTTCGGCCCGTCGGATTCGTTGCTCCAGGAGTGATTCCCCACCGAAACTCCACCCCGTATCGCTAGCCTATGCACCCATCGCCGGAACATACTTCAACTCGCGTGGTACTTATAGGAGTTCACCCAACCCGACACACTTCCGGCACCGCACGGCACACCACACAACGGGGAGACCGAACCCAATGGCGGAGACCAGGGGCGTACTGCTGCCGGCCTATGTGCTGGCCGACGAGTCGCAGTCGATGGGACCGTACCGGCAGGACTTGTCGAATGGCCTGGTGTCGTTGTGCGAAGGCCTTCGGGCGGAGCCGATGATCGCGGCCAAGCTCCGGCTGGCCGTGCTCGGGTTCTCCGATGACGTGCAGGTGCGCCTCGCGGTGGCCGACATGCGTACCGAGACCAGCCTGCCCCGGGTCAGCATCCGGGGCCTGACCAACTACGAAGCGGTGTTCGACGATCTGCTGGACCGGATTCCGTCCGACGTCCAGTGGCTGCGCGGTGAAGGGTACAAGGTGCACCGTCCGGTGGTGTTCTTCCTGAGCGACGGGCAGCCCACCGACGGTGGGGCCTGGCGTCAGCCCCATGCCAGGCTGACGGACCGGGCCACCACGCCGGCCGCACCGAACATCGTGGCCTGCGGCATCGGCGATGCCCAGGCGCACACGATGGTCGAGGTCGCGACGCGCGAGGAGTTCGCCTTCGTCGCCAAGCCGGGGACCGACATCGGCCGTGCCATCGCCGAGTTCTTCCATGCGCTCACCGCGAGCCTGGTCGCCTCGGGACAGGCACTGAACTCGGGCAGTCCGCAGCTGGTGGTGAACCGGCCGGACCAGTTCACCATGGCGATCGACGAGGTGGGCTAGTGAGGTTCGCGAGCGGCGGCGAGCCCGCGGCATCGGGGGTCGCTCCCGTGGCCGCGCCGGGGCCCGCGCCCTGGCAACGGGTCGCGGTGGGGGTGCCCGGCCCCGAGTTCGAGGCACGGCCGCCCGGCCAGTACGACTTCGACTTTCCCGACACCGAATGTGACGGTTGGTCAACCGACCTGTTGTCACTGCGCTTTGCCTCGGTGCGTGGCGCCAAACACCGGTACTACCGCCAGCCGCGACAGGATGCCGCGCGTGCCGCGGTGCACGGGCCCACGGGCCATGTCGTCTTCGCAGTGGCCGACGGCGTCTCCAGTGCCGCGAACTCCGAGCTCGGCGCCGTCGAGGCATGCCGGGCCTCCATCGAAATGCTGCTCCACCAGCTCTCGCAGGACGACAGCGGCTTGTCCTTTCAGGATGTGGCCCGCCATGCCGCCGAGCGACTGCGGCAGCTCGCCCAGTGGCGTCTGAACGGCAAGGAGCCCGAGCCGAGCGAGGTGGCGGGCCTGTACGCGACGACGCTCGTAGCCGGCGTGGTGCGCGCCCATCCTGCGGGGCCCGTGACCGAGGTCTTCCGTATCGGGGACTCGGGAGCCTGGGTCCTGGACCCACCCAGCTCGCGGTATCAGCCGCTGTTCGGCTCGAAGACCGCCTCCGATGCGCTGGTGGTGTCGAACGAGGTGACGCCGCTGCCCCATGTCCCCGATGCGCTGGAACACACCAGCGCAACTCTGGACTCCGGTCAGGTGCTGCTGATCGGCACGGACGGTTTCGGGGATCCGCTCGGCGACGGTGACGGCCAGGTCGGTGCTCTGTTCGCCCGCCATCTCGCCTCCCCGCCGCCCACGCTGTGGCTGGCACACCTGCTGGACTTCTCCCGGGAGACCTTCGACGACGACCGCACCCTGCTGGCCGTCTGGCCACGCGCCGCGACGGAGCCACGATGACCCCCAAGCCGTTACCGGTGGTCGAACGCGGCACGCTCGCCCTGGGGCGCCAGTTGGGCCAAGGCGGCCAGGGCACGGTCCATCAGGTGACCAACAAGAAGATCAACGAGGCCGAGAACGGCGGCTGGGACGTGGCCTACAAGGAATACGCCACCGCCGTGCTGCCCGACCTCGACGCGGCCGCACTCGCATCGCAGGTGGGCCTGCTCGGCGAGTTGAGCGCCGATGAGGGCCGGTGGCTGTGCGACAGGACCGCCTGGCCCGCGGCGGTGGTCGAACGACAGGGCCAGGCCTGCGGTTTCCTCATGCGTGCCGTGCCCGACCCCTTCCGCTTCGCCTTCCGGAGCCTGGCCGGCACGTCCACCGGAACCAAGCGCCTGGCCAACCTGGAATACCTGCTCAACGACGATGCGTACGTCGCAGGGATCGGCCTGACCATCAGCGAACGCGACCGGCTGGAGATCCTGGCCGACCTGGCGGCCACCCTCACGCACCTGCACCGCCTCGGCATCACGGTCGGCGACCTCTCACCCAAGAACCTGCTCTTCACCACAGCCCCCCAGCCTCAGTGCTTCCTCATCGACTGTGACGCCATGCGCGTGCGGGGCGCCACCGTGCTGCCCCAGGCCGAGACACCCGACTGGCAGGTCCTCGCAGGCGAGGAGAAGGCCACCCGCGCCAGTGACGTGTACAAGCTCGCGCTGCTCGCCATCCGGCTCTTCGCCCGCGATCAGACCACCACCGACCCCGCCGCCCTGACCGCGCTCAGCCCGGCACTCGGCGACCTCGCCCGCGCCGGCCTCAACCCCGACGCGGCCCGCAGACCGACCCCGGCCGCATGGACCGAGCAACTCCGCGCGGCCGCCCCCACCGCGTCGACCGTCCCGGCCAAGGCGCCTGGTGTCCGAGGCAGGGCCCACCACGGGCCCCGGACATCCTCACCCGGCAGCCCCGGCGGAGGGAGCCCGACGGGGTCCGTGCGGGGTCCGGCGGGAAACCCCACCGGTGTCAACGGATCCGTGCTCACGGGACTCGCTGCCGTTGTCGCCGTGATCGTGATCATCGTCGCGTTCGTGGCCACGCACTCGGACGGCGGTTCCAGCTCCGCGTCGAACAGTTCACCCCAGCCCACCGTCTCCTGGGACGACACCAGCGAGACGTCGGAGGACCCGAGCGTCGGCTCCTACGGCGACGCGAGCAGCAGCGACAGTGGCGGCGCGGCGGCGGCCGACCCCAGCACCACTCCCCCCAGCGCGGAGGACCTGGCATTCAGCGAGGTTTCCCGCGGCGACTGCCTCAGTGACTACTACCAGGACGGGTCCTGGTCCTCCTCGACGCCGACGACGACCAGTTGCTCCGACACCGACGCCTACTTCCGTGTCACGTCGATCGAGGACGGCACCTGCACCTCCGACGACATGACCTGGTACCACAGCAACAGCGACTACTCCGACACCAATCTCTGTCTCGATCGCAACTACGTGACCGGCCAGTGCATGTTCGCAGAGGCCGACGGCGAGAAGCTCTCGATGTACTTCAACGCCACCACTCCCTGCGACGCCAACATCCCCGACAAGTACCAGTACACCGTCCGGCTCACGAACGTGTTCCCCGGCGGCGCTCCCGACGACGCCTGCGGGAACGACCGCCTCTGGAAACCCGGCGACGGAACCGTGCTGTGCGGGAAGGCCATCTGGAAGAAGCACGGCCTTCGCGACATGTAGGCCACACTCGGGCCGGCCCGGCTACAACCTGTGGATGGCCTGCTGGATCGTCGTGGCCAGGGAGGTCAGCGCCGTGACCCCCGGCACCGCGTCCACGAGTGCCCGCGAGAACAGCTTCAGCTTGCCCACACGCGGTGCCTCCGAGTCGAGTTCCTCGCGCGCGTCCTGTGCGGCCTCGATCAGGTCGGCGGAGCCGGGATGCTCGGACCGGCGCAGCTCCTCGATCAGTTGGGCGAGCAGGTCGCCGATCTCCTGAGGCGTGAGCCTCCGGTCCTCCTCGGACCGTGCGGGGCCACTGTCCCGGACGTCGGCCTTCGCGTTCGCGCCGCTGGCGACGGCGTTCCCGGCGACATGTGAACCGCCGGTCGCGGTGATCCCGTAATTGCTGTTCATTCCGTTCCTCCATACCTTCTCTTCCGGGGCGCCCGCACCTGTCCTGACATCAGTCCGTGTTCACCAGCGGGATCTTGTTGAGCAGACGCATGGAGATGCGAGAGTGCGTTCCCGAGGCGATCGAGTTGGACGCCACCTGCGCCCCGCCCGTCGCGATGATGCCGTTGTTGACGATCAACTGCTGGCGCTGGACCAGTTCGCTCACGTCGATGCCTCGCGCCTCGGCGAATTCGATGAGCGCGTCCAGGGCACGTCTCTCGATCATCTTGAGGGCGAGGCCGCTGTCGGTCTTCTGGAAGTGGCGCTGATGACGGGTCGTGGCGGCCTGCTGACGCACGCCCCACCGTGCTCCGTAGTCGAACCGGCGCAGCGAGGTGATCTGCTTGTTCTGCCGCCGCACGCGCCACGTGATCCAATAGTCGGGGGAGAAGCCCGTGACCGCGCGTACCGGTGACGCCAGCAGGACGAACAGGGTGCTGGCCAGGGTCGCCGACAGCAGCTTCCCCACCTCGCGCAGGGAGGGCCGGGGCATGAGGGTGTCGATGATCCGGTAGCGGTCGTCCAGGGGGAACAACACCGTCTGAGCCGCTTCCACGCACAAGTTGGAGTCGGACCGGACGAAACGGAGGAAGAGCGAGGTGACCAGTTCACCGCCCCAGCCCGTGGAGTGCACGGCCAGATAGGGGCGGGCGCCTTCTTCGGGCGCACGCTTCAACTGATCCATCTGGGCCCGACCCACCCGTGGCACGGGCCTGCCGAGTGGGTCGGCAAGGAATCGGGGATCCCCCAGGACCGTCGATCCCTCGACGAAGAGCCGTTCCTCGATCTCCAGACAGGGCAGGGCCAGCGTGCCGAGGCGCCTGGCGACCTGGTCGTAGAGCTCCGTCACGTCGAAGTCCTGCGGAGTGCCTCCCAGTGGGCCCGGGGCAGTGACGTCGAATGTCAGGGACCATGTGTCGAGAGGGACCCCGTAACCGACGAAGGGGGAATAGCCGCTGTACACCGTGGTGTTTCCGCCGGCGTACGCACTGATCTGAGCGAGCCGGGTCGCGATGCCGGCGTTGCGCGGCGGGGGCGCGGCCGCCGGGTCGAACCGGTTCGGACGCAGACTCTGCAGGTGGCTGCCGTATCGGGTCGACAGTTCGAAGGCCAACACGGTCATCCAGGCCAGGAACAGCACCAGCATGGTGACCCCGGAGTCGTAGGCCCAAAAGAAGAAGAGCAGGGCGAGCACACACAGCGGGGTGAGCAGGAGGTCCCGCTGGTGGCGGCGCGCGTTGGCAGCGTAGGCGTGGCGGAGCACCACGGACACATCGCATGCCGGGGCCGCCCCCACCCCCAGGTGGGGTTCCGCGGCGATCTGCTTGATGAGCAGCTCGGCATACGCGCGATCCAGGTACGCGGCCGCGCACAGATATCTGGTGACGTCCTGGCCGCCGCCCCACCGGATCGCGGGGATCTGATGCTGTCCGCCGCCCCACGTGGTGGGTCCCGGAGCCGCGAGCGGCGCGGCGGCAGGCGGCTTGGTCCGCACGGCGGCCGGCTGCGGGGCGTTCAGGGGCGTACCGCACGCGCCGCAGCGCGTGGACCATGTCGCTGTGCCCCGACCGCATCCGGGGCATGCCGTCGTATGCGTCATCGCTCCCCCGTCCATAGACGACCCACGACAGTACGGTGCACCACACATACAGCACGGCGGTGTCGACATCGTCGCCTAACGCAATTCCGTTACAGAGCAGGCGTGTTGCGCATGTGCTCCACCCGGATCGGCCCTCGGACGCCTCCGCCACCGCAACCGCCGCGCGATCCCCACGCTGACCATCCATCAGCTGATGCGGCACCGGGCCAGCATGAGACCGGCCGAACATGGTTACAGATGAGCACAGGTACCCCGAGCCCATGCCCTGGGTACCTGTCTGACCTGGGGCGATACCGGTTCTCACGGGACCCGGTGAGAAGAGGAGCGAGCCGTGTTCTACTACCTGCTCAAGTACGTCTTCCTGGGTCCGCTGCTCAGACTGGTCTTCCGTCCGCGGATCGAAGGCCTGGAGCACGTGCCCGCGTCGGGGCCGGCGATCATCGCCGGGAACCACCTGTCCTTCTCCGACCACTTCCTGATGCCGGCGATCCTCAAGCGCCGCATCACCTTCCTCGCCAAGGCGGAGTACTTCACCGGGCCGGGGGTGAAGGGCCGGCTCACCGCGTTCTTCTTCCGCAGCGCCGGGCAGATCCCGGTGGACCGTTCGGGCAAGGAGGCGGGACAGGCCGCGATCCGCGAGGGCCTCGGAGTACTGCGCAAGGGTGAACTGCTCGGCATCTATCCGGAGGGCACCCGTTCGCACGACGGCAGGCTGTACAAGGGCAAGGTCGGGGTCGCCGTGATGGCCCTCAAGGCGGGGGTGCCGGTGGTGCCCTGCGCGATGATCGGCACGTTCGAGGCGCAGCCGCCCGGGAAGGTCGTCCCCAGGATCCGCCCGGTGACCATCCGCTTCGGCGCGCCCCTGGACTTCTCCCGCTACGCCGGCTTGGAGAACGAGAAGGCCGTGCTGCGGGCGGTCACCGACGAGATCGTCTACGCGATCCTGACGCTGTCCGGGCAGGAGTACGTCGACGAGTACGCGGCGGTGGTCAAGGAACGGCAGGTGGCGGAGCAGAACGCGAAGCGCAGGTTCCCGCGGGCGCCACTCGTCTGACCTCTGCCGTCGGCAGAAGGAAGACGTCACGGCGGAGCCCGGTGCCTAGGCTCGCCGCATGAGGACAGCTGTGGTGATCGGGGCGAGCGGGCAGATCGGGCGTCCGGTGGTGGAGGCGCTGGCGCGGGACGGGTGGGCGGTGACGGCCGCCTCGCGCGGCGGCGGCCGGGACACGGCGTGGGACGAGGGGGTGCGGACGGTCCGGCTGGACCGTGCCGACGACGCGGCCCTGGCCGCGGTGGTCGGCGACGGCTGCGACCTGGTGGTCGACGTGGTCGCCTACGACGCCGGGCACGCACGGCAGCTGACGGGTCTCACGGACCGGATCGGCTCGGCGGTGGTGATCTCCAGTGTGTCCGTGTACCAGGACGGGGCGGGGCGCGGTTTCGACACCCTGGGCGAGCCGGACGGCTTCCCGGACTATCCGGTGCCGGTGGCCGAGACACAGCCGACGGTCGCTCCCGGTGAGGCCACCTACAGCACCCGTAAGGTCGCCATGGAGCGTGAACTCCTCGCGGTGCGCAGCGAGTTGCCGGTGACGGTGCTGCGGGCGGGGGCCGTGCACGGGCCGTACAGCCCGCTGCCGCGCGAGCTGTACTTCGTGAAGCGGAATCTGGACGGGCGGCGTGACCGGGTGCTGGCCCACCGGGGCGAGAGCCGGTTCCACCCTTCGAGTGCCCGGAACATCGCCGAGCTGGTACGGCTGGCGGCGGCCCGGCCGGGCTCCCGGGTGCTCAACGCCTGTGACGGGGACGCGCCGACGGTCGCCGGCATCGGCGCGGCCATCGACGCCGTGATGGGGGTGGAGACCCGGACCGCGTACCTCGACGGGCCGCCGGCCGGTTCCGTCGGCCGGACTCCGTGGTCGGTGCCGCGGCCGGTGGTGTTCGACATGTCCGCCGCCGAGCGGGAACTGGGCTACCGGCCGGTGGTGTCGTACGCCGAGACCCTGCCGGAGACGGTGGAGTGGCTGACCGGTGCGCTGCGCGGGCGGGACTGGCGGGCGGCTTTCCCGCTCCTCGCGCAGGTCTATCCGGACCTGTTCGACTACGCGGCGGAGGACGCCTGGCGCACCGCTTAGCGGGGGCACGGCAGAGGGGCGGCCGGAAGAGTCCGGCCGCCCCTCGTCACCGTACGGGTGGGGTTACGGCTTGGGCGTGGCGTGCGGGGCGCAGGTCACGTCCTTGCCGTCCAGCGTGCCGTCGAGCAGGTAGGCGTCGACGCGCTGGTTGATGCAGGGGTTGACCAGGCCGGTCACGCCGTGGGAGCCCGCGTTCTTCTCGGTGATCAGGCGGGAGCCCTTGAAGCGCTTGTGCAGTTCGACGGCGCCGTCGTACGGGGTGGCGGCGTCGCGCGTGGACTGCACGATCAGGACCTTCGGCAGGCCCTTGTGGGTCGTGACGTCGACCGGCGTGTGCTGCTTGGCCGACCAGGTGGCGCACGGCAGGTTCATCCAGGCGTTGGCCCAGGTGAGGAACGGGTAGTCCTTGTTGAGCCGGGTGTTGTCCCGGTCCCACTTCCGCCAGCTGGTGGGCCACTTGGCGTCGGCGCACTCGACGGCCGTGTAGACGGCGTTGCTGTTCTCCGCGGAGATGTTGCCCGCGGTGTCCGACAGGTCCGGGGCGGCGGCGTCGACCAGCGCCTGGGTGTCACCGGCGAAGTACTTGCTGAACACGGTGGCGACCGGCACCCACGAGGAGTCGTAGTACGGCGCGCCCTGGAAGAAGGAGATCAGCTCGGCCGGGCCGACGACCCCGCCGATCGGGTGCTTCTTCGCGGCGGCCCGCAGCTCCAGCCACTTGGCCTGGACGGCGGCGCGGGTGGTCCCGAGGTGGAAGGCGGCGTCGTTGGCGGCGACCCAGTTCTGCCAGTCCTTCCAGCGGCGCTCGAAGGCGACGTCCTGGTCCAGGTTGGCCTGGTACCAGATCTTCTCCCGCGACGGGTCGACGACGCTGTCCACGATCATGCGGCGCAGGTGGCCCGGGAAGAGGGTGCCGTAGACGGCGCCCAGGTAGGTGCCGTAGGAGACGCCGAGGTAGTTGAGCTTCTTCTCGCCCAGCGCGGCCCGGATGACGTCCAGGTCGCGGGCGGTGTTCGGCGTGGTCATGTGCGGCAGCATCGCGCCGCTGCGCTTGGCGCAGCCGTCCGCGTACGCGCGGGCCAGCTTGCGCTGCGCGGTCTTGTCGGCCTGGCTGTCCGGCACCGGGTCCATCTTCGGCGCCTTGACGAACTCCTGCGGGTCGACGCAGGAGATGGGCGTCGAGTGGCCGACACCGCGCGGGTCGAAGCCGACGAAGTCGTAGGCCTTGGCGACGTTCGCCCAGAGGGCGTTCTTGGTGGTGACCCGGCGCGGGAAGCGCAGGCCGGAGCCGCCGGGGCCGCCCGGGTTGTAGATGAGCGCGCCCTGGCGCTCCTTCTTGGTGCCGGTGTTGCCGATGCGGTCCACGGCGAGCTTGATCTGCTTGCCGTAGGGGTGGGCGTAGTCGAGCGGCACGCTGACCCAGCCGCACTGGATGGGCTTCTCCAGCCCCCAGTCGTCCGGGCAGTCGTGCCACTTGACGCCTGCCTTGGCGGCGCGGGCGGCGGCAATCTCCGCACCCTTGGCCTCCCGGTCCGGCGCGGTCCGCCCGGCGGCACCGGCCGTGGGCGCCGACACGACGCCGGCGATCAGGGTGGCGGTGACAAGCGCTCCGGCGGAACCGAGTGCCAGCAGGCGGCTCTTCGGTCTGTTGTCCCTCAAGTGGGCCCCTCCCCGTACCTCGCTGTGAGTGGTCAGGCGGGGATCCTCTCGGCTGTGAGGCCGCTGGGAACAGGGTTTTCCGGGCTTCTTTACCAATCCGATAACCGGATGATCATGTTCGGGCGGCGAACCGTCAGCTGAGCCTGGTCAGCGCCTCGTCCAGGATCCGTCGCAGTCGCAAGGCGTCCGGCGCGACGGCACTGACCAGGACCGCCGGGCCGGCCAGCGGAATCAGGGCCGCACGTTCGCCCAGCACCTGCGCCTCGACCGCCGACCGCGCGAACTCCTCCCGCACGACCACGAGTTGCCCCACCGCACGATACCCGGCCAGCACCGCCGGACCGTCCCAGCCGCCCGGGGCGCCGGGGCCGCAGGACAGCTCCTGGTCCAGCACGGTGCGGCCCGCGACCCGCACGGTCAGCCGGCTGGTGAGCCGGCCGGGCTGCTCACCGGTCCGCCCCAGCACCTGCTCCTCGCGCAGCACGAGCCGGGCACCGGCGCCGAGTTCGGCCCGCGTGGCGACGTACAGGTCACTGCCCTCGACGGAGATCAACTGCTCGGGCAGCCAGTGCAGTTCGGCTCCGCCGGCCACGTCGAGGCGGACGTCGTAGCGCGCCTCGCCCTTGGTCTGGCCCGGCAGGGCGAGGGTGGCGGCGGCCGATCCGACGTGCAGCCGGGCGCCCTCCTCCACCCGGGCGGACAGCGTGAAGCGGTCGCCGCCGAGCGGTCCGCTCATCGCACCGACGATCATGACCTTCGTCCCGGGTCCGGTCGACCGGGTGCGGCGCAGCGCCAGGGGGCCCTCGCCGTCCAGGACGGGCAGGGCCGTACCGCCGCGGCCGTCGGCGCGGGCGACGATCCGGGCGCCGGCCCGGACCCCGGTGACGGTCACGCCGTCCACGCGGCGAGCCGCTCGCGGACCCACGCGGCCACGTCCGCGACACCCCTCTCGCCGCGCAAGGACTGGAAGACGACGGGGAGTTCGGCCCGCTGCGCCTTGGCGTCGGCGGCCATCCGCGTGAGGTCGGAGCCGACGTACGGGGCGAGGTCGGTCTTGTTGACGACGAGCAGGTCGGCGGTGGTGACGCCGGGGCCGCCCTTGCGCGGGATGTCGTCGCCGCCGGCCACGTCGATGACGAAGACCTGGGCGTCCACGAGCCCCTTGGAGAAGGTGGCGGTGAGGTTGTCGCCGCCGGACTCCACGAGGATCAGGTCGAGCGGGCCCACCGCGTCCTCCAGGTCCTCGACGGCTTCGAGGTTGGCGGAGATGTCGTCGCGGATCGCGGTGTGCGGGCAGGCGCCCGTCTCGACGGCGGTGATCCGCTCGGGCGGCAGCACGGCCTCCCGGAGCAGGAACTCGGCGTCCTCGCGGGTGTAGATGTCGTTGGTGACGACCGCGAGGGACAACTCGTCGCGCAGCGCCCGGCAGAGCGCGGCGACCGTGGCGGTCTTGCCGGAGCCGACTGGGCCGCCGAGCCCGATGCGCAGGGCACGGCGGGTCCCGTCGGGACGGTGGGCGTCCGCGCCGACGGCGGCGGGACCGGAGTGGGCGTGATCGAGGTGCATGTACGGCTCCTTGTGCGAGTGACCCGGTGCCGAGAGGGCCACTGTTCGTCCGAGGGAGTGGGTGGTGGCGGGCGGGCGAGGCCAGGACCGCGGGGGTGCGAGGCCGGGACGACGGGGGTGCGAGGCGGCACGGCCGGGTGCGAGGCCAGGCGGCGGATGGGTGAGGTCAGGAGGGCGGATGGGTGAGGTCAGGACGCGAACAGCCGCACGGGCCAGGCGGCATGGAGCTCGGCCATGACCTCCAGCAGCGGTGCCGAGGCCGCCGGCAAGGCGTCGGTGCCCTCGTCGGCCACCCTCCGCGCCGCCTCCACCGCGGCGTCCGCGACGCGGTCCAGCTCCGGGGCCAGCCGGGCGAGGACCCCGGTCGCGTCGAACGGGTCGAGGCTCAGCAGCCGCACGGTGGCCGTCGCCGGCCCGCTGACGCTCTCGTACGCCGCGCAGTGCGCCGCGTCCTCGGGCCCGAGTCCGGCCGCACGGGCGGCGAGTCCGAGCACCACCGGCTGATGGGCGCCCTTGGGGAACCGCCGGGCCAGCGCGTCGAGTTCGGCGGACGGCCAGGTCGCCCGGGCGGCCCGCAGCAGCTGCCGGCCCAGGCGCCGCGCAGCGGTCCGCAGCGCCGGGGACGGCGTGCGGGCGTCGGCCGCCGCGTCCAGCCCGGCGGGGTCGGCGCCGAGCACGGCCGCCGCCGCGAGGGCTGCCGCGACCAGCCCAGTGGTGTGCAGCCGGCCCCGGCAGAAATCCTCCAGGCTCGCGGCGTCGGTGATGTGGCCGGCCTTGACGGCGGCCTCCGCCCCGCCGGAGTGCGCGTGCCCGCCGGCGGGGAAGCGGCCGTCGGCCAGGACCAGGAGTGCTGCCCGTGACATCACGCCGCCGTCAGAAGAGGAAGTAACGCTGGGCCATGGGCAGTTCGGCGGCCGGCGTGGCCTCGACCAGTTCGCCGTCGATGTGCACGGCGAAGCTGTCGGGGTCGATCCGGACGTCCGGCAGGGCGTCGTTCTCGCGCATGTCGGTCTTGGTGACCGCGCGCGTGGACTCGATCGCCACGAACCGCTTGCCGAGTGCCAGCCGCTCCGGCAGCCCGTCCTCGATCGCCGCTCCGGCCACGAAGTTGACGGAGTTGGCCGCGGGGGCCCGGCCGATCGCGCCGTACATCGGGCGGGGCAGGATCGGCTGCGGGGTGGGGATGGAGGCGTTGGCGTCGCCCATCTGCGCGTACGCGATCTGGCCGCCCTTGATGACGAGGAGCGGCTTGACCCCGAAGAACGCGGGCTCCCACAGCACCAGGTCCGCGAGCTTGCCGGTCTCGACGGAGCCGATCTCGGCGGCGAGGCCCTGGGCGAGCGCCGGGTTGATCGTGTACTTGGCGACATAGCGCCGTACCCGGTGGTTGTCGGCACGTCCGTCGCCCGGCAGCGCGCCCCGCCGGCGTTTCATGACGTGCGCGGTCTGCCAGGTCCGCAGGACGACCTCGCCCACCCGTCCCATGGCCTGGGAGTCGGAGGAGATGATCGAGATCGCACCCAGGTCGTGCAGGATGTCCTCCGCGCCGATGGTGGACGGGCGGATCCGGGACTCGGCGAAGGCGAGGTCCTCGGGGACGGCCGGGTTGAGGTGGTGGCACACCATCAGCATGTCGAGGTGTTCCTCGGTCGTGTTGACGGTGAAGGGCCGGGTCGGGTTGGTGGAGCTGGGCAGCACGTTCGGCTGCGAGACGACCGTCATGATGTCCGGGGCGTGGCCGCCGCCGGCTCCCTCGGTGTGGTACGAGTGGATGCCCCGGCCCGCGATCGCGGCGAGGGTGTCGCCGACGAAGCCCGCCTCGTTCAGGGTGTCGGTGTGGATGGCGACCTGGATGCCGGTGCGGTCGGCCACGGTCAGCGCGGCGTCGATGACGGCCGGCGTCGAGCCCCAGTCCTCGTGCAGTTTCAGGCCGACGGCGCCACCGCGGATCTGGGAGAGCATCGCCTCGTGGCTGACGGTGTTGCCCTTGCCGAGAAAGCCGACGTTGACCGGGTAGGCCTCCATCGCCTCCAGCATCCGGGCCAGGTGCCAGGGGCCGGGGGTGACGGTGGTGGCCTTGGAGCCCTCGGCGGGCCCGGTGCCGCCGCCGACCAGCGTGGTGATGCCGGAGGACAGCGCCTCGTCGGCCACTTGCGGGCAGATGAAGTGGACGTGCGCGTCGATGGCGCCGGCGGTGAGGATGCGCCCGTTGCCCGCGATGATCTCGGTCTCGGGGCCGATGACGAGATCCGGGTGGACGCCGTCCATGGTGTCCGGGTTGCCGGCCTTGCCGAGGGCGGTGATCCGGCCGTCGCGGATACCGACGTCGGCCTTGACGATGCCCCAGTGGTCGACGATGACGGCACCGGTGATCACGGTGTCGGGGGTGCCCTCGGCGCGGGTGGCGCGGGACTGGCCCATGGACTCGCGGATGACCTTGCCGCCGCCGAAGACCGCCTCGTCGCCGGAGTGGCCGGGTCCGCCGGAGCGGTCCTCCTCGATCTCGATCAGCAGGTCGGTGTCGGCGAGCCGGATCCGGTCGCCGGTGGTGGGGCCGAACAGGTCGGCGTAGGCGGCGCGGGAGATCTCAGGCATCGAGGGCACCTCCGGTCTCGCCGCGCAGTCCGGGCACGGTCCGGGCGCCGGCCAGCGGGACGAGTTCGATCTCCACGGGGATGCCGGGCTCGAAGCGGACGGCGGTGCCCGCGGCGACGTTCAGCCGCTTGCCGCGGGCGGCGGCGCGGTCGAACTCCAGGCCCGGGTTGGCCTCGGCGAAGTGGTAGTGGGAGCCGACCTGGACCGGCCGGTCGGCGGCGTTGAGCACGGTCAGCCGGGTGACGTCGCGGCCCTCGTTGCAGACGACGGGGTCGTCCGCGAACAGGATCTCTCCGGGAATCATCGCGGCCCCCTCAGATGATCGGCTCGTGGACGGTGACGAGCTTGGTGCCGTCCGGGAAGGTGGCCTCCACCTGGACGTCGTGGATCATCTCCGGGACACCGTCCATGACGTCGTCCCTGGTCAGGATCTTGCGGCCGGAGGACATCAGCTCGGCGACGGTGCGGCCGTCGCGCGCGCCCTCCAGGATGTGCGACGTGATCAGGGCGACCGCTTCCGGGTGGTTGAGCTTGAGCCCGCGGGCCCTGCGCTTCTCGGCGACGTCGGCCGCCACGTGGATCAACAGCCGCTCTTGCTCGTGCGGGGTCAGTTGCACGTCCCACCTCACAGTTCTTGCTCCGGACCGTGCGGGGTCCGGTTGCCGCAGCCACCGCGACGGGGACAGGTGTAACACACAGACAAATTGCCGGATCTTCGTCAACCCGGGCAGAAAAACCCCTGGTGGCGTGGTTCGGCAGGCTAGAACGCCGGAGTTTCAGCGACGTTAACCAGACCTTGATCGGCCCATGACCGGCCGATGGGTTCCCGCCGAGACGGGCGGCTCAGGACGCGCCCGGCCTCCGGTGCTCCGCCGCGATCCCGAAGCGCTGCTGGTCGCGGGGTACGGAACCGGCCTCGCGGACGCGGGACACCGAGCTGATGATCTGCTCGTCGGCCGGCTCGTCCAGCGCGTCGAGCCGTTCCAGATCGGCGGCCGAGACCAACGCGACCAGCGGCTTGCCGTGCCGGGTCACGACGACGCGCTCACCGCCGTACACGACGCGGTTGATCAGGTCGGCGAGTTCAGCCCTGGCTTGCGTCACCGGAATCTCGTAGGCCATACCCCCATTCTAACGTCACGTACGTCCTGTACATTTTTTACAGAAGTCGAGCCCTCCGGGGCTTCGTCATGAGGAGGGGTATGTCCATGCACCGACCGGCCGCCCGACACGTGCTGCCCGAGTTCAGCGAGCGCACCGGGAACGCCGTCCGCACACTCGACCCGTACGCGAAGCTCTTCGAGGACCGGATCGTCTTCCTCGGCACACCGGTCGACAACGCGGCGGCGAGCGATGTCACCGCGCAGCTGATGTACCTGGAACACGCGGCGCCGGACCGGGACATCACGCTGTACGTGAACTCGCCGGGCGGCTCCTTCGACGCCATGGCGGCGATCTACGACACCATGCAGTACGTCAGCTGCGACGTGGTGACCTACTGCCTGGGCCAGGCCGGCGCCTCCGCCGCGGTGCTGCTCGCGGCCGGCGCCCCGGGCAAGCGGTTCGCGCTGCCCGGCGCCCGCATGGTGATCGAGCAGCCCGCGCTGCCCGAACCGGTGCGCGGCCAGCCCAGCGACCTGCTCATCCAGGCCGAGGAGTTGCTCCGGACCCGGGCGACGCTGGAGCGGATGCTCGTCCGGCACACGGGGCGCACGCCCGAACAGGTCCACGCGGACCTCGAGCGTGACCTGGTCCTGGACGCCGCCGGGGCCGTCGCCTACGGTCTGGTGGACGGCATCGTGCCCGGCCGCCGGGACACGCCCGGCGCACCGGACGCGAGGTGAGCCGCCCATGCTGCCGGACCTTCCGCCGCTGCCCGCGCTGACCCGTGCCGAGGGCGAGTTGATCGACCGTTACCTGGAGGCGGTGGACCTGCTGGGCCGTATCAATCCGGCCCGGTCCGGGGACACCTACCACGGGCTCCGCGCGGCCCAGGCCCTGGTGCGCAAGGCGGCAGAGCTGCGGGACGCGCTCGCGCTGATGCACCAGCGGGGCGAGGCGGAGCTGCACGGGGACACGCTGGCACGGGCGTTGCGGGTGCTGGACGGTGAGCGCCGGGTCGCTCGCGTCGCGCTCCCGCCGGACGGCGTCTGCTGAGGCGGACGCCGGTCGGGGCCCGCCGGGTACCCGGCGTCGACACGCGCCGCTCGGACGGCACGCCAAACGCCCCGAACGACGTACCGCCGACCGGGTAGTTGCAGATCGTTTTCCGGGCCTCCCGAGTTGCACGGCGCGCGGGTCCATGGGCCGCCGGAAAGGTGCTTCGCCCCAGGTCGGGGGGTACGTCCGGAAGTTGACGGAGGCTCGAACGGAGCAGTGTCCACCCGAACGGGTGAGTGGTGAGTAACACCACAAATCCCCGATTCCATTGGGATTTTCGGACAGTCGTGAGTCAAGATCCCTGTCTGACGACAAGCCCCCGCCACCGCGGCGGGGCGGTCCGGGCGGACGCCGAGTCCTGCCGCCGCCCGGATGACCGGTCGACAGGAGTGGATCGGCAGGAGTGGAGGACCCAAGCAAGACGGGTCGCCGGACCGGATGTGCGTCTGTTCGACACGGACGGGCGTCAGGCTCCGAGCAACCCTTGGGGTGAAGCCGCGGCAACGCGGCCGGGCAACTTCGCCAGCCCGAATCCGACAGGTCATCCTTCACAGGCGGCTGACGAAGGGTTGCGCATGACTGCGCTCAATCGTGTCCCGTCGCTGATGGCCCGGGCCGGCACGGCCTCGGCCCTCACCCTTGCCGCCGTGGGCGGCTCGATCGCGGTGCCCGGTCTCGCCACCGACGCCTCCGCCGCGACCACGGCGACGAAAGCACTCCAGATCGCTGCCTCCAAGAAGGGCGCCCCGTACGCCTGGGGAGCCACCGGACCGCGCAGGTTCGACTGCTCGGGGCTGACGCTCTACTCGTACAAGAAGGCCGGCAAGAAGCTGCCGCGCACCGCCGCCCAGCAGTACAACAAGTCGCACCACATCTCCGCCCGCAACCGCAAGGCGGGCGACCTGGTCTTCTTCCACTCGGGTTCCAGCGTCTACCACGTCGGCATCTACGCCGGCCACGGCAAGATCTGGCACGCCCCGAAGACCGGGGACGTGGTGAAGCTCCAGAAGATCTGGACGAAGAGCGTCTGGTACGGCCGGGTCAGCTGACCTGCCGTCAGGCCAGGAGCGGCTCCAGCAGCAGGGCCGCTCCCAGGGCCGTCAGCGCCGCCCCGGTGCCCGCCTGAAGCCCTCGGGCGGCCCGGGGCCGGCGCAGCCACCTGCCGAGCCGCTCCACCAGCAGGGCGACCAGCTGGAACCAGACCAGTGCCAGCGTGCACACGATCAGCGCGAGCAGCAGGGTCCGGGGCAGGGCGGGGCTGCCCGCGGGCACGAACTGGGGCAGCAGGCTCAGGAAGGTCAGCGAGGCCTTCGGATTGAGCACGTTGGTGACGAACCCCTGCCGGAGCGGGTGGGCGGTTCCGGCCGCGGTCTCCTCGGGGGCCGCGGCGGGCCGCCGCAGGGCCCGCAGGGCGCGCACTCCGAGGTGCAGCACATAGGCGCCGCCGAGCAGTTGCAGCGCCCGGAACAGCGTGGGTACGGCGACCAGGACGGCGGCGACGCCGGCCACCGCCAGCGTGGTGTGCACCAGGAGCCCGCCGGCGATGCCGAGCCCGCAGACCACCCCGGCCCGGCGCGAGACGAGCGCGTTGCGTACGACCACGGCGAAGTCCGCGCCCGGCATGGCGACCAGGCCCGCGGCGATGCCGGTGAAGGCGATGAGCTGTCCGTCCATGCCGCCCAGCCTGCCCCGCGCGAGCCTTCAGCAGGTATGTCGACTTCACTGGGCAGGCCTTAAGCAATGCTTTAGCCTGGCGGCATGTACGACCCGACGCGCCTGGCCGCGCTGGTGGCGGTCGCGGAGGCCGGCTCGATCACCCGGGCCGCCGACCGGCTCGGCTACACGCCGCCCGCCCTCTCCCAGCAGCTGGCCAAGCTGGAGCGGGAGGCGGGCACGGCACTGCTGGTGCGCCACCATCGCGGGGCCCGGCTGACCGAGGCGGGCGAGGTGCTGGTGGCACACGCCCGGTGTGTGCTCGACGAGCTGGAGCGGGCCCGGCACGCACTGGCGCGGCTGACCGGGCTCACCGGCGGCGCGCTGCGGCTCGGCACCTTCCCGACCGCCGGGGTGCATCTGCTGCCGCCGGCGCTGAGCGCGTTCCGGCGGGCGCATCCCGACGTACGCCTCTCGGTCGCGGACTACGACCCCCCGGCCGGGGTCACGGCGGTGGCCGCCGGCGAGGTGGACCTCGCGCTCACCCACACGTACCACCCGGCCGAACCCGTCCCGGTGCCGGCGGCGGTGCGGCTGGAGCCGGTGCTGGTGGAGGAGCTGGTGCTGGTGACCGCTCCGGGGCACGCGCTCGGCAGTGCCGCGTCCCGGCTGCCGCTGGCGGAGCTGGCCGGCCAGCCGCTGATCAGCATGGCGCCGCACCACCAGGCCCGGCGGGAGATCGAGGCGCTGCTCGCCGAGGTGGGCGCCACGCCGGCGCTGCTGGTGCCGACGCCCGGGTACGCCGTGGTGTGCGCGCTGGTCAGTGCCGGGCTCGGGGTGGCCGTCGTACCGGAGATGGTGGCGCGGACCGCGACCACGCCGGTGGGGATGCGGCCCCTGGAGGGCGGCCGGCTGCGGCGCACGATCTCGGTGGCGTACCGCGCAGAGGAGACGAATCCGGCCGCGGACGCCTTTCGCGCGCTGCTGCGGGGGGCGTTCGGGCGGGCGGGGAGAAGCACGGGCGGCTGAGTGCGCCGGTCGGCGGCCACAGGTTCCCGATGTGGGCCGACGCCTCGGGGAAACTGCCGTGCGTCACCTGTCCCATGGGGGCCCGGGGCACCGGCGTGGCTCCGTCCGGAGGGCTACTCCGGGCGGCCCGCCGGGACCGGTGCGGCCGGGAGGCTCCAGGGGAGTTCGATGGAGACGGTCTTGCCGCCCTCGCGGGTGGGGCGGATACGGAGTCTGCCGCCGCACTCGGCGGTGAGCCAGCGGATGATGACCAGGCCGCGCCCGTTGTCCTGCTGGACGGCGGCGGGCAGTCTCTTCGGGAAGCGGGGATGGCTGTCCGTGACGCCGATGCGCAGGTGTTCGTCATGGTGCAGCGCGACATCGACCGTGAAGGTGGGTGACTGGCCGAAGGTGTGCTGTACGGCGTTCGTGGCGAGTTCGGAGACGATGAGCCGGACGGTGTCGGCCGTCTCGGTGTCGGACGGCAGGCCCCACTCCGCGAGGGTGCCCACGACGTAGGCGCGGGCGGCGGAGACCGAGGCGGGATCGCTCGGCAGAGTGACGGATGCTTCCAGATGGTCTGCCATGGCGACGTCGTCCCTTTCCCACGGGACCGCGGTCCGACAGACGGCGGAGGGTTCGAGTACGGTCCCGGACTGGTGCTTGTTCGCCAGCGTGCCATCAACGGGCCGCCACGGGGTGCGATCCACCAAGATATGCATATATCTGTCGCCCGAAGCGGTGAACTCTACGACGCGAGAGCGTATTCGGGCGGCCCGGAAGGAGTAAGGAGAAGCCCATGCAGAACGGTCCGGCGGTGCGGCGCCGCAAACTGGGCGCCGAACTGCGCACGCTGCGTACCGGCGCTGGGCTCACGAGCGGTGACGCGGCCCGGCTGGTCGGCTGGCACCAGTCGAAGGTGAGCCGTATCGAGACCGGCGCCAGCGGCGTGAAACCGGCCGATCTGCGGTTACTGCTGGACGCCTACGGGGTGCGGGACAGACATCTGCGCGAGTTGCTGCTGATGCTGGCGGGGTCGGAGGACGCGGGCGGCCGGCACCGCTGGTGGCACGCCTACCGCGGGGTGCTGCCGCCCACGTACCGCGATTTCATCAGCCTGGAGTCGCAGGCCAGCGTCATGCGCACCCTGGAGACGACGGTCGTGCCCGGGCTGCTGCAGACCGCCGAGTACGCCCGCGCGGTGACCCGGGCGGCCGTGAAGGACCTGGACGAGGAGCGCCTGGACGCGCTGGTGGAGGTCCGTCTGGCCAGGCAGGACGTACTCCGTTCGAACCCGCCGCTGGTGCTGAGCGCCGTACTGGACGAGGCGGTGCTGCGCCGCGAGGTGGGCGGTCCGGGGGTGATGAACCGGCAGCTGGAGCGGCTGATGGAGGCGGCGCGCCTGCCCCAGGTACGGCTGCAGGTCCTGCCGTTCGCCGCGGGAGCGCATGTCGGCCTCACCGGGCCTTTCGTTATCTTCTCATTTCCGAGCACTTCTGATCTGGATGTGGTTGTTCTCGACCAGTTGACGAGTAGCCTCTACCTGGAACGGAAAGAAGACCTGATGGCCTACTCCGAGGCCTTCAACGCCCTTCAGTTCCACGCCCTTTCCCCCGAGGAATCGTTGGACTACATCGCCGGGATAGGTGACGGCGCGTAAGGAGGCACCATGTCAGCCCTGCCTCGGAACGTCCCTGCCAGTACCGACCTGCACGACGTGCGCTGGCTGCGCAGCAGCTACAGCACCGGAGCCAACAACTGCGTGGAGACGGCACGGCCGCGCTCCGGCCCTGGGGCCGGACTGCTCGCCGTGCGCGACTCGAAGCAGCCGTCCGGGCCCGCCCTGCTCTTCTCCCTCGCGAGCTGGACGGGCTTCCTGACCGCACTCTGATCAAAATCGATCAGTACCTGACCGCATGCGGGCGACACGCGGCCGTGTCACGCCGACTCATGGTCGCGTTTCGCCGATGACTCGTACAGCGCGTTCGATCTCCGCCCCGGACAGGTCCGCGCGGGCGGTCAGCCGCAGCCGGGAGATGCCGTCGGGCACGGAGGGAGGGCGGAAACAGCCCACGGCCAGTCCCGCCGTACGGCAGTCGGCCGCCCAGCGCACCGCCTGCTCCGGGGACGGAGCCCGCACGGAGACCACCGCGGCGTCCGGACGCACCGCCTCCAGACCCGCGGCGGTCAGCCGCCCGTGCAGTTCCGCGGCCACCTCCCGGGCCCGCGCCGCCCGGCCGGGCTCGCGCTCCAGCAGCCGCAGCGCCGCCAGCGCGGCACCGGCCGCCGCCGGCGCCAGCCCCGTGTCGAAGATGAACGTCCGGGCCGCGTTGACCAGGTGGTCGATCACCCGGGCCGGGCCCAGCACCACACCGCCCTGACTGCCCAGCGACTTGGACAGGGTGGCCGTGACGACCACGTCCTCGGCGCCCGCCAGCCCGGCCTCGTACGGCGCGCCCCGGCCGCCGTCACCCAGTACGCCCAGTCCGTGCGCGTCGTCCACGACCAGTCCCGCACCGTGCTCCCGGCAGGCCGCGGCCACCTCGGCCAGCGGGGCCTTGTCGCCGTCGACGGAGAACACCGTGTCGGACACGGCGATCGCCGGGCCCTCGTGCGCGGCCAGGGCCTTGCGCACGGCCTCCGGATCGGCGTGCCCGACGACCTGCCGCTCGCCACGGGCGAGCCGGCAGCCGTCGATGAGGGAGGCGTGGTTGCCCGCGTCGGAGACGATGAGCGAGCCGTGCGGGCCGAGCGCGGTGACCGCGGCCAGGTTGGCGGCGTACCCGGAGGAGAACACCAGGGCCGCCTCGAACCCGCAGAAGTCCGCGAGCGCGCGCTCCAGCTCCGTGTGCAGCCCGGTGGTGCCGGTGACCAGCCGGGAACCGGTGGCGCCGCCGCCCCAGGTCCGGGCGGCCGCGGCCGCGCCCTCGGTGACCTCGGGGTGGCGGGCCAGGCCCAGGTAGTCGTTGCTCGCCAGGTCCAGCAGCGGCGAGTCGGCGGGGCGCGGGCGCAGGGTGCGCACGAGTCCGGCGCGGCGGCGCGCCTCGGCCTGCTGGTCGATCCAGCCGAACGCCATGGGTCCTCCGGTGCTTTTGTAGGTAGCGGACAGACCCTAGCGGTACGTCCGGCCGCCCACCGTGTGGCAATACCCACACGGTGATCCGGCTCTGTTGTGCGAAGTCTCCTTGGCCAGGGGCGGTCCCGTAGGACAGGATCGGGCCTCATGGACCTGCTGAACACGCTGGTGGACAAGGGGCTTCGGCGCGAGCTGCCGACCCGCGAGGAAGCGCTCGCCGTGCTGGCCACCTCCGATGACGACCTGCTCGACGTGGTGGCCGCGGCCGGCAAGGTGCGCCGGCACTGGTTCGGGCGCCGGGTGAAACTCAACTATCTGGTCAACCTCAAGTCGGGCCTGTGTCCCGAGGACTGCTCGTACTGCTCCCAGCGGCTCGGCTCCAAGGCCGACATCCTGAAGTACACCTGGCTCAAGCCGGACGAGGCCTCCCAGGCCGCCGCCGCGGGTCTCGCGGGCGGCGCCAAGCGGGTCTGCCTGGTGGCCAGCGGGCGCGGCCCGACGGACCGGGACGTGGACCGGGTCTCGCAGACCATCAAGGCCATCAAGGAGCAGAACGAGGGCGTCGAGGTGTGCGCCTGCCTCGGCCTGCTCTCCGACGGCCAGGCCGAACGGCTGCGCGAGGCCGGCGCGGACGCCTACAACCACAACCTCAACACGTCCGAGGGGACGTACGGGGACATCACGACCACCCACACGTACGCCGACCGGGTGGAAACGGTGCAGAAGGCGCACGCGGCCGGCCTGTCCGCCTGTTCGGGTCTGATCGCGGGCATGGGCGAGACCGACGAGGACCTTGTCGACGTGGTGTTCTCGCTGCGGGAGCTGGACCCGGACTCGGTGCCGGTGAACTTCCTGATCCCGTTCGAGGGCACCCCGCTGGCCAAGGAGTGGAACCTCACCCCGCAGCGCTGCCTGCGGATCCTGGCGATGGTCCGGTTCGTCTGCCCGGACGTGGAGGTCCGCATCGCGGGCGGCCGTGAGGTCCACCTGCGCACGATGCAGCCGCTGGCGCTGCACCTGGCCAACTCCATCTTCCTCGGCGACTACCTGACCAGCGAGGGCCAGGCCGGCAAGGCCGACCTGGACATGATCGCGGACGCCGGCTTCGAGGTGGAGGGCGCCGGCGAGGTGACGCTGCCGGAGCACCGGGCGGCGGCCGTCGGGGGCGGCTGCGGGTCGCACGCCGAGACGGGCTGCGGCTCGCACGCCGAGGCCGGCTGCGGGTCGCACGCCGAGGCGGGCTGCGGCTCGCACGAAGGTGGCGGCGTCTGCGGTACGGCGGCTGTTGCCACGGCCGCCGAGCCGCGCACCGATCTGGTCGCGGTCCGCCGCCGGGGCGCCGGAACGGACCTCGCGCCCAATGCCTGACCTCGGTGTGCCGGAGCTGCTGGAACTGGACCGGCGGCATGTGTGGCATCCGTACGGCCCGATGCCCGGGCGCGTGGAACCGCTCGTCGTGGAGGCGGCGAGCGGGGTCCGGCTGCGGCTGGCCGACGGCTCCGGCGAACTGGTCGACGGCATGTCGTCCTGGTGGTCGGCCATCCACGGCTACCGCCACCCGGTGCTCGACGAGGCCGTGCGCACGCAGTTGGGGCGGATGAGCCATGTCATGTTCGGCGGGCTCACGCACGAGCCCGCCGTCCGGCTCGCGAAGCACCTTGTCGACATGTCGCCCGACGGCCTGGAGCATGTGTTCCTGGCCGACTCGGGGTCGGTGTCGGTCGAGGTCGCGGTGAAGATGTGCCTGCAGTACTGGCGCTCGCTCGGCCGGCCGGAGAAGCGGCGGCTGCTGACCTGGCGGGGCGGTTACCACGGCGACACCTGGCAGCCGATGGCGGTGTGCGACCCCGAGGGCGGGATGCACGAGCTGTGGACCGGTGTGCTGCCGCGCCAGGTGTTCGCGGACGCGCCGCCCGCCGCGTACGAGGAGTCGTACGCGGACCATCTGCGCGAGCTGATCGGGCGGCACGCCCACGAGCTGGCCGCGGTGATCGTGGAGCCGGTGGTGCAGGGCGCCGGCGGCATGCGCTTCCACTCCCCCGCCTATCTGCGGGTGCTGCGCGAGGCCTGCGACGCGCACGACGTGCTGCTGGTGTTCGACGAGATCGCCACCGGCTTCGGCCGCACCGGCGAACTGTTCGCGGCCGGGCACGCGGCCGTCAGCCCGGACGTGATGTGCGTGGGCAAGGCGCTGACCGGCGGCTATCTGACGATGGCGGCCACCTTGTGCACCGCGCGGGTCGCCGACGGCATCTCGCGGGGCGAGGTGCCGGTGCTCGCGCACGGCCCGACGTTCATGGGCAACCCGCTGGCGGCGGCCGTGGCCTGCGCCTCCATCGAGCTGCTGCTCGGGCAGGACTGGCGCGCCGAGGTCAAGCGGATCGAGACCGGGCTGAGCGAGGGCCTGGCGCCGGCGCGCAACCTCGCCGGGGTGCGCGACGTCCGCGTCCTCGGGGCCATCGGGGTGGTCCAGCTCGACCACGCGGTGGACATGAAGGCCGCGACCGACGCCGCCGTGCGGGAGGGCGTGTGGCTGCGCCCGTTCCGCGACCTGATCTACACGATGCCGCCGTACGTCACCTCGGACGAGGACGTGGCACGGATCGCGCGCGCGGTGTGCGCCGCGGCGCGGGAGGGATGACATGCCGGTACTGGTGATCACGGGCACGGGCACGGAGGTCGGCAAGACCGTCACCACGGCCGCCGTCGCCGCCGCGGCGCTCGCGGCCGGGCGCTCGGTGGCCGTGCTGAAGGCCGCCCAGACGGGCGTACGGCCGGACGAGCGCGGGGACGCCGACGAGGTGGCGCGGCTCGCCGGTCCGGTCACGGCCACCGAACTCGCGCGGTTCCCCGAGCCGTTGGCGCCGGGTACGGCGGCCCGGCGGGCCGGGATGGCGCCGGTGCACCCGCACGAGGTGGCCGAGCGGGCCGCCAAGCTGGCCACCGAGCACGATCTGGTGCTGGTCGAGGGGGCGGGCGGGCTGCTCGTCCGGTTCGACGCGACGGGCGGCACGCTGGCCGACGTGGCCCGGCTGCTGAACGCGCCGGTGCTGGTCGTCGCCCAGGCCGGGCTCGGCACGCTCAACGTCACGGAGCTGACGGCCCGCGAGCTGGAGCGTCGTCGGCTGGAGTTGGCCGGAGTGGTGATCGGCAGCTGGCCCGACGCCCCCGATCTGGCCACCCGCTGCAACGTGGCCGACCTGCCGGAGGTCGCCGGCGCCCCGCTGCTGGGCGCGGTGCCCGCCGGGGCCGGGGCGCTGCCGCCCGCGGAGTTCCGTACGTCGGCACCGGGCTGGCTCGCTCCCCGGCTGGACGGCACCTGGGACGCGGAGGCCTTCACGATCCGGCAGGCGCCGTAGCCGCCCCCCGCCCCAGGACTCCCGTGGCAACGGTGGACGCCCACCCCGGCCGAACCGGCAGAGCCCACAGCCGGCACCACCCCACGCCCCCGCCCCAGGACTCCCGTGGCAGCGGTGGACGCGCGTGCCGGGTGAGCCGGCAGGGGCCGCGGCCGGCAGTACGGCCGGCCGCGGGAGCCGTTCGGTGGGGATGCCCGGGCGTGTCCTGGGGGACACTCTTGCTGGGCCCCGTCGTCGGACTCCCGTCCGCCCCGCGACGGCAGGTCCCAGGACCGTGCTGTCCAGGGAGGTTGCCATGCGCCTGCTGTCCACCGGTTCCGGCCGGGTTGCGCGCAGTCCCGTCCACCATCCGCTGTTCGCCCGTTGCTACGCCCGGATCAGCGTGGGCGCCGAGTCCCGGCTCGGGATGGCCGGGGTGCGGGAGCGGCTGCTCGCCGGGCTGTCCGGGCGGGTGATCGAGATCGGCGCGGGCAACGGGCTGAACTTCCGGCACTATCCGGGCACGGTCGCGGAGGTCGTCGCGATCGAACCGGAGCCGCTGCTCAGGCAGCTGGCGCTGGATGCCGCGCTGCGCGCCGAGGTGCCGGTCGACGTGGTGCCGGGCGCGGCGGAGGCCCTGCCGGTCAAGAGCGAGGCGTTCGACGCGGCCGTTCTGTCACTCGTGCTGTGCAGCGTGCGGGATGTCGAGCGGGCGCTCGGCGAGGTACGACGGGTGCTCCGGCCCGGCGGCGAGGTGCGGTTCTTCGAGCACGGGCGGGGCGGCGGCCGGGTGATGACGCTGACCCAGCAGGCCCTGGACCGCACCCTGTGGCCGGTCGTGAGCGGCGGCTGTCATCTGTCCCGGGAGCCGGTCGCCGCGCTGCGCGCCGCCGGGTTCCGCCTCGGCCCGCACCGGCGGGTGCTGCTGCCGGAAAAGGGGCCGGCGCTGCCGACGTCGTACTGCTCGCTCGGCGTCGCCTGGCGGCCGGACGAGCCGGACGCCCGCTGATCAGATGCTCCAGCCGCGCAGTTCCCGCGCGATGTCGTCCACGCTCGCCGCGCCGTCCTTGACCAGCCGGGCGAGGTCCCTGACCTGTTGGGGGGTGGTGGCGACCTTCTCGCCGCTGGCGACCAGGTAGGCGTAGGCGACCGCCGAGGCGAACAGCGCGTTGGAGCGCTCCAGCGCGGGGACGTGGATCAGCAGTTGGAGGAGGGCGGCGGCGCGGGCCTGCGGGGTGTCGTAGACGGGCACGCCGAATATCTCGGCCCGGTGCCGGGCGACGGCGGCGACCAGGGCGCCCCAGTCGGTGACCTGAGGGTCTCCCGGGGTCCGCTGTTCGGCGAGCATGAGGAGCCAGGCGAGGTCGATACTGAGCTCGTTCAAGGGATCAGCGGCGGCCTTCGCCGGCGTCGGTGCCGCGGGTCTCGGTGAACTCCTCGGCGAACACCGACTCGTAACTCTTCATGAAGTCGGCGGCGGCCTCCACGAAGGTGCGGCCCGCCTCGCCGGTGTCCTGTCTGACCAGCTCTTCGATGTAGCGGTTGACGCTCATGCCGCGGGCCAGCGCGCGCTCGCGGGCCGCGCGGGCGGTCTCTTCGTCCACACGCACGTTCAGCTGGGTCTTCGCCATGCCTCGACGCTAGCGCCGGGGTGCTAGCGCCGGCAAGGGCGCACGGAGGCGCTGCGCCGGGCCCGCGCGTCCCTTACGCTCGCCCGGGGCGGGCGGAAGCCGTACGCCCGCTCGGTACGGGCGGTGCGCCCCTGCACCCGCTCGGGACGGGCGGAGCCGTACGCTCGCCCGCGGAGGCGGTTTTGGCGACCGGGAGGCGGTCTTGTCGACACCTGCTGCTCAGCACGCACCCGGCCGCACGCCGGACGGCCGGATCGCGGCCCGTGCCCGCGCTCTGACCAAGGCGTACGGCTCGGGCGAGACGGCCGTGCTCGCCCTGGACGCGGTGGACGTGGACATCGCGCGGGGCCGCTTCACCGCCGTGATGGGCCCCTCGGGGTCGGGGAAGTCCACGCTCATGCACTGCCTCGCGGGCCTCGACACCGTCTCGTCCGGCCGGGTCTGGCTCGGCGACACCGAGATCACGGGGCTGCGGGAGCGGGAGCTGACCCGGCTGCGGCGGGACCGGGTCGGGTTCATGTTCCAGTCGTTCAACCTGATCCCGACGCTGACCGCGGCCGAGAACATCACCCTGCCGATGGACATCGCCGGCCGGAAGCCCGACGCGCGGTGGCTGGACCTGATCGTCGACACGCTCGGGCTCCGGGACCGCCTCGCGCACCGCCCGGCCCAGCTCTCCGGCGGCCAGCAGCAGCGCGTCGCCTGCGCGCGGGCGCTGGCCTCCCGGCCCGAGCTGATCTTCGCCGACGAGCCGACCGGCAACCTGGACTCGCGGGCCGGCCTGGAGGTGCTGGGCTTTCTGCGCGGTGCCGTGGACGACCTCGGGCAGACCGTCGTCATGGTGACGCACGATCCGGGTGCCGCCGCCCGCTCCGACCTCGTGCTCTTCCTCGCCGACGGGCGGATCGTGGACGAGATGGCCCGGCCGACGGCCGAGGCCGTGCTGGAGCGCATGCGTGTCGTTCCCGGCGGGGACCCCCGGCCGCCGCGGTTCGACGCGGTCCGGGGCCGGCCCCGCGACGGCCGCACCGACGAGGAGGGCTGACCCGGTGCTCAAGGCGACCCTGCGGAGCTTTCTCGCGCACAAGGGGCGGCTGGCGCTGTCCGCGCTGGCCGTGATCCTGTCGGTGGCGTTCGTCGCGGGCAGCCTGATTTTCTCCGACACCGTCGGCCGCACCTTCGACCGCCTGTTCGCCTCCACCGCCGCCGATGTGACGGTCCAGCCCCGGCAGGACCTGGGGTCGGCGCGGACGAGCGGTGCGGTGCAGACCGTGCCGGCCGCCCTGCGGGACCGGGTGGCCGGGGTCGACGGGGTGGCGGCGGCGCGCGCGGAGGTGACCGTGCAGAACGTGGTGGTGGTCGACCGCCGCAACCGGTCCGTCGGCCCGACCACCGGCGCCCCCACCGTCGCCGCGGCCTGGTACGCCACCGGTCGCAGCCCGGTGCGGCTGACCTCCGGTCACGCGCCGAGCGGGCCCGGCGAGGCACTGCTGGACGCGGACACGGCCGGCCGGAGGCACGTACGGATCGGGGACCCGCTGACCGTGCAGGCGCAGCCGGGTACCTTCCGGGTCCGGGTCGTGGGCATCGTCACCTTCACCACGACCAATCCGGGCGCGGCCCGGCTCTACCTCGACCCGGCGGTGGCCGGCCGGGAACTGCTCGGCTCGTCCGCGCGGGCGACGGGCATCGCGGTGGACGCGGCACCGGGCGTGTCCGACGCGGAACTGGAGCGCCGGGTCGGCGCGGTGGTCGGCACCGGGACGTACGACCTGAAGACCGCCGGGGAACAGGCCGAGTCGGCTGCGGCCGCGCTCGGCACCTTCCTCGACGTGGTCAAGTACGTGATGCTGGGCTTCGCCGGTGTCGCCCTGCTGGTCGGCGTGTTCCTGATCGTCAACACCTTCTCCATGCTGATCGCCCAGCGGACCCGGGAACTGGGCCTGCTGCGGGCGCTGGGCGCGGACCGGCGCCAGGTGCGGCGCTCGGTGCTCACCGAGGCGCTGCTGCTGGGGCTGGTCGGCTCGACGCTCGGGCTGGCCGCCGGGATCGGGCTGGCGTTCGGGCTGATCCGGCTGATGAGCGCGTTCGGGATGAACCTGAGGGCCACGGAGATGGTGATCGGCTGGGGGACGCCGGTCGCGGCCTACGTCGTCGGGTTCGGCGTGACCTTCGTGGCCGCCTATCTGCCCGCTCGGCGCGCGGCGGCCGTCTCGCCGATGGCGGCACTCGCCAGTGACGGGGTCGCCGAAGGGGCCGGCGCGGGCAGGCCGTTGGCGGCGCGCGGGATCGCCGGTGCGGTGGTCGGGGCGGCCGGCGCGGCGGCGCTGGCCGGGTGCGCGGCGGCGACGCGGGCCGCGCCGGCCGCCGCGCTGCTGGGCGTCGGTGTCGTGCTGACGCTGATCGGGACCGTGGTGGCCGGCCCGCTGCTGGTGCGGCCGGTGATCCGGGTGCTGGGCGCTGCCTTCCCCGCGCTGTTCGGCCCGGTGGGCCGGATGAGCCGGCGCAACGCGTTGCGCAATCCGCGCCGGACCGGTGCCACGGCCTCCGCTTTGATGGTGGGCCTGGCCCTGGTCTGCGGGATGTCGGTGGCGAGCGCCTCGATGTCCGCGTCGTTCGACCGCCAGATCGACCGCACGCTGGGCGCCGACTTCGTCGTCCAGAACGCCAACTTCATGCCGTTCACGCGGCAGATCGCGGACCGGGCGGCCGCGACACCCGGGGTCGGGCTGGTCGTACGGCAGCGGCTCACCCCGATCGCCGTACGCCTGCCGGACGGCCGTCGGGTGACGACGTCCGCCGCCGGCTACGGCCCGCGGCTCGACGACGTCGCCCACATCGCGTACGCGCGGGGCGGCTCGGCGGCGGCCCTGGCCGACGGGCACCTCGCCCTGGACGCCGGCTACGCGGAGGACCACGGTGTGCGGGTCGGCAGTGTGCTGCCGGTCGAGTTCCCGGGCGGACGCCGGGCGGAGCTGACCGTCGCCGCGCTGACCGACCAGGAGGCGGCCGACGGCTTCGGCAACCAGGGCGGCCTCTTCTTCGGGCTGGCGACGCTGGAGAGGTACGTGCCGAACGGGCAGGACGCCGCGCTCTACGTCGACGCGGCCCCCGGCACCGACCCGGCGCACCTGCGGCCCCGGCTGGAGCGGGCGCTGCGTTCCTTCCCGCAGGTCCAGGTGCGCGACCAGGCCGACTACAAGGATCTGGTGCACGACCAGATCGCCGTGCTGCTGTACCTGGTGTACGCGCTGCTCGGGCTGGCGATCGTCATCGCCGTGCTCGGCGTGGTCAACACGCTCGCCCTGTCGGTGGTGGAGCGCACCCGGGAGATCGGGCTGCTGCGGGCGATCGGGCTGGGGCGGCGGCAGTTGCGCCGGATGATCCGGCTGGAGTCGGTGGTGATCGCGGTGTTCGGGGCGGTCCTCGGGCTGGGCCTGGGTCTCGTGTGGGGGGTGTGCATGCAGCGGGTGCTGGCCCTGCGCGGGCTGACGGTGCTCGCGATCCCGTGGGGCACGATCGTCGCGGTGGTGATCGGCTCGGCGGTGGTGGGCGTGGTGGCGGCGCTGCTGCCCGCGCTGCGGGCGTCGCGGATGAACGTGCTGGCGGCGATCGCCCACGAGTGAGCATGCCCCGGTGATCGTGCCGGAGCGGACGTGATGGAATCGAGCCCGGTCAAGTCGTGTGCCAACGGGGAGATGTGATGGTGCGTCCGTTCCGCTTCGGAGTCAACCTGCTCACGCCGGCGCCCGCCGCCGAGTGGCGCGCCACGTGTCGTCGCGCCGAGGAACTGGGCTACGACGTGATCCTCGTCCCGGATCATCTCGGCATGCCCGCGCCGTTCCCGGCGCTGGTCGCGGCGGCACAGGCGACGCAGCGGCCGCGGCTCGGCACGTTCGTGCTCAACTCCGGTTTCTGGAACCCTGCGCTGCTGGCCCGCGAGGTGGCGACCACCGACGCGCTGACCGGCGGCCGGCTCGAACTGGGCCTGGGCACCGGGTACGTGCGGGCGGAGCACGAGGCGGCCGGGCTGCCGTACGGTTCGCCGCGCGAGCGGGTGGACCACCTGGAGCGCACGGTGACGGAACTGGAGCGGCTGTTCGGCTCCGGGGACCACGCTCCCCGGCCCGCCCAGGCCCGGGTGCCGGTGCTGATCGGCGCCAACGGCGACCGGATGCTGCGCCTGACCGCCGAGCACGCGGACATCGCGGCCTTCACCGGGGCCCGGCCGGGGAAGTCCGCGGGCACCCTGGACCCGCTGGACGCCGAGGAGCTGGACGAGCGGGTGGCCCGGTACCGCGCGCTGGCGGCGGACCGCGCCGAGCCCGCCGAGCTGAACCTGCTGATCCAGCTGGTGGCCGTCACCGACGATCCCGAGCCGGCCCTGGAGCCGCTGCTGGCGGGGCGGCCGGGGATGACCGTGGAGCAGGCTCTGGCCCTGCCCATCGTGCTGGCCGGCCCGCTGGACGACGTGGTGGCGAAGGTGCGGGCGCAGCGCGAGCGGTTCGGGTTCTCGTACCTGACCGTGCTGGAGCCGTTCATGGAGGCGTTCGCGCCGGTGATGGAACGGCTGCGGGACGAGTCCGCATGATGGAGATGCCGGGCGGCGCCCGGGAGCCGGCGATCATGATGGCGCCATGACCGATCTGCGTGTACGCGCCGCCGGGCCCGAGGATCTCGACGCCGTCCTCGCCTTCTGGAAGACGGCTGCCGAGGGGACGAGCATCAGCGACGACCGCGCCGGTGTGGAGCGGCTGGTCGACCGGGACCCGGAGGCGCTCGTGCTGGCCGAGCTGGACGGTGAGCTGGTGGGCACGGTGATCGCCGGCTTCGACGGCTGGCGGTGCCATCTGTACCGGCTCGCGGTGCACCCGGAGCGGCGGCGGCAGGGCATCGGCTCGGCGCTGCTGGCCGCCGCCGAGGAGCGCTTCGCGGGACTCGGCGGGCGGCGCGCGGACGCGATGGTGCTGGTCCGCAACGAGAGGGCGCAGCACGCGTGGAGCGCCGCCGGGTACGGGCCGGAGGAGCACTGGCGGCGCTGGGTGAAGCCGCTCACGGACTGACACCGGGGGCCGGGACCGGGCACCGGAAGGCTTTTTTGCCCATCCTTTACTCTTGAGGGAGCACTCGGCCCTCTATGAAAGGTTGTGAGCGTCCGCCCATGGGCGAGCCTCCCAGTCCGCGACACCGCGCGTTCCGTCCCACCCTGTCCGATCATGGGACGGGGGTGAACCGATGACCGAAGTGCTCCTCCTTCTGGTGGCGATCCTGCTGTCGCTCGCCTGCGGCGCCTTCGTGGCGGCCGAGTTCTCCCTGACCACGGTCGAACGCGGCGAACTGGAGCGGGCCGCCGCGCGTGGCGAGCGTGGTGCCGCGGGCGCCCTGAAAGCCGTACGGAACCTCACCTTCCAGCTCTCCGGCGCCCAGCTCGGCATCACCGTCACCAACCTGGTGGTCGGCATGCTCGCCGAGCCGTCGATCGCCAAGCTGCTCGCCGGGCCGTTCACGGCGATGGGCCTGTCCCCGACCACGGCGAGTTCGGTCGCGCTGGTGCTGGGCACGGCCCTGTCGACGGTGTTCCTGATGGTCGTCGGCGAGCTGGTGCCGAAGAACTGGGCGATCTCCTCGCCGCTGGCGATGGCCAAGCGGGTGGGCAGCGCCCAGCGCTGGTTCAGCGCGGTCTTCCGGCCCTTCATCACCCACCTGAACAACACCGCGAACCGTTTCGTCCGCCGGCTCGGCGTCGAGCCCGCCGAGGAGCTGGCCTCCGCGCGCGGGCCGCAGGAGCTGGCCGCGCTCGCCCGGCACTCCGCCAAGGAGGGTGCCCTGGAGCCGGACACCGCCGAACTGTTCGTGCGGACGCTGAACCTGGCCGACCTCACGGCCGAGAACGTGATGACCCCGCGCGTCCAGGTCATCGCCCTCGACACCCAGGCGACCTGCGAGGACGTGGCCAACGCGACCCGGGCGACCGGACTGAGCCGGTTCCCGGTCTACCGGGGCAGCCTGGACTCCGTCGTCGGCACCGCCCACATCAAGGACGTGCTGGCCGTCTCCGCGGACCAGCGGCGCCACCGCACGGTCGCACAGATCATGCGCGAGCCGCTGCTGGTGCCCCAGTCCCTGACCGTCGACCGGCTGCTGGACCGGCTCGGCGGCCGGCGCACCATGGCCGTCGTCATCGACGAGTACGGCGGTACGGCCGGTGTGGCCACCCTGGAGGACATCGTGGAGGAGGTCGTCGGCGAGGTGCGGGACGAGCACGACCCGCACGAGACGCCCGACCTCGCCCCGGCCGGCGCGGACGAGCGGGGCCGGGCCCTGTACGCGGCGGACGGCGCCGCCCGCACCGACCAGCTCGCGCGCGTGGGACTGCGCGTGCCCGAGGGGCCCTACGAGACACTGGCCGGCCTGGTCGCCACCGAGCTGGGCCGGATACCCGCCGTCGGGGACAGCGTCGAGGTGGCCGGCTGGCGGCTGGACGTGGTCGACGCCTCGGGCCGCCGGGCCGCGCGGGTGCTGCTGCACGCGCCGCTGGACGACGAGCGTGCCCACGGCACCTACGGAACCCGTGGGACGCGGGAGGGGACGCGATGACCGCCGTACAGCTGCTGATCGGTCTGGCGACCCTCGTCGTCAACGCCTTCTTCGTGGGCGCCGAGTTCGCGCTGATCTCCGTGCGCCGCTCGCAGGTCGAGCCGCTGGCCCAGGAGGGCGACCGGCGCGCGCGGAGCGTGCTGTGGGGCCTGGAGCACGTGTCCGCGCTGCTGGCCGCCGCCCAGCTCGGCATCACGCTGTGCACGCTGGTACTGGGTGTGGTCGCCGAGCCGGCGATCGCCCATCTGCTGGAGCCGGTGTTCCACGCGCTGGGCGTGCCGGTGAGCGCCGGGCACGCCGTGTCGTTCGTGATCGCGCTGACCCTCGCCACCTATCTGCACATGCTGCTCGGCGAGATGGTCCCGAAGAACATCGCGCTCGCCGAGCCGGTGCGCAGCGCGCTGCTGCTCGGCCCGCCGCTGGTCGCGCTGTCCCGGGCGCTGCGGCCGGTGATCTTCACGGTCAACGCCTTCGCGAACGGGCTGCTGAAACTGCTGCGGGTGGAGGCGAAGGGCGAGGTCGCGGCGACCTTCACGGACACCGAACTGGCCGAGATCGTCAAGGACGCCAGCGAGGCGGGCCTGATCGACGACCGGGCGCAGGAGCGGCTGCACGACGCCCTGGAGCTGGGCAGCCGGCCGGTGCGCGACGTCGTCGTACCGCTGCAACGCGTCGTCTACGCGCGCGTGGGCGTCACCCCGGAGCAGCTGGAGCGGCTGTCGGCCGAGTCGGGTTTCTCCCGGTTCCCGGTGGTCGACACCGGCCGCCGGATCGTCGGCTACCTGCACGTCAAGGACGCGCTGGACGCCTCGCCGCGGGACGTGGCGTTCCGGCTGCGCGACATGCGCCCCATCGCCCGGGTCCGCGAGGGCACCCCGCTGGACGACGTCCTCACCGCGATGCGCGGCAGCCGCACCCACCTCGCCGCCGTCCTCGGCGACGACGGCCGGCTGGCGGGCCTGGTCACGATGGAGGACGTCCTGCGCCAGCTGTTCGGCCAGCCGGCCCAGAGCTGAGGGCCGGGAGCGGCTGCCCGGTACCCAGGGCTGACCGACCGGCTGGTATTGGCCTCGGGATACCATCGCTGTCGCCATGCAGACGAATCCCACACCTCCCGCCTACACCAGCCTGGTCGCGGTCGGCGACTCCTTCACCGAGGGCATGTCGGACCTGCTTCCCGACGGCTCCTACCGGGGCTGGGCCGACGTCCTCGCCGCGCGGATGGCCGCCCGTACGCCCGGCTTCCGGTACGCCAACCTCGCCGTGCGCGGGAAGCTGATCGGGCAGATCGTCGACGAGCAGGTGGAGGTGGCCGCAGCCATGAACGCCGACGTCGTCACCCTGGTCGGCGGCCTCAACGACACCCTGCGCCCCAAGTGCGACATGGGCCGGGTCCGGGGACTGCTCACCGAGGCCGTGGAGCGGCTGGCGCCCTCCTGCAGGCAGCTGGTGCTGATGCGCAGCCCCGGACGGCAGGGCCCGGTGCTGGAGCGGTTCCGGCCGCGCATGGAGGAGCTGTTCGCCTGCGTGGACGAGCTGGCCGCCAAGCACGGCGCCGTGGTGGTCGACCTGTACGGGGCGCCCGCACTGGCCGACCCGCGGCTGTGGGACGTGGACCGGCTGCACCTGACGGCGGAGGGACACCGCCGGGTCGCCGAGGCGGTGTGGCAGACGCTCGGGTACGACCCGGAGGACACCGACTGGCACATACCGATGCCGGCGACGGCCCCGCCGGGCTGGCTGACGCGGCGGACCGCCGACGTCCGGTTCGCCCGGCAGCACCTGCTCCCCTGGATAGGCCGCCGCCTGACCGGCCGCTCCTCGGGCGACGGCCGCCCGGCCAAGCGTCCGGACCTCCTGCCGTACGAGGACCTGGCGTAGGCCGCCCGGGCCCGTTCCTCCCTGGAGCGGGGGCGGACGGCGTGACGGGGCTCTCGTAGCTTCCGCCGAACGCCCCCATGGCATTGGCCTGCACGAAGCGCCAGTAGAATCTGGACACGTGACTTCTGCGCCCGCCAAGCCCCGCATCCCGAACGTCCTCGCCGGACGCTACGCCTCCGCCGAGCTCGCCACGCTCTGGTCCCCCGAGCAGAAGGTGAAGCTGGAGCGGCAGCTCTGGCTCGCCGTGCTGCGGGCCCAGAAGGACCTCGGCATCGAGGTGCCGGACGAGGCGATCGCCGACTACGAGCGTGTCCTCGACACCGTCGACCTGGCCTCGATCGCCGAGCGCGAGAAGGTCACCCGGCACGACGTGAAGGCGCGGATCGAGGAGTTCAACGACCTCGCCGGGCACGAGCACGTGCACAAGGGCATGACCTCCCGTGACCTCACGGAGAACGTCGAGCAGCTGCAGATCCGGCTCTCGCTGGAGCTGGTGCGCGACCGTACGGTGGCCGTACTGGCCCGCCTCGGCAAGCTCGCGGGCGAGTACGCCGAGCTGGTCATGGCCGGCCGCTCGCACAACGTGGCCGCGCAGGCCACGACCCTCGGCAAGCGCTTCGCGACCGCCGCCGACGAGCTGCTGGTGGCCCACGGCCGCGTCGAGGAGCTGCTCGGCCGCTACCCGCTGCGCGGCATCAAGGGCCCGGTCGGCACCGCGCAGGACATGCTGGACCTGCTGGGCGGTGACGCCGCCAAGCTCGCCGAGCTGGAGAACCGGATCGCGGGGCACCTCGGCTTCTCGCAGGCCTTCACCTCCGTCGGCCAGGTCTACCCGCGCTCCCTGGACTACGAGGTCGTCACCGCGCTGGTCCAGCTGGCGGCCGCTCCGTCGTCGCTGGCGAAGACCATCCGGCTGATGGCCGGCCACGAGCTGGTGACCGAGGGCTTCAAGCCCGGCCAGGTCGGCTCCTCCGCGATGCCGCACAAGATGAACACCCGCTCCTGCGAGCGCGTCAACGGCCTCATGGTCATCCTGCGCGGCTACGCCTCGATGACCGGCGAGCTGGCGGGCGACCAGTGGAACGAGGGCGACGTGTCCTGCTCGGTGGTGCGCCGGGTGGCCCTGCCGGACGCGTTCTTCGCGCTGGACGGCCTGCTGGAGACCTTCCTGACGGTCCTCGACGAGTTCGGCGCCTTCCCGGCCGTCGTCGCCCGCGAGCTGGACCGCTACCTCCCCTTCCTCGCCACCACCAAGGTGCTCATGGGCGCCGTGCGGGCCGGGGTCGGCCGCGAGGTCGCGCACGAGGCGATCAAGGAGAACGCCGTGGCGACCGCGCTCGCGATGCGTGAGCAGGGCGCCGAGCGCAACGACCTGCTCGACAAGCTCGCCGCCGACGAGCGGCTGCCGCTGGACCGCGAGCGGCTGGGCGCGCTGATGGCCGACAAGCTGTCCTTCACGGGTGCCGCCGCCGACCAGGTCGGCGTGGTCGTCGCCCGGATCGAGGAGATCGTCAAGCAGCACCCGGAGGCCGCCGGGTACACCCCCGGAGCGATCCTCTGAGCCGCACACCGCGCTCTCCCCGCTTCACCCAGGCGGAGCTGGAGGCCGCCCGCGACCGCCTCGTCCCGGACGTGGTCGCGGACGGCCTCCGCGTGCTGTTCTGCGGCATCAACCCCGGTCTGATGACCGCCGCGACCGGTCACCACTTCGCCCGCCCCGGCAACCGGTTCTGGCCGGTGCTGCACCTGTCCGGCTTCACACCCCGGCTGCTGCGGCCGGCCGAGCAGCAGGAGCTGCTCTCCTACGGCCTCGGCATCACCAACGTGGTCGCCCGGCCCACCGCGCGGGCGGACGAACTGGGCGCCGAGGAGTACGCCGAGGGCGGCCGGCTGCTGACCGCCAAGGTGACGCGTCTGAAGCCGCGGTGGCTGGCCGTGGTCGGCGTGACCGCCTACCGTGCCGCCTTCGCCGACCGCACCGCCCGGATCGGCCCCCAGCAGAGCACGATCGGCGACACCCGCATCTGGGTCCTGCCCAACCCCAGCGGCCTGAACGCCCACTGGACCGCGGCCACGATGGCGCAGGAGTACGCCCGGCTGCGGGAGGCCGCGGACGGGGACGTGCCCCGACGGCCCTTCGGGTGAACGGCCCGCCCGGCAGCCTTCGGCACCGACCCGGGCGGCTGCGACCCGGGAGGGTGCGGTCAGGGCCGGTGCGACGCGTGGGCGTCATGCCATCTCCAGCAGCCCCTTGACCAGTACGGAGAAGCCACCGGCGAGGGCCAGGACGAAGATGAGCCGGCGCACCCCGCGCTCCTGGACCCTCGGGGCCAGCGCCCTGCCGACGAGGGCACCCGCCACCATGGCGGCCACGGCCACCGACCAGGCCGGCCCGCTCAGCCGTGGCACCCCGTTGACGGCAACCGAGAGGACGTTCACCGCGATGCCGTAGAACTGGGCGTTCGGCACGAACTCGTGGACCCGCCAGCCCGCGTTCAAGGCGTACAGCGAGTACGGTGGCCCGCCCACACCCGCGGCGGAGTTCATGAAGCCGCCCACGGCACCCGCGGTCACGGCGCCCTTGGTTCCGGTCAGGGCCGGTATGCGCGCGCCTGCCATCACGAGCGCCACGGCGAGCGTCACCAGGGTTCCGATGCCGGCCAGCAGCACCGGCTCGGGAAGCCGGGCGGCCGCCCACGAGCCGACCGGCACGGTGCACGCGGCGGCGGCGACCAGGGGAACCATGGCACCGATCCGTACCCGTCGCCAGCCCGCGGCGAGTCCGCCGATGCTGATGACGCCGGCCGCGCAGTTCGCGAGCACCACGCCCTGCGCCGGTCCGAGCGTCAGCACGAGCACGGGGACCGCGATGAGCGCGAAGCCCATGCCGGTGAGCCACTGCACGGAAGCAGCCACCGCGACGACGCCGCCCAGCAGTAGTTCGGCCGCTCCTGCCCCTGCCACCACACCGGACTCCTGCCGTCACCCCGATGATCGTGGCCATCCTGGGCGGAGGGGGTCCCCGAGGGCAATGGCCCGGCAGGCGGGAGCGGCTGTCAGGGCGGGGCCGTGCTGGTCACTATGCCGAGCAGCTGGAACGGCAGTTCCTTGTCCCACTGGGAGATGCCGAGGGCCAGCCAGCGGTCGGTCCGCGGGAGTTGCCACAGCTGGACGTCGGGGACGTGGCAGCTCAGACCGGCCCAGGGCTCGGGGATGTCCTCGCCCGCCAGGGTCCGGTCGAGGACGCTGTACAGGCTGACGTGGTGCGGCGGGCCCCAGCGGTCGCCGAGCCGCTGGGCGAGGCCGTCCCGGTCGGCCTCGTACTGGTCCGCGGTCTCCTCCCGTGCGCTGCCGTCGTCCTCCCAGAAGTCCTCGCTCGTCTGTAACGTGGCTATGTGGTAGCCGGGCCCGCTCTCGCCGTGCTCCGTCCTGCCGCGCGCGGTGGGGAACTCCCGGGCGCACAGCAGGTCGATGAGGGTCAGGCACTGCACGATGTCCATGCCGTCCAGTAAAGCGGGCACCACTGACAACTGGCGGTCTGTCAGGGTGCCCCGACCGGCGTCAGGCGTCCCTGCGGCGCAGGCTCCACGCGCCCGCCAGCAGGGCCGCCGCCGTCCACAGCGCGGTCACCGCGAGGCCGGTCCACGGGCCGAGGGTGCCGTCCCAGGTGCTGTGCAGCGCGACCTGGCCGGCCCGGTCGGGGAGGAAGTCGGCGACCGAGCCCGACAGGTCGCCCACGACGAAGGAGACGATCAGGAGGAACGGGATCAGCACGGAGAGGGTTGCCACGCCGCTGCGCAGGACCGTGGCGAGGCCCGCGGCGAACAGCGCCAGCAGCGTCAGGTGCAGGCCGCAGCCGACCGCGCCGCGCACCCCCTCGGTCCGGCCGGGCGCGGACGTGCCGAGGGCCGCCCGGCCCACCAGGAGCGTGACGAACCCCGTGAGCAGCCCGACGGCCAGCGCCGGCAGGGCGATCGCCGTCGCCTTGGCGGCGAACCAGCGCCCCCGGTCGGGCACCGCCGCCAGCGTCAGCCGCAGCGCACCGCCCCGGAACTCCGACGAGACGGCCGTCGTGCCGAAGGCGATCGCGGCGACCTGGCCGAAGCCGATGCCGAAGAACATAGAGAACAGCGGGTCGGAGTCGTCGGCGTCGGCCGAGGCGAGCGCCGCCAACGGGGCGGTGGCGACGAGGATCGCGGCGAGGGCGCCCAGCAGGGAACGCAGGGTACGGATCTTGATCCACTCGGCGTGGAGCACGGGTGCGAAGGGCATGGTCAGGCCTCCTGGCGTGATGCGGTGAACTCGGCCTCGGCCGCGGTCAGGTCGAGGTAGGCCTCCTCCAAGGTGGCCTCCCGGGCCGCGAGTTCCAGGACCGGGACGCCCGCCTCGGACATCAGCCGGCCCAGGTCGTCCACGCGCGCGTGCCGTACGGTCCACGTCCCGTCCTCGTCCCGGGAGGCGTCGTGACCGTGCCGGGCGAGGAGGTCCTCCAGGGCGGCGGGTTCGGTGGTGCGGATGCGGACGTGCGGCCGTACACGCGCGTGGATGAAATCCCGGACCGGTGTGTCGGCGAGCAGCCGGCCCCGGCCGAGGATCAGCAGGTGGTCGGCGAAGGCGGCGGTCTCCCCCATCAGATGGCTGGAGACCAGGACGGTGCGGCCCTCCGCGGCGAGCCGGCGCAGCAGGGCGCGGATCCACACGATGCCTTCGGGGTCGAGGCCGTTGGCGGGTTCGTCGAGCAGGACGACCTCGGGGTCGCCGAGCAGGGCGGCGGCGAGGCCGAGACGCTGGCGCATGCCGAGGGAGTACGTCCGTACCCGGCGCCGGGCCACGGCGGCGAGGCCGGTCTCCGCCAGGACGGCGTCGACCCGGCGGGCCGGGATGCGGTTGCTCGCGGCGAGGGCGAGCAGGTGGTCCCGGGCGGTGCGGGAGCCGTGCGCGGCGCGGGCGTCGAGCAGGGCGCCCACCCGGCGCAGGGGGTCGCGGAGCCCGGTGTAGGCGTGGCCGCCGACGGTGGCGGTGCCGGCGGTGGGCCGGTCGAGGCCGAGGACGAGGCGGAAGGTGGTGGACTTGCCGGCGCCGTTGGGGCCGAGGAAGCCGGTGACCCGGCCGGGGTGCACGCGGAAGGTGAGCCGGTCCACGGCCCGCCGGCCGCCGTACTCCTTGGTGAGGTCTCGTACGTCGATGCTGGTCATGGCAACGGCCTGGCCGTACGGCGGAGTTGGCTGATCCCCCGCCGGTGGGGACCGCCTCCCCCGTGCGGGGGAGGTCCGTTGCCGGTGCCGCCTGCGACGATGAGCGCATGGCCCGCTTCCTGCGCCCGCTGCTGAGCGGGGCGACGTACACACGTCTGCTGCATCTGTGGGTGCCCATGCTGCTGGTCAGCGTCTGGCTCTTCGTCGACCCCTCGACCCCGTGGGTGCCCGCGCTGCTGCTCGTCCCGCTCGGACTGGTGCCCGCGACACGGCGGGGCGAGGGGGTGCAGGCGCGGCTGCTGCTCACGCCCGGCGAGCCGGAGCCGGGCATCTCCGAGGCGTCGGCTGCGACCTGGCGGGACCGGCTGCGTACGGTGCTGTGGCTGGAGTTGCGCATGGTGCTCGGCGCGGCGGCCGTGTTCGCCTCGGTGTGGCTGCCCGTCACCAGCGTCGAGCTGGCGCGGTGCGCGTGGGACGCGGCGCCGGCCGGGGTCCCGCTGCTGGACCGGCTGCCGCCGCACCCCGCCTGGGCGCTGCTGGCGCCGCTGCCGCTGCTCGCCCTGTACGGGGCGGTGGTCGGGCTCGGAGAGCTGCTCACCGCCGCCGCGCGCCGCCTCCTCGGGCCGTCGGCGGCCGAGCGGCTGGCCGCGCTGGAGGAGCGCACCGAGCAGTTGCTGGAACGCACCCGGATCGCGCGGGAGTTGCACGACTCCATCGGGCACGCGCTGACGGTGGCGGTGGTGCAGGCCGGTGCCGCGCGCGCGGCCGGCGATCCGGAGTTCACCGACCGGGCGCTGGCCGCCGTCGAGGAGACCGGCCGGGCCGCGCTGGAGGACCTGGAGCGGGTGCTGGGCGTGCTGCGGGAGACCGAACGGCCGGTGAGCGCCCGGCCCACACTGGCCGACGCCGGCCGGCTGCTGGAGTCGGCGCGGGCCTCCGGCGCCAAGATCGACGCCGAGGTGACGGGCGCGGTCGAGGCCGTACCGGGCCCGGTGTCCCGTGAGGGCTACCGGATCCTGCAGGAGGCGCTCACCAATGTGCTGCGGCACGCGGGGGCCGTCCCGGTCCGGGTCCGGGTCGCGGTCACCGGCGGGACGCTCACCCTGGAGGTCCGCAATCCGCTGCCGGGGGCGATACCCGGCCCCGGGCGGGGCAACGGCCTGCGCGGCATACGGGAGCGGGCCGCGCTGCTCGGCGGCACCGCGAGGACCGGCCCGGACGAGGGCGACTGGCAGGTGCGCGCGGAGCTGCCCGCCGGCTGATCTACGCTGGCGGGATGCCGGTCACCGTACTCCTCGTCGACGACGAACCCCTGGTGCGCGCCGGTCTGCGAGCCGTGCTGGAGGCGCAGCCCGGCATCGAGGTGGTGGGCGAGGCCGCCGACGGTGCGGCGGTCATCCCGCTGGTGCGGCAACTGCGGCCCGACGTGGTCGCCATGGACGTGCGGATGCCGCTGATGGACGGCATCGAGGCCACGCGCGCGGTGCTGCGCACGGTGCCGGAGCCGCCGAAGATCCTCGTGGTGACGACCTTCGAGGACGACGAGCACGTGTACGAGGCGCTGCGCGCGGGCGCCGACGGTTTCCTGCTGAAGCGGGCCCGCCCGGCCGAGATCGTGCACGCGGTGCGGCTGGTCGCGGAGGGCGAGTCACTGCTGTTCCCGGCCTCGGTACGACGGCTCGCCGCCCGGTACGGCGACGGCGACCGCCCGGCGCGGGCGGTGCTGGAGCGGGCCCGGCTGACCGAGCGGGAGGCGGAGGTGCTGCGGCTGATGAGCCGGGGGCTGTCGAACGCCGAGATCGCCGCCCGGCTGGTGGTGGGCGCGGAGACGGTGAAGTCGCATGTGAGCGCCGTCCTGGCCAAGCTCGGCGCGCGCGACCGCACCCAGGCGGTGATCGCGGCCTACGAGTCGGGCTTCGTGGAGCCGGGCTGAGCGAGGGCTCCGGCCGCGGGCGGGGCCCGGCGTTCGCCGGGGTGCGACGGGCCGAGTACCATCCGGCCAACACGCCCGCGAGCTGGGAGGGACGGACGGTGGGGCAGCTGACCGGCGGCGATCCCTCGCTGCTGCGAAGGATCAATTCCGCGGTGGTGCTGCACGCGCTGCGTGCCACGGGCTGCGCGACACTCACCGAGATCACCCGCGTCACCGGGCTGTCCCGGCCGACCGTGGAGGGCGTGGTGGAGGGGCTCATCGAGGGCGGCCTCGTGGTGGAGGCGGCGGCCGACGACGGCGGCGCCCGACGCCAGGGGCGGCCCGCCCGGCGGTTCCGGTTCCGGGCCGAGGCGGGGCATCTGCTGGGCCTGGAGGTCGGGCCGCACCGGGTCGCCGCGCTCCTGTCCGACCTGGACGGACGGGTGCTGGGCGCCCAGGCCAAGGAGGTCGACGAGACGGCCCCGGCGGACGAGCGGCTGGACCGGCTGCGCGGCGCGGTCGCCGAACTGCTGCGCCGGGCCGGGGTGGCGCGCGGCTCGCTGCGGGCGGTGGGCGTGGGCACACCGGGCATCGTGGAGGCGGACGGCACGGTGCGGCTGAGCACGGCCCTGCCGCAGTGGACGGGGCTGCGGCTCGCGGAGCGGCTGAGCCGTTCCTTCCGCTGCCCGGTCCTGGTGGAGAACGACGCCAACGCGGCGGCCGTCGCCGAGCACTGGAAGGGCGCGGCGACCGAGACGGACGACGTGGTGTTCGTCCTGGCCGGGCTGAGCCCCGGGGCCGGCTCGCTGATCGGCGGGCGGCTGCACCGGGGCTACGGCGGGGCGGCCGGGGAGATCGGCGCGCTGCATCTGCTGGGCCGGGAGGCGACGCCGGAGGCGCTGCTGTCCACCACCGACGAGCCGCTGCACCCGCTGGACGAGCAGGCGGTGGCCGAGGTGTTCGCGCTGGCCCGGAAGGGCGACCAGCAGGCCCGGGCGGCCGTGGAACGGTTCATCCAGCGGCTGGTGCACGATGTCGCCGCGCTGGTGCTGGCGCTCGATCCGGAGCTGGTCGTGATCGGGGGCTGGGCGGCGGGTCTGGACGGCGTCCTGGAACCGCTGCGGCGGGAACTCGCCCGCTACTGCCTGCGGCCGCCTCGGGTGGCGTTGTCCTTACTGGGTGAGGCGGCCGTCGCCACGGGGGCGCTGCGCTTGGCTCTGGACCATGTGGAGGAGCAGTTGTTCGCCGTGGAGGGAACGGTTACCCGGCGCTGAGCTGTGCGACGAGGCGCGGGTCGTCGTAGCGCCGCGGCGGCGTCGTGGCCGGTCGCGCCCGCGCGGCGGAGCCGCACGTTCGATGCGCCCCCGCGCCCCTGGGGGGTTGGCCGCGTCCGGAGTCGTGCGGAGCCCGGTGTGCGGGCTGCCTCAGGGCTCAGGAAGCCCGCCGCCCCGGGTCGTGGTGTATCTCCACGCCCGCCGATTCGCCGAAGGTCAGCCGGCAGGTGTCCGCGCGGTAGGTGGCCACCGACAGTGCGGCGGTGCGCCCCTGGGCGAGGAAGCGGGTGGTGACGACGAGGACGGGCGAGCCGGGGAGGCGGTCGAGTTCCTTGGCGTCGTCCGCGCGTGCGGAGCCCAGCTCGACGGCGCGCTCCTCGCCCTCCAGCGGCAGGTGCTGCAGCTCGCGCAGCACCGCACGCGCGCGTGCCGCGCCGGACGGGGCGTCGATCGCGGTGAGGCCGGGCACCGAGGCCGCCGGGATGTAGAGCAGCTCGGTGGCGACCTGCTGACCGTGGGACATGCGGGTGCGGCGGACGGTGTGGACGGGCTCGTCCGTGCCGGTCTCCAGTGCGGCGGCGACGGCGGCGGGCGGCGTCGCCAGGTCGCTGTCGACGGGCTGCCAGGCGTCTCCGGCGGCGCCGGGCCAGGCGTGCTGTTCGGTGCCGACGGCCACGCCCACGCGCGGCGGCGCGACGGTGGTGCCGACGCCGCGGCGGCGCTGCAGGCGGCCTTCCAGCTCCAGCTGTTCGAGGGCCTGGCGGAGCGTGGCCCGGGCCACGCCGAAGCGGGCGGCGAGGTCACGTTCGTTCGGCAGGATCTCGCCGACCGAGAACTCGGAGTCGAGTGCCTCGGTGAGCACGGTCTTGAGATGCCAGTACTTCGGTTCCGGTACCGATTCCAGCTGCGTGGTCCCCACCCTGTCCTCCGCATGAGCCGTGGTCCGGCGGTTTTTGGCGCCCTTGTTTATTAAAGGTTGTTGCACTTCTCTGCGACGATAGGGCGACCGTCACCCTTGGTCAAGACCAATCCTCGGTGCGACACGGAACGCGCGGACGGGCTGCCGCGGAGCGTTCATGAGGCGTTCGTACGCGGCACGCCGTGTGACATCGCGGCAAAGCCCCCGTCGTACGACGGGGGCTCTGCGGGCGGGACGGTGGGTTCAGCGGCCGTCGAGGTGCCGGAGCTTGTCGGGGTTGCGGACGATGTAGACGGCGGTGATCCGGCCGTCGGCGATGTCGACCTGGAACAGGCTGTCGGGCTTGTCGCCGGACAGGATCAGCAGCGCGGGGCCGCCGTTGACCTCCACGGGGCGGAAGGACAGGTCCGCCGGGCCGGAGCGGGCGACGGCGACGAGGAAGCGGCCGACCTTGTCGGCGGTGTGCAGGACCCGCAGCGGCGCCTTGGCCTTGCCGCCGCTGTCGCCGACCAGCCGGACGTCCGGAGCGAGCAGGGACAGCAGGCCCTCCAGGTCGCCCCCGGCCGCGGCGGCGAGGAAACGCTCGGTCAGATCCCGGCGCCGGCTGGGGTCGACCTCGTACCGGGGGCGCCGTTCGGCCACGTGCCGGCGGGCCCGGCCGGCGAGCTGCCGTACCGCCGGCTCGGCCCGGTCGAGCAGCGTGGCGATCTCGGCGAAGGGGTAGCCGAACGCCTCGCGGAGCACGAACACGGCGCGCTCCAGGGGGGAGAGCGACTCCAGGACGACCAGGACGGCCAGCGAGACCGTGTCGGCGAGTACGGCGTGGTCCGCGGAGTCCGGGGCGGTGTCGGCGAACTCGGTGAGATACGGCTCCGGCAGCCACGGCCCGACGTACGCCTCGCCGCGCGACTGCACCTGGCGCAGCCGGTCGATGGCCAGCCGGGTGGTGATGCGCACGAGGTAGGCGCGCGGTTCGCGGACCTCCGTGCGGTCGGCCTGGTACCAGCGCAGCCAGGCTTCCTGGACCACGTCCTCGGCGTCGGCGACCCGGCCGAGCATGCGGTAGGCGACTCCCATGAGCAGGGGCCGGTGCTCTTCGAAGACGTCGGTGGCGAGGTCGGCGGTCACGGGTCCATCCCAGCCGACACGCCTGCCGCTGTCCACCCGGAATACCCGGCTCCGGGAGCGGTCCGGATCACAATGACGGCGGACCGCCGGCGGGCGGCGGCCGGTGACCGTGAGGTGGGCCATGCGGTACGCGGTGCTGGGCACGGGCGAGGTGGGCCGTACCCTGGCCGGCCGGCTGCTGGAGCTGGGGCACGAGGTGACCCTCGGTTCCCGCACCCGGGACAACCCGGTGGCGGTGGAGTGGGCGACGGCCGCGGCCGGCCGGGCCCACGCGGGGACGTTCGCGGACGCGGCGGCGGCGGGCGAGGTGGTCGTCAACGCGGTGGGCGGCCGGGTGGCGCTGGACGCGCTGCGGGCGGCGGGTGCGGAGCATCTGGACGGCAAGGTGCTGGTGGACGTCTCCAATCCGCTGGCGTTCGACGACGGGCAGCCGCGGCTGGACCCGGTGGAGTCGGACAGCGTGGCCGAGCGGATCCAGCGGGCGTTCCCGCACACGCGCGTGGTGAAGACGCTGAACACCGTCAACTGCCAGGTGATGGTGGACCCGGGGCGGGTGCCGGGCGAGCACCATGTGTTCGTGTGCGGGGCGGACGCCCGGGCCAAGGAGCGGGTGACGGGTCTGCTCGCGGAGTTCGGCTGGCCGGCCGGGCGGGTGCTGGACCTGGGCGGCATCCGGTCGGCACGCGCGGTGGAGATGTATCTGCCGCTGTGGCTGACCCTGTTCCGCGGTTTCGGGCACGCCGACTTCAACATCGAGGTGCGCCGGGCGCGTTGAGGGACGTACGCGGTGTGCGGCATCCGGGGGCTACCGGCCGGTAGCAATTGCTGACAAGCTGTCTACGGCGTCCGTCAGCAGCCCAGACGAGGAGCACCCCCATGTCCGCCACCGTCTCCTTCAAGGTCCCCGCACCGCACGGCCCGGGCGAGGTGACCGTGTCCTACGCGCGCGTGGGCCGCGGTGAACCGCTGGTCCTGCTGCACGGCATCGGCCATCACCGGCAGGCCTGGGACCCGGTCGTGGACATCCTGGCCACCGAGCGCGAGGTGATCGCCGTCGACCTGCCCGGGTTCGGCGCGTCCCCGGGGCTGCCGGCGGGCCTGGCGTACGACCTGCCGACGACGAACTCCGTGCTGGGCGCCCTGTTCGAGGCGCTGGAGCTGGACCGCCCGCACGTCGCCGGCAACTCGCTGGGCGGTCTGCTCGCGCTGGAGCTGGGCCGAGAGAAGCTCGTACGGTCCGTCACCGCCCTCTCCCCCGCGGGTTTCTGGACCGAGGCCGAGCGGCGGTACGCGTTCACGGTGCTGCTCGCGATGCGCGGCATCGCCCGGCGGCTGCCCCTGCCGCTGGTGGAGCGGCTGGCCCGTACGGCGGCCGGCCGAACCGCGCTGACCAGCACCATCTACGCCCGCCCCGGGCGCCGTTCGCCGGAGGCGGTGGTCGCCGAGACGCTCGCGCTCGTCGGGGCCACCGGTTTCGAGGCGACCCTGCGGGCAGGCTCCGCCGTACGGTTCACCGACGAGCTGTCGGGCCTGCCGGTCACGGTGGCCTGGGGCAGCCGGGACCGGATCCTCGTGCGCCGCCAGGGCGTCCGCGCCAAGCGGCTCATCCCGCACGCCCGGCTGGTGCGGCTGCCCGGCTGCGGTCACTGCCCGATGAACGACGACCCGGCTCTGGTCGCGCGGGTCATCCTGGACGGCAGCCGCTGAGCGCCACCGACCGCCTCCCGTCCGGCCCGAGTTCACCTCCGGTTCGCGTGCGCGCCGCGGGGGCCCCGTAGGTGTGGCTGTGCACACTGGCCGGATCACGTCCCTGGAGGCGCAGCCATGTCCCACCGTCCGTTCCCGGGCCGCCGCAGCGTTCTGCGCGGCTCCCTCGCCGCGTCGGCGGCCCTGACCCTGCCCGTGGGCCTCGGCGCGGCCCCGGCGTTCGCCCGCTCCGGACGCCCCGGGGCGCACTGGGGCGTGCAGACCGGTGACGTGACCGCCGACTCCGGACTGGTCTGGGTGCGCGCGGACCGGCCGGCCCGGATGATCGTGGAGACCTCGGCCACCGAGGCCTTCCGCAACCCGCGCCGGTGGCACGGACCGCTGCTGGGCCCCGGCACGGACTTCACCGGCACCACCCGGCTGCACGGCCTGCCCCCCGGCGAGCAGATCCACTACCGGGTGCTGCTCGCCGACCCGGACGACCCGCGCCGCACCGGCGAGCCCGTGACCGGCACCTTCCGCACCGTGTCCCGGCGGCGCCGGGACGGCGTGCGGTTCCTGTGGTCGGGCGATCTGGCCGGCCAGGGCTGGGGCATCAACCCCGACCTCGGCGGCTACCGGATCTACGACGCGATGGCGAAGCTGGACCCGGACTTCTTCCTGTGCAGCGGCGACAACGTCTACGCCGACGGCCCCATTTCGGCCACCCAGGCGCTGCCCGGCGGCGGCACCTGGCGGAACGTCACCACCGAGGAGAAGGCGAAGGTCGCCGAGACCCTCGCCGAGTACCGGGGCAACTTCCGGTACAACCTGCTCGACGAGAACCTCAGGCGGTTCAACGCCCGCGTGCCCTCGGTCGTCCAGTGGGACGACCACGAGGTGCGCAACAACTGGTACCCGGGCGAGGTGATCGCCTCCACCGACACCCGGTACACCGAGAAGAGCATCGACGTGCTCGCCGCGCGCGCCCGGCGGGCGTTCGGCGAGTACTTCCCCGTCTCCACGCTGCGCCCAGGAGCGCAGGAGGGCCGCGTCTACCGGGTGCTGCACCAGGGCCCGCTGCTGGACGTGTTCGTGCTGGACATGCGTACGTACCGCAACGCCAACTCGCCGGACGACCAGACGGTCGACCCGCAGGGCATCCTCGGCCGGGAGCAGCTGGAGTGGCTCAAGCGGGAGCTGGCCCGGTCGCGTGCGGTGTGGAAGGTGATCGCCGCCGACATGCCGCTCGGTCTCGTCGTGCCCGATGCGACGGAGAACCGGCCGAACTTCGAGGCGGTGGCCCAGGGCGACCCGGGTGCCCCGCTCGGCCGTGAGCTGCAGCTCGCCGAGCTGCTGCGGTTCGTGAAGCACCGGCGGATCACCGGCACGCTGTGGCTGACGGCGGACGTGCACCACACCTCCGCGCAGCACTACCACCCCTCCCGGGCCGCGTTCACCGACTTCGAGCCGTTCTGGGAGTTCGTCTCCGGGCCGCTGAACGCCGGCGCCTTCCCGGCCGGCGCGCTGGACGGCACCTTCGGACCGGAGCGGGTGTTCGTGAAGGCGCCGACCGCGTCGAACGTCTCACCCGCGGGCGGCTACCAGTTCTTCGGCGAGGTCGACATCGACGGGGACAGCGGCGAGCTGACGGTACGGCTGCGGGAGCAGGACGGCACCGTGCTGTTCACCCAGGCGCTCCAGCCGGGCCGGGTCGGCCAGTAAGGGCATCGCCGGGAAGCGGTCGGGCAGGCGGTCGTAGAAAATGCAAAAAAAGGGACGGAGCATGCTTTACCCATCGGTCACAATCAGTTCGTGATCACGCAACACCCTTCGTCCACAGTGGCTGCATGACTCCAGACATGCCTGACGTGACCCGGGCCAAGCACGGGCGGCCCGTGCACCACTGGCGGCGCGACGTCGTCGAACTCGCCGCGCTCTTCACGGCCGTGGCCGTCGCGGACGCGGTGGCGAACCTGATCGGACACGGGCCCGACGGCCCGGCCCTGCTGGTGATCTCGGCGATCGTGCTGGCCGCGACGGCGGTGTTCCACGTGTGGTGGTCACGCCGCCACGGACACGCGCCGCCGGCCAGCGATACCGGTGCCCGGCCGGCCGCCGGGACGCGGCCTGCCGGGCCCTCCGCACAGCCCGCCGCCTACGACATCGGCGGCACGCTGTGGCGGATGCGGACGACGGTGAAGGACGAGCCGGGCTCGCTGGCCGCCCTGTGCACGGCGCTCGCCGAGCACCGGGTGGACATCCTGAGCCTGCAGACGCACCCGCTGGCCGACGGCACGGTGGACGACTTCCTGTTGCGGGCGCCGGGCGCGCTCGCGGCGGCCGAGATCACCCGGGCCGTCGCGCTGGCCGGGGGTACGGCCACCTGGATCGAGCGGGCCGACGCCCACGACCTGGTCGACGTGCCCACCCGGGTGCTCGGCCTGGCCGCCCGCACCGCCCTGGACGCCGCCGAACTACCGCTGGCGCTGCGCCAGCTGCTGGGCCGCTGCACGATCCGGTCGCTGCCCGGCAGGCCGGCCGGCGGCGGCCGCGGACCGCAGCCGGTGCCGGTCGAGGGGGTCCTGGAGGACACCGTGATGCGGCTGCCGGCACCCGAGGGCGGTGTGCTCACCGTGGAGCGGCCGTACCTGCCGTTCACCCCCACCGAGTTCGCCCGCGCGCGGGCGCTGGTGGAGCTGGACGGCCGGCTCGGACCGCGCATCCCCGACGGTGAGGACGTGCTGACCCTCCCCGAGGGCAACGACATCACCGTGCGCCGGGTCGACACCGGGGACCTGGCCGCGGCCCGGGCGATGCACGACCGGTGCTCACCGCACACCCTCGCCCAGCGCTACCACGGCCCGGTCGGCGACACCGACCGCTATCTGAACCACCTGCTCAGCCCCCGCTTCGGCCGCACCCTGGCCGCCCAGACCACCTCCGGGCACATCGTCGGCCTCGGGCATCTGCTGTGGGACGGCGACGAGACCGAGGTGGCGCTGCTGGTCGAGGACGAGTGGCAGCAGCGCGGCGTCGGCGGCGAGCTGCTCGGCCGGCTGGTGGCGATGGCGGCGGAGGCCGGCTGCGCGAGCGTGTACGCGGTGACCAAGGCGTCCAACACCGGCATGGTGGCCGCGATGCGCGGACTCGGGCTGCCGCTGGACTACCAGGTCGAGGAGGGCACGCTGGTGATCACGGCCCGGCTGGACCCCACACCGGTCGCCACCGCGCCCGGCCCCCAGCCGCCCCGGCTCGGCTGAGCCGCACGGCACCGCCGCCCAGCCGCAACGACTGGGGCCGGCGGTGCCGAATCCCTACCCCCACCGAGCGGCACCGCCCGGCAGAGCTGGACCGCCCCGCCGAGCAGGACCTCCGCGCAGACCGGCACCGCTCACAGAGCCTGACCACCCCGCAGGCCCGGACCGCCCGCCTCAGCACACCGCCTCCCGGAGCGCCGCTCCCGTAGAGCGGCACCGCCCATGCACAGCGGCACCGCCCCGCAGGCCCGGACCGCCCGCGTCAGCACACCGCCTCCCGCAGGCCCTAACCCGCCGCTCCCGCAGAGCGGCACCGCTGGCAGAGCCTGACCGCCCGCCTCAGCACACCGCCTCCCGGAGCGCCGTTCCCACAGAGCGGCACCGCCCACGCACAGCGACACCGCCCCGCAGGCCCGAACCGTCCGCGTCAGCACACCGCCTCCCGCAGGCCCTAACCCCCGTTCCCACAGAGCGGCACCGCCCACGCACAGCGGCACCGCCCCGCAGGCCCGGACCGTCCGTCTCAGCGCACCGCCTCCTGCAGTGCCGTGACCCGCCGTTCACGCGGAGCGCCCAGTGCCTGGTCGAGGTCGGCCCAGAGGTCGTCGACGTCCTCCAGGCCGACGGACAGCCGCAGCAGCCGGTCGCTCACCCCGGCCCCGCGCCGGTCGTCGGCGTCCACGATGCGGTGGCTGATGGACGCGGGGTGCTGGATGAGCGTGTCGACGCTGCCCAGGCTCACCGCGGGGGTGACGAGCCGGACCCGGGAGATCACCTCGTGCGGATCGCCGTGCACCTCGAAGGCGATCATCGCGCCGCCGAGCCGCGGATAGCGGACCCGGGCCACGCGCGGGTCGGCGGCGAGCCGGCGGACCAGCTCGGCGGCGTTCGCGGACGCGGCCCGCACCCGCACGGGAAGCGTGGACAGCCCCCGCAGCAGCAGGTAGCCGGCGAGCGGATGGAGGACTCCCCCGGTGGCGAAACGTATCTGCCGCAGCCGGCCCGCGAACTCCTCGTCGCAGGCGACCACACCGGCCAGCACATCGCCGTGCCCGCCGAGGTACTTGGTGGCGCTGTGCAGCACCAGCCGGGCGCCCTGCTCGGCCGGGCGCTGGAGCACGGGCGTGGCGAAGGTGTTGTCGGCGAGCAGCGGCACGGAGCCGCAGGCGTGCGCGAGGGCCCGCAGGTCCAGCTCGGCGAGGGTCGGGTTGGCCGGGGACTCGACCATCACCAGGCCGGTGTCCGGGCGCAGCGCTTCCGCGATGCCGGCCGGGTCGGTCCAGGTGACCTCCGTGCCCAGCAGTCCGGCGGTCAACAGATGGTCACTGCATCCGTACAGGGGCCGTACCGCGACGACATGGCGCAGGCCCATGGCGGACCGGGCGAGGAGGACCGCGCTGAGAGCCGCCATGCCGCTGGCGAAGGCGACCGCGGACTCGGTGCCCTCCAGGCGGGCGAGGGCGGTCTCGAAGCGGGCGACGGTCGGGTTGCCGAGGCGGCCGTAGACGGGCGGCCCGACCGGGTCGGCGCCGTCGGTGGCGAAGGCGTCGATGCGGGCGGCCTCGGCGCGGCTGTCGTAGGAGGGGTAGGTGGTGGACAGGTCGATCGGGGGGGCGTGCAGGCCCTGGCGGGCGAGGTCGTCGCGGCCGGCGTGCACGGCCTCGGTGGCCAGGGCTCTCGTTGCGGTGCGTACGTCGTCGTAGGCACCGGTGCTCGCTGTGTCCATGGGCGGAAGGGTGAACATCGAACGGTTCACCGGAGCGGAACACCGTGCTACGTTCGGCCCATGGCCGAATCCGTCGTACTGGATCCGGTCGATCTGCACCTGCTGCGGCTGTTGCAGAACGACGCCCGGACCACCTACCGCGACCTCGCCGCGCAGGTGGGCGTGGCGCCGTCGACCTGTCTGGACCGGGTGACCCGGCTGCGCCGCTCGGGCGTGATCCTCGGCCACCGGCTGCGGCTCGATCCGGCCAAGCTCGGGCGCGGGCTCCAGGCGCTGCTGTCGGTGCAGGTACGGCCGCACCGGCGGGAGCTGGTGGGACCGTTCGTCGAACGGATCCGGGCGCTGCCGGAGGCGCGGTCGGTGTTCCATCTGACCGGGCCGGACGACTACCTCGTGCATGTGGCGGTCGCGGACATGGCCGATCTCCAGCGGCTGGTGCTGGACGAGTTCACGGCGCGGCGCGAGGTGGCCCGGGTGGAGACCCGGCTGATCTTCCAGCAGTGGGAGTGCGGACCGCTGCTGCCGCCCGGCCACGCCCAGAGCTGAATCCCCGCATTCCCGGGTGACGCGGAGATCGTCGTCGTACGAGGATGGGCCGCATGTCTGAGACCCAGAGCCCGCTTCCCCGTCAGGTCGCCGACGCCTACGTCGACGACCTCATCGCCCTCGACCCGGTCACCGGTACGTACCTCGGTGTGAAGGAGAGTTCGAGCAGGCTGCCCGACTACTCGCCGGCCGGTCAGGAGGCCCTGGCGGAGCTGGCGCGGACCACGCTCGCGAAGCTGGACGAGGCCGAGCGGCGGCCCGGTGCGGACAGTGACGTGGAGCGGCGCTGCGCCCGGCTGCTGCGGGAGCGGCTGACCGCCGAACTCGCCGTTCACGACGCCGAGGAGCATCTGCGCCGGATCGGCAACCTGGACACGCCCGCCCACGCGGTCCGGGAGATCTTCACGGTCACCCCGGCCGACACCGAGGAGGACTGGGCGGCGATCGCGCAGCGGCTGCGCGCGGTGCCCGCCGCCCTCGCCGGCTACCGGGCTTCCCTCGAACTCGGCCTGGAACGCAAGCTGTTCGCGGCGCCCCGGCCTACCGCGACCCACATCGACCAGCTCACCGAGTGGACGGACACGGACGGCAAGGGCCGCGGCTGGTACGAGGACTTCGCCGCCGCGGGCCCCGAGGCGCTGCGCGCGGAGCTGGACGAGGCGGCGCGTGCGGCGACCGGCGCCCTGGTGGAGCTGCGGGACTGGCTGCGGGACGTGTACGCGCCGGCGACCGAGGGCGCCCCGAACGTGGTCGGCCGGGACCGGTACGCGCGCTGGGCCCGCTACTTCAACGGCACGGACCTGGACCTGGACGAGGCGTACGCGTACGGTTGGGCGGAGTTCCACCGCATACTCGGCGAGATGCGCAAGGAGGCGGAGAAGATCCTGCCCGGCGCGGAGACGCCGTGGGTGGCGCTCGCGCACCTGGACGAGCACGGCCGGCACATCGAGGGCGTGGACGAGGTCCGGGAGTGGCTCCAGGGCCTGATGGACAAGGCGATCGAGGAGCTGGACGGCACGCACTTCGAACTCGCCGAGCGGGTTCGCAGGGTGGAGTCCTGCATCGCCCCGCCCGGCGGCGCGGCGGCGCCCTACTACACGCCGCCGTCGGAGGACTTCTCCCGGCCCGGCCGCACCTGGCTGCCGACCATGGGCCTGACCCGGTTCCCGGTCTACGACCTCGTCTCGACCTGGTACCACGAGGGCGTGCCCGGGCATCACCTCCAGCTCGCGCAGTGGGCGCACGTGGCGGAGAACCTCTCCCGCTACCAGGCGACGATCGGCGGGGTCAGCGCCAACGCGGAGGGCTGGGCGCTGTACGCGGAACGGCTGATGGACGAGCTGGGCTACCTCACGGATCCCGAGGAGCGGCTCGGCTACCTGGACGCGCAGATGATGCGGGCGGCCCGGGTGATCGTGGACATCGGCATGCACCTGGAGCTGGAGATCCCGGCGGATGCGCCGTTCCACCCCGGTGAGCGGTGGACGCCGGAGCTGGCCGAGGAGTTCTTCGGCGCGCACAGCAGCCGGCCGGCGGACTACGTGGAGAGCGAGCTGACCCGGTACCTGACGATCCCGGGCCAGGCGATCGGCTACAAGCTCGGCGAGCGGGCGTGGCTGCTCGGCCGTGAGAAGGCGCGCGAGCGGCACGGCGACGCGTTCGACCTGAAGGCCTGGCACATGGCGGCGCTGTCGCAGGGCTCCCTGGGCCTGGACGACCTGGTGGACGAGCTGGCCCGGCTCTGACGGCCCGGCGCCGGGGACGCCACGGCGCCCCGCCCGGGTGACGGAAGCGAGGGCGCCCTTGCGGAGGGCGGCGCGAAGAGCGCGGGCGGGCGCCCTCGGCCGTACGGCCCCGGGCCCCTCGGCCGTACGGCCGACACCCGGTGGCGCGGACGGGGCTCGGGCGGCTAGCTGGTGCCGGGGACCGATGCGGAAGGCGGGCCGGGCATGCAGGAGCAGAGGCCGAGTCGGCAGGCACTTCGGACACCACGCGCCGCCGGGCTGGCCGGGGTGGTCTTCGCGCTGCTCCTGGCGGCGGCGATGGTGCTGGTCAGGCTGGGGCTCCCGGAAGGGGCCGGCACGGGCACCGCGCCGGCGTTCACGGACGCCGGGCGGCGCGGCGCGCTGCGCGCCGCCCTCGCGCTGGTGCCGTTCGCCGGGATCTTCTTCCTGTGGTTCATCGGCGCGGTCCGCACGCACGTCGGCGCGGTCGAGGACAAGTTCGTCGCCACCGTCCTCCTCGGCAGCGGGCTGGTCTTCACCGCGACGATGCTGGCCGCCGCCGCGGCTGCGGACGCCGTGCTCGTGGTGGCCCACCCGGCCGGCCTGCCGCCGCTGCCGGCCGCCTGGGACTTCGGCCGCCACTTCGCGTACACGCTGATGACGGGGTACGCCATGCGGATGGCGGCCGTCTTCGTGTCGTCCATGTCGGTCATCGGCCACCGCCTCGGGGTCCTGCCGCGCTGGCTCACGGCACTGGGCTTCCTCGTCGCCCTGGCACTGCTGCTCTTCTCGTCGAACGTGCCCTGGGTCGAGCTGGCCTTCCCCGCCTGGTCGCTGCTGCTGAGCGTGCACATCCTCGTGGCGAGCCGGCGTCCCCGGCCCCGGCCGGACGAGGCGTAGGCCGCCGGCCCCTCACTCGATCGGCGTGCCCGGCGCGCGGGCACCCCGCCCCGGCTCGCATGCTGGCGGGCGGGGGGACGACCGATGACCGGGACCGTCCGCGCACACCGCGTGCGGCGACCGGACCTGCCAGCGGAAAGGGCGGAGCGTCGATGAGGCTCGTCGTCGATCTCAACAAGTGTCAGGGGTACGCGCAGTGCGCGTTCCTCGCGCCGGACGTCTTCGCCCTGCACGGCGATGAGTCGCTGATCTACAACCCGCGCGCGGACGACGACCAGCGCGAGCGGGTGGCGCGGGCCGTGGCCGCCTGCCCGGTGCAGGCGATCACCGCCGACGCCGTGGACCGCGCGGCCGGGGTCCGGGAGGCGTCCGATGACCGCTGACTACGTGGAGTGGCTCAGGCGCGAGGGCCGGATCGTGATCGTAGGCGCCTCACTGGCCGGCCGGCGGGCCGCCGAGACGCTGCGTGCCGAGGGCTTCGCCGGTGAGCTGACCCTGATCGGGGACGAGCCGTACGAACCGTACGACCGGCCGCCGCTGTCCAAGTCCGTGCTGCTGGGCATGGCCTCCCCGCACCACACCGAGCTGCCCCACCGCCGGGAGATCGACGCCAAGTGGCGCCTCGGCGTCGCCGCCACCGGCCTGGACCTGACGGCCAAACGGGTCCGGCTGGCCGACGGGGACGAGGTGGAGTACGACCGGCTGCTCATCGCCACCGGTGTGCGCGCCCGGCCGTGGCCGAAGGAGGAGGAGGCCCGGCTCGACGGCGTCTGCCTGCTGCGCACGCGGGACGACGCGGCCGACCTGTACCGGCGGCTGAAGGCGGGGCCGCGCCGGGTGTTCGTCATCGGCGCCGGGTTCGCCGGTTCGGAGGTGGCCTCGGCGTGCCGGGAGATGGGCCTGCCGGTCACCGTGGCGGAACGGGCGGGGGCGCCGCTGGTGGGGGCGCTCGGCGGGGTCGTCGGCGCGGTCGCGGCCGACCTGCAGACCGAGAACGGCGTGGACCTGCGCACCCATGTGACGGTGACCGCGCTGGAGGGCGACCCGGCCGGCCGGGTGCGGGCCGTCCACCTGTCGGACGAGAGCGTCGTCGAGGCGGACGTGGTCGTGGTCTCGCTCGGGTCGCTGCGGAACACCGAGTGGCTGGACGGGTCGGGGCTGGGCGCCGGGCCGCGGGGCATCGCGTGTGACGCGGGCTGCCGGGCCTTCGACTTCCGGGGCATCGTCACGGACGACGTCTTCGTGGCCGGCGATGTGGCGCGCTCCCCGCACGCGCTCTTCGGCTACCAGTTCCTCTCGCTGGAGCACTGGGGCAACGCCGTCGCCCAGGCGGAGACGGCCGCGCACAACATGATCTGCCACGGCGTCGACCGGCGCCCGCACCTGTGGATGCCCGCCTTCTGGTCCTCGATGTTCGGTGTGAACATCAAGTCGGTCGGGGTGCCGCCCATGGGCGAGGAGATCATGATCACGCAGGGTTCGCTGGCCGAGCGCCGGTTCGTCGGCGTCTACGGGTACCAGGGCCGGATCGTGGCCGCCGTGTCCTTCGACAACACCCGGTGGCTGGAGTTCTACCAGGCGCAGATCGAGCGGGGCGCGCCGTTCCCGGTGGAGTTCACGACGATGGACCGGCGTCCCGAGAACCGGCAGCCGCTCCCGGCCGGCTTCCCGGACCCCTCCCTGCCGACCCACGGCCCCACGGTGACCCTCAGCGGTTACTCACCGGCCGACCAGCAGCTGGTCTTCCACCCCGCCCGCCACTGACCGCCGCCCACGGCCCGCACGCTCCAAGGACCCGCCATGCCGCACGCCTCGATGTTGCGCCAGATCACCGACTTCGCCAACCGCGCCAACCCCTATCCGCTGTACGCGGAACTCCGCCGGACACCGGTGCTCCACGAGGAGGAGGGCGGCCCGTTCCTCGTCAGTTCCTACTACGACATCAAGGCGCTCCTCCACGATCCGCGGATCAGCTCCGACGCCGCCAACCTGACCGCCGCCGGGGCGGACGAGCTGGGCCAGGCGGAGGAGACGGGAGGGCTGCCGCCGTCGTTCCTGCGCCTCGACCCGCCCGAGCACGACCGGCTGCGGCGCATCGCGAACAGCGCGTTCGGGCCGCCGCACCGGCCGCGGCGGATCGACGGCCTGCGGGGTGAGATGCGGGAGATCGTCACCCAGCTGATCGACGGCTTCGGGGACGCGCAGCGGATCGACCTGGTCGACCAGTTCGCCTACCCGTTCCCGGTCACGGTGATCTGCCGGCTGCTCGGGGTGCCCCGGGAGGACGAGCCGCGGTTCCGGGCCTGGGTCGATCCGCTGGTCGCGAGCCTGGACCCGGAGGTGCGGGAGAACGCGGACGACGGCTTCCGGAAGAAAGCGCAGGAAGCCCGGATGCAGCTCGGCATGTACCTGGCCGGACTGGCCGAGCAGCGTGCCAAGGAACCGCAGGACGACCTGTTGTCCGACCTGGTCGACAGCCGGGGCCCGGCCGGCTCCATGACCATGATGGAGGTGCTCAGCACCGCGGTGCTGCTGCTGATCGCCGGGCACGAGACGACGGTCAACCTGATCACCAACGGCATGCTCACGCTGCTGCGCCACCCGGACGTCCTCCAGCGGCTGCGGGCGGACCCGGCCCTGTCGGTCAACATCGTGGAGGAGCTGCTGCGGTACGAACCGCCGGTGCAGCTGGTGCCGCAGCGCACGTGCATCGCCGACATCGAGGTGCGCGGGGTCACGATCCCCAAGGGCTCGCGGATCTGGCTGGTGCTCGCCGCGGGCAACCGGGACCCGGAGCGGTTCAAGGACCCCGAGCGGTTCGACCCGGACCGCGAAGACATCCAGCACCTGGGGTTCGGCAGCGGCATCCACAGCTGCTTCGGGGCGCCGCTGGCCCGGCTGGAGACCCAGCTTGCCCTGTCGGAGCTGGCCCGGCGGCTGGAGAATCCGCGCCTGGTCGAGGACCCGCCGCCGTACCGGCAGAACGCCGTGCTGCGCGGTCCCCGGCATCTGGAGGTCGCCTTCGACGGGCTGCGCTGAGCACGTGGGGCATGGGGGCCGGGGTGGCACGCGGTCGGCCGAGGTCCCGGCCGGCCGGGGCAAGGGCCGGCTGCTGGCGCGCGGCCAGCCGGCAGTGGCGCACGGTCGGGCGGTGGCGGCGGTCGGCCGGTGCCCCGGGCCGGCCAGTGGCCGTGGGCCGCGGGCCGCTCACCCCGTGAGGTTCGCCGGCAGTACCACGCAGACCTCGTAGCCGCCGTCCTCCGTCGGGCCCGAGGTCATGGTGCCGCCGAGGAGTTCGGCGCGCTGGCGCAGACCGATCAAGCCGTGGTGCGCACCGGGCAGCGGGAGGGGCGGCTGGGTCGGTGCGGTGTTGGTGATCCTGACGCGGACCGAACCGTTGGCGTGCAGCAGGTCGATGTTCGCGGTGGCGCCGGGGGCGTGTTTGCGGGTGTTGGTCAGCGCCTCCTGGACGGTGCGGTAGATCGCGCGCTGGACGGTCGCCGGAAGCCCCTCGGGCAGCTCCATCCGCAGCCGGGTCTCGATGCCGCAGTTGTCGGCCAGCCGCCGGATGTCGGCGAGCGCCGGCTGCGGGGTCAGCTCCGTCGGATGGCCGCCCGAGGCACGCAGCACGCCGACCATGTGCCGCAGCTCGTCCAGCGTCTGCACGCTCAGCCGCCGGATCGTCGCCGCTGCGTCCTTGGTGTCGGCGTCACGCGCGCCGACCTGGAGCGCTCCGGCCCGCACGGCGATCAGGCTGACCTGGTGGGAGACGACGTCGTGCATCTCCCGCGCCAGCTGTGCGCGCTCCTTGGCCAGGACGGCCTGGGCGGTGAGCAGCTGCTGGTGGTCCCGCGCCTCCGAGATCTCGGTCAGTTTCAGCGACAGGTCGCGCCGGGTCCGCACGAGCTGGCCGAGGAAGACGGCGGCGGCCGCGGTGGCGGCGCTGTAGCCGAAGGCGATCAGCTTCCGGGTGTCGGTCGTGTCGAGTTCCGGTGCCGGCAGGGACATCGTGTCGCTGACCGCGAAGGCGAGGACGTACAGGAGCAGCAGCGCCCGGGGGCGGCTGAGCGAGGCGAGCGTGTACAGCGCGGCCAGGCAGGCGACGACGGCGTCGGACAGCAGGACGGCCGGGAGGGTGAGGAGGTAGGTGAGCACCGGCTGCCGCCGGCGCAGCAGCAGCACGACGGCGGCGCCCAGGCCGCAGGCCATCCGCAACGGTTCGTCGATGTCCCAGTGGGCCCATACGTCGAGGAGGGCCATGGCCACGACCGCGCCGTCCGTCAGCAGCGGGGGCGGGCGGCGGGTCATCCGGTCTCCTCCGTGAGCAGTCCGGCCCGCTGGGCGAAGAGGGCGGCCTGGACCCTGCCGCTGACCTCCAGCTTGGTGAGGATCGCACTCACGTGGTCCTTGACCGTGCCGGTGCTCAGGTGCATCCGGGTCGCGATGTCGGCGTTCGACAGGCCCTCGGCGATGAGGACGAGGACCTCGCGCTCCCGGCCGGTCAGCCGTTCGAGCGCCTTGGGCGGGCGCTCCTGCGGCCCGGCGCTCAGATAGCCGTCCACCACCGTTCGGGTGACCTTGGGCGAGAGCACGGTGCCGCCGCGGGCCAGGCTCTGCACCGCCAGCGGCAGCGCCTCGGGGTCGGTGTCCTTGAGGAGGAAGCCGGCGGCGCCCGAGCGCAGTGCCGTCTCCACGTACTCGTCCATGTCGAACGTGGTCAGCATGGCCACCACCGGCGGATCCGGCAGCCGGCGGATGTCGCCCAGCACGGTGAGCCCGTCCACGTCCGGCATGCGGATGTCCAGCAGCACCACGTCGGGGCGCTGCTCGCGCACCGTCCGCAGGGCCTGGGCGCCGGACACCGCCCCGACCACCTCGATGCCGTCGGCGGCGGCGAGGATGCGCTGGAAACCCATGCGGATCAGGGCTTCGTCGTCGACCACCAGTACCCGGATCACGTGCGCTCCAGCCTCGACGGAACCACTGTCCGATTCGTACCACGCCCGGGGCCGCTTCGCCGCCGGGCGCCGTGGTCACGCGCTCGCGAGCCGGCCCGGTCCCGTCATGGCCGTCCCGAGAGGCACAGGTGCCGGCGGATGGCCGGCATGGTCAGCACCGCGACGGTCCCGGAGCCGTCGGCCGGCTGCCCGCGCCGGGGGATCGTCGGCGCGCCGAGCCGGACGTTCCACCGGCCGTCGCGCAGCGTCAGCGTGACCGCGGACGGCACCTCAAGGTGCCGGAACGAGCGGGCGGGCAGGGACAGGGCGTGGACCAGGGCGGCCCTGACCACGGACTCGTCGGCGATCACGAGCAAGGGCCCCGTGCCGGCGGGCAGGGCGCTCAGCCAGTCGGCTGTCCGCCGGCACAGCCGGCGGACCGACTCGCCCCCGTGCGGTGCGGCGTCGGGATCCGTCAGCCAGACGGAGAGGCCGTGCGGGTCCTCGGCCGCGATGCCGGCGCGTGAGCGGCCTTCCCAGGCACCGTGGTCCAGGTCGCGCAGGGCGGGCTCGGGCGTGGCGTCGATCCCGAGGGCCTCGGCGGTCCGCGCGCAGCGGGCGGAGGGGCCCCGGAGGGCCAGGGCGTACGGCGCGAGGGCCGCTGTCACACTCGGGCCGGGGGCGCCGTCCCCGAAGACCCGGTCGTGGCCGCCGTCCGCGGCGGTTGCGCAGAGCATCGTCAGTCGCACCGTCACCGTCCGACCTCCTTCTCCGATCGGGGACGCCGCTCCGCCGGGCGGAGAGGTTTCCCCTCGGACACCACATTCCAGGAAAGCCGCCCCTTCTACCTCCAGCAGGTGGCCGGACCACCCCCGCCGGTCGGCGGGACTTGCGTCGTGCGGGACGGGTCGCGGCGCGTTACGACAGGAGCACCAGGTCGCACTGGTACCAGGTGCCCGGCTGGCCGCCGAGGTCGGCCGGGTCGGCCGGGCCGATCGGGATGAAACCCGACTTGGTCAGCACCCTGTGGGACGCGGCGTTCCGGTGGGTGGTGGCCGCCCGCAGGGTGCGCAGTCCGTACCGCTGCGCCGCCAGCCGGCACAGCTCCCGGACCGTCTCGGTGGCCACGCCGCGGCCGGCGACGTGCTCGGCGACCCGGTAGCCGAGTTCCGCGGTGCGGTTGCCGATGTTGAGCAGGTTGAACCGGCCGAGTACCGCGCCGTCCTCGCCGACGAGGACGTAGAAGGCGCAGGTACCGGCCTCCTGCTCGGCCAGCAGGGCGTTGTACCGGTCGGTGAACCGGTCGAAGTACTCGTCGCCGCGGTCGGGGACCGAGGCGGCGAAGTACGCGCGGTTCGCCAGCTCGAAGGCCAGGACCGCGGGGGCGTGGCTGGCGTGCAGCCGCTTCAGCTCGGGCACTGCCCGACTCTACCCGGACGGGGTGCCGATACCACGTGCGTTCCTGCGACCGGGTGCCGCGCCGCCCGGGGCGTCGCCTCAGCAGCCGCAGTCGCCGTCGACGGGCGCCGTCAGCGGATCGGCGTCCCGGCGCGCCGGGCCCTGCCAGGTCTCGTAGGCGAAGCCCTCCCGTGCCCAGTACTCGAAGCCGCCGAGCATCTCCTTGACCCGGTAGCCGAGTGTGGTGAGGGCGAGCGCGGCGCGGGTGGCGCCGTTGCAGCCGGGGCCCCAGCAGTACGTCACCACCGGCACGTCCTTGTCGAGGAGCTGTTCGGCCTGCTCGGGGATGAGCGCGGTCGGCAGGTGGATCGCGCCGGGAAGGTGGCCCTGGTCCCAGGACTCGGTGGAGCGGGAGTCCACGACGACGAATCCGGGGTCGCCGCCGGCCGCGAGCGCGGCGGCGACATCGGAGACGTCGGCGTGGAAGGCGAGGCTCGCGCGGAAGTAGGCGGCGGCGTCGGCGGGAGCGGCGGGGGCGACGCGCAGGACGGGGTTCGCTGAAGTCGTGTCGATCATGACGGGAAATCTACGATTCGTGGGCCCGCCCCTGAAGAGACGATCCCCGGGCTTTCCCTTGCCCGGCCGGGGATTCCCCTGCTATCCATCCGGGATGACCGTGTATTCCCCGGACGCCACCGACTGGCGCATCCTCGAGGTCCTCCAGCGCGACGGACGGGCCAGTTACGCCGAGCTGGCGCGCGCCGTGTCGATGTCGCCGAGCGCCGTCACCGAGCGGGTCCGGCGACTGGAGGAGGCGGGCGTGATCCAGGGATACGCGGCGGTGGTCGACCCCGAGCGGCTGGGCCTGCCGATCCTGGCGTTCGTACGGCTGCGCTACCCCAACGGCAACTACAAGCCCTTCCACGACCTGGTCGCGGCGACGCCCGAGATCCTGGAGGCGCACCACGTCACCGGCGACGACTGCTTCGTCATCAAGGTCACCGCGCGGTCCATGTCCCACCTGGAGGAGGTCTCCGGGAAGATCGGCGCGCTCGGTTCGGTGACGACCAGCGTGGTGTACTCCTCCCCACTGTCCCGCCGCCCGCTGGGCCGCTAGGCCGCCGGCCGGATCCGACCGACCTGGCGAAGCGCCACCTCACATGCGGCTCGCCCGGTGCGTCAGGCAGACGGCGCGCTGTCACCGCATGCGGTTCTTCTGCAGCCGGTCCCCGTTCCTTGCGGTCTTCCCCGTCGGCGCTCGCAGCGACGGTTACACAGGGCTTCCGGCATCTCCCCGCACCGTGTGCGTCAGCGGCGGCGCGCGATCGTCAGCCCGTCGCGCACCGGCAGCATCACCGCGTCCACTCGCTCGTCGGCCGCGATCAGGTCGTTCAGGTGCCGCATCGCCAGGTAGCGGTCCTCCTGGTATGCGGGGTCGAGGACGCGCCCGCCGAGGAAGACGTTGTCCAGCACCACCAGTCCGCCGGGGCGCAGCCGGGTCACGATCTCCTCGTAGTACGCCGGGTAGTTGTCCTTGTCGGCGTCGATGAACGCGATGTCGATGACCGGCTCGGGACCGAGTGCGCGCAGTGTCTCCAGCGCGGGGGCGATGCGCAGGTCGATCCGGTCGGCGACGCCCGCGCGCTCCCAGTACGGTCGGCCGATCGCGGTCCATTCCTCGCTGACGTCGCAGGCGAGCAGACGCCCGCCGTCGGTCAGGCCGCGGGCGATGCAGAGGGTCGAGTAGCCGGTGAAGACGCCGACCTCAACCGCGAAGCCGGCGCCTGTCAACCGGGTCAGCATCGTGAGCAGGGCGCCCTCGTCGGAGGAGATCTGCATGTGCGCGGCGTCGGCGGCGGCCTCACGGGTGGCGACGGCCAGCTCGCCGAGGACAGGGTCGGTCGGCGTGTGGTGGCTGAGCAGGTAGTCCTCGACGACGGGAGCGGTGGGCTCCAGGTCGCCGCCGTCGATGGGGGTGGACCACTCGACGGAGAGCTCTTCCCGGGTGGCGAAGCGCACCAGATGACGGGTGATGACGTCCTGGACCCGGGTCAGCGACTCGGCGTCGACCGCGGTGGCGGTCAGCTCCAGCCGGTCCGGCGTGGGCGTGAGGGTGCAGCTCCCGGCGGCGACCGTGATCGTGCCGCGGCCGTCGGAGGCGAGGGTGGCGGTGACCTTGTGGCCCATGTGCGAGACGAGCTGCTTGACGTAGCGGGCGGGGCGGTCGGTTGTGACACGTGCCGTGGCGAGGGGCATCGGGCTCCTTGGGTGATCCCAGAATTAAGCGACGAGATTTCTCGTCGCTTTCCGGTGGAGATTCTGCGGCCGACCCGACGCGGTTGTCAAAGCGTTTGGAATCGTGGACACTTTCGCCATGGCGGAAGAGCAGGTTCCGGTGCAGGCGGGTCAGGCCGGCCAGGACGAGGGGCTCCGTGACGAGACGGACCACCTCGTGCTCCGCTCGGCGGAGCAGTTCAAGGCCCTCGGGCACCCGGTGCGCCACCGGATGGTCAACGTGTTGCGCCAGCGCGCCGCGACGCTGCGCCAGCTCGCCGAGGTGCTGGAGATGAGCAAGGGCACCGTCGGCTACCACGTGCGCGTGCTGCGCGAGGCCGGACTGGTCCGACTGGCCGAGACCCGCCAGGTGCGCGGCGGCACCGAGCAGTACTTCGCGCTGGTCAGCCGGGGCTTCCGGCTGGACCAGGACGCCGCGGTCGGGCCGGAGTTCCTGATCAACGCCGCGCTGGGCGAGATGCTGCCCAGCCGGCCCGACCAGCCCTCGCACACCACGCTGCGCCACCTCTGGCTCACCGACTCCGAGGCGCACGCGCTCGAGGCCCGGTTGCACGCGATGGCCGAGGAGCCGCACCCGACCACTCCCGGGCGGGGCGAGCCGTACGGGTTGCTGGTCAGCCTCTTCCGGGCCGACGTGCCCAGCCTGCCGCCCGACGACGGGTCATGAGCGTGCGTCGTACGGCCTCCCGGACTTCGGCGATCGGCAGCAGCCGGCGTGAAGCGGGAATGAGGGGTTCCGTATGGGATTGCCCGACGAGAACGGGGAAGCGCCGTGGCAGCCCCGTCCACTCGTGCTTGATGACAACCGGCGGCTCACCGGCCACGGTCACGCCCTCGCCGGTACCGGTATCGGTCAGGCACCCCGCTGCCGCAGCACCGACCCCGATCTGCCTTTGACGACCTCCAGTTGGGCGTGGATCCGGCGGCGCAGGTCGGGGACGTGGCTGACGATGCCGACGCTGCGGTCGCGTTCGCGGAGGGAGTCGAGGACGTCGAGGACCTCGTCCAGGGTCTGGTCGTCGAGACTGCCGAAGCCCTCGTCGATGAAGAGGGTGTCCAGGCGGACGCCGCCCGCCTCGTCGGTGACGACGTCGGCGAGGCCGAGGGCGAGCGCGAGGGAGGCGAAGAAGGTCTCGCCGCCGGACAGGGTGGCGGTGTCCCGTTCCCGTCCGGTCCAGGCGTCGACCACGTGCAGGCCGAGCCCGCTCCTGCCGCGCCCGGTGCGGTCGTCGGAGTGGACGAGGGTGTAGCGGCCGGACGACATGCGCTGGAGGCGCACGGTCGCGGCGGCGGCGACCTGTTCCAGCCGGGCCGCCAGGACGTACGACTCCAGGCGCATCCGGCGCTCGTTGTCGGCGGAGGTGCCCGCGGTGAGGGCGGCGAGCCGGGCCACCCGGTCGTGCTCCTCGCGCAGCGGGCCCAGTCGGCGTACGGCCTCGGCGGCGCGGGCGGAGAGGCGGTCCAGCTCGGTGCAGCAGCGGGCGGCGGCGTCACGCGCGGAGGCGGCCTCGCGCAGCCGCCGTTCCGCGCCGGCCGCCGCGCGCTCGGCCGCGGCCGGCTCGGCGGGCGGCTGCTGGGCGGCGGCCGCGGTGCCGGGCTCGGCAAGGACCGCGCGGACCGCGGACTCCTCCTGCTGCCAGGCGTCCAGGCGGTGCTGGAGTTCGCGGTGGGCGGCTGGGTCCAGCAGGGCTTCGGCCGCGGCCTGCGGGGTGTCGAAGCCGGCCCGGTAGGCGGCGTCGGCGAGCCGGGCGTCGGCGTCCTTCAGCCGCTGGGCGGCGTCCTCGGCGGCGCGTACGGCGTCGGCGGCGTCGGTGAACCGTGCCGCCTGCCGCTCCAGCTGCGCGGCACGCGCGGCCACGCTGCCGGCCGCCCCTCGCGCCTGCGCCAACTCGGCCTCCAGCACGGCCTGTTCGCGCTCCAGGGTGTCCCGCCGGGTGAGCCGGGAGGCGGCTCGTACGGCGGCCTGCTGGCGGTCGGCGAGCCGCTGCTCGCGTTCCTGCTCGGCGCGCCGCAGCTCCTCCTGGGCGGCGTGCAGGGCGGAGGCCTCGCGGCGGGCGCGGGCGTACTCCTGCTCCAGTTCACCGGCCTCGGCGGCGAGCCGGTCGGTGGGCGTGTCGCCGGCCTCGGCGGTGGCCGCGGCCAGGGCCTCGCGGACCTCGCCGAGGCGCCGTTCGTCCTCGGTGTGCGCGTCCTCGGCCCGCTGGTACGCGGCGAGGGCGCGGTCCTCGGTCTCACGGTCGACGTGTCCGGCGACCTTGCGGGCCGGGGCGGGGTGTTCGGTGGCTCCGCACACCGCGCAGGGCCGGCCGTCGGCGAGGTGGGCGGCCAGTTCGGCGGCGATGCCGTTCAGGCGCTGTTCCTTGCGGTCCAGCCAGTGGGTGCGGGCGTCGAGGGCGCGCTGCTCGGAGTCACGCGCGCGCTGCCGGGCCTGTTCCAGGTCGGCGGCGAGCCGGTCCCGCGTGCGGGCCGCGTCGAGCCGCCGCTGCATGGGGGCGCGCTGGACGGCGAGCTGTTCGGCGCGGGTGGCGGCCTCCCGGGCGGAGTCGACGCGGGTCTGGAGGGCGGCGCGGGTGGTGTCCCAGTCGGCGAGCCAGGCGTCGGCCTCGCGCAGGACGTCGTCGTCGGCGCGTTCCTGCCGGTCGAGTCCGGCGCGCTCCTCGGCGAGTTCGGCGAGTCGCCGTTCGGCGCGCCGGGCCGCGTCCAGGCCGCCCAGTTCCTCGGCGGCCCGGCGGGCGGCGGCGGCGAGTCCGCTCGCGCCGGCGCCGGCGTGGGAGTCGGGGAGCAGGGCGCGCGCCCGTGCCTCGGCCGCGGCGGCCCGGCGGTGTTCCGTCTCGGCGGCCTCCCGCAGCTCCAGCGCGGGGGCGACGGCCTCCGCCTTGCGGGCCCGCTCCATGCGCTGCTGTGCCTCGCGGTGGGCGCCGGCCCGTTCCCTGAGGCGCTCGGCGCGCTGCCGGGCCTCGGTGAACCTGCCCTGGAGCCGGGCGAGTTCGCGTGCCTCCTCCAGGGCGTGCCGGGCCGTGTCGTGGGCGGCTTCGGCGGCGGAGAGCCGGCAGCGGGCGACGGTGAGGCGTTCCCGGGCGGTGCTGCGGGCGACGGCGGCGGCGCCGAGGACGGCCTCGGCCAGGCCCGGGTCGCCGGGGGCCAGCTCGGGCAGCTCCATGGCGTCGCCGGCCTCCTGCTGCATGCGGTGGGCGTCGGCGAGCAGCGCCGTGTCGCCCTCACGCACGCGTGCCTCGGTGGCGCGCCGGCGTTCGGCGAGGCGTTTCTCGACGTCGGTGAAGCGCTGGGTGTCGAAGAGGCGGCCGAGGAGCCTGCCGCGGGCCTCGGCGTCGGCGCGCAGGAAGCGGGCGAAGTCGCCCTGGGGCAGCAGGACGACCTGGCAGAACTGCTCGCGGCTCATGCCGAGCAGCTGCTCCATCTCGGTGCCGGTCTCCTGGTGGGAGCGGCTGAGGTCCTTCCAGGCGCCGGCCCGGGCGTCGTACTCGCGCAGCCAGGTCTGGGCCTTGTCGACCGTCATGCCCTTGCCGCGCAGCTTGGGCCGCTCCCACGGGGGCCGGCGGGTGATCTCCAGCCGGCGTCCGGCGACGGTGAGTTCGAGGCGGACCTCGGTGCGGGTGCCCGGCTGGGCGTGGTCGCTGCGCAGGTGCATGCCCTGGCTGCTCTGCCGGGCGCCGGGGACGGAGCCGTAGAGGGCGTAGCAGACGGCGTCCAGGACGGAGGTCTTGCCGGCGCCGGTGGGGCCGTGCAGCAGGAACAGCCCGGCGGTGGACAGCGCGTCGAAGTCGACGCTCTGGGCGCCGCCGAAGGGCCCGAAGGCGGTGATGTCGAGCCGGTGCAGCCTCACCGGGCCACCTCCCGCACGGCGTGGTCGGCGCGTACGGCGTCGAACGCCTCGCGCAGGACGGCCGCCTCGTGCTCGTCGGGCCCGGTGCCGCGGACATGGGCGACGAAGTCCTGGGCGATCTGCTGGTCGCTGCGGCCCGCGAGGCGCCGGGCGTACGACAGCCGGGGGTCGTCCTCGGCCCGTTCGGGGGCGAAGACCAGGCTGAGGGTGTGCGGGAAACGCTCGGTGAGCCTGGCCATGGGGTCGGCCGGGCGGACCGGGTCGGTGAGGGTGGCCTCGACCCAGGCGTCCTCGTGGCGGGTCAGCGCCGGGTCGGCGAGGAGGTCGTCCAGGGTGCCGCGGAGGCGGGCGAGCGGGCGGGGCACCGGGCAGTCGACGCGTTCGGCGGTGACCGTGCCGTCCGCGCCCAGGTCGATCAGCCACATGCTCTTGCGGTGGCCGGCCTCGGAGAAGGAGTAGGCGAGCGGCGAGCCGGAGTAGCGCACGCGCTCGGTGATGGTCTGGCAGCCGTGCAGATGCCCCAGCGCGACATAGTCGACGCCGTCGAAGACTCCGGCCGGTACGGCGGCCACTCCGCCGACGGTGATGTCCCGCTCGCTGTCGCTGGCCTGGCCGCCGGTGACGAAGGCGTGGGCGAGGACGACGGAACGCGTGCCCCGCGCGCGCGTGGCGAGGTCCGCGCGGACGCGGTCCATGGCGGCGCCGAGCACGGCCTCGTGGCCGGCCCTGTCGACGCCGAACTCGTCCTTCACCAGGGCCGGTTCGAGGTACGGCAGGCCGTAGAAGGCGACGTCCCCGTGGGCGTCCCGGAGTACGACCGGGGTACCGGCGGCGGCCGGTTCGGTGCGCAGGTGGATGCCGGCGCGGCCGATGAGTCCGGCGCCGACGCCGAGGCGGCGGGCCGAGTCGTGGTTGCCGGAGATCATCACGGTGGGCACGCCGAGGTCCGCGAGACGGTGCAGGGCGTCGTCGAACAGCTCGACCGCGGCGAGCGGCGGCACCGCGCGGTCGTACACGTCGCCCGACACGACCACCGCGTCGACCTCGCGCTCACGCACGGTGGAGACGAGGTGACCGATGAACTCGGCCTGGGCCCCGAGCAGGTTCACCCGGTGGAAGGCCCGGCCGAGGTGCCAGTCGGACGTGTGCAGCAGTCTCATGAGCCCCGAGACTAACGGCCGGGTCTGACATCACGGGCGGTTGCTCCCGTATCGCCGTCACGACCCGCTCACCATAGGCGCGTTATGCCCGATTCACGGCAATCGTCAGGCGTCTCCGTAGGCTTCGCCGCCGAGTTCGAAGCGTGCCGTGCCCGCCGTCACATCGGCGAGCCAGCCGCGGAACGCGTCCACGTCGGCGTCCGGCAGGCCGATCTCCAGGGTGACGGCCTCACCGTAGCGGACGTCGCGCACCTCGCGGCCGGTGGCGCGCAGGTCGTTCTGGACCTTGCCCGCGCGCTGGTGGTCGACGGTCACCGTGGCCAGCCGGAAGCGGCGCCGGGTGAGGGTGCCGAGCGCGTCCAGGGCCTCGCCGACCGAGCCGCCGTAGGCGCGGATCAGTCCACCGGCGCCGAGCTTGACGCCGCCGTAGTAGCGGGTGACGACGGCCACGACGTACCGCATGTCGCGGCGCAGCAGCATCTGCAGCATGGGCACGCCGGCGGTGCCGCCCGGTTCGCCGTCGTCGCTGGCCTTCTGTACGGAGGCGTCGGCGCCGATGACGTAGGCCCAGCAGTTGTGGGTGGCGTCGGCGTGCTCCTTGCGCACGGCGGCGATGAAGTCCTGGGCCTCCTGCTCGGTGGAGGCCGGGGCGAGGGCGCACAGGAAGCGGGAGCGGTTGATCTCGGTCTCGTGCACGCCCGCGCGGGCGACTGTGCGGTACTCGTCCTGCATCCCGCCAGCCTATGCGAGCGCACGGACCCACCCCCCGGCTAGCTCCGCTTCTTGCCGCGCGGGACCGTGAACGAGGTGAGCAGGGCGCCGCCGGGGCCGAGGTCCGGCCAGCCGGTGCCGTGCCAGGTGAGCACGGCGAACGCGGAGGTCGGGAACTTCGTGCGGACCCGCTCCAGGGTGTCGTCGAGGCCGTCCTCGGCCAGCGTCAGCACCAGGTCCTCCAGACCGGGGTTGTGCCCGATCAACAGGAGCGTCCGCACCTGCGCCGGTACCTCGTGCACCACCTCCAGCAGCTCCGGCACGCCGGCCCCGTACAGTCGCGGGTCGTAGCGCACCGGCGGCGGGGTGGCCCACTCGGCGGAGGCCAGCTCCCAGGTACGGCGGGCGCGTACGGCGGTGGAGCACAGGGCGACGTCGGGCAGCGAAGCGGCGGCGAGGGCACGACCGGCGGCGGGCGCGTCCCGCAGGCCGCGCGGCGCGAGCGGCCTGCGGTGATCGCCGACGCCCTCGGGCCACGCGGACTTGGCGTGCCGCAACACCACCAGCCGCCGCGCGTGCCCGGCCGGCCCGCTCACGCCGGGCTCCCGAGGTCACGTGCGAGATCGAGGGCGAGCAACCGGTCGGCGTACGCGAACGTCTCGAAGCGGGCGCCGTCCGCGACACCGGGCGTGTTCTCCACGTCACGCAGGACGCCGAGCACCGCGGGCAGGTCCAGGTCGTCCTCCCAGGCGGCGCGCAACCGTTCCCGTACCTCGCCGGGGACCGGCCGCGAGGGCCTCCGCGCCCAGCCGGCGACGGCCCGCCGCCATCGGGCCAGACGCCGGGCGGCGTCCTCCAGCCCGGCCGGGTCCAGCCGCAGGGGTTCGCTCCGCGGGACGGAGAGCAGGGCGAGCCTGAGGGCGGAGGGATCGGAGAGCAGCGGCGCGAGCGGGAAACGGCGAGCGGGATCCGCCGCCACGTCCGCCACCCCATCGAAGGGGAACCGCCCACCGACGCCGACACCAGCACCATCACCGGCACCATCACCGGCACCGGCACCGGCACCGGCACCAGGCCACCCCGCCTCGGCCGCGCCACCCGCGCGCCCGGCCTCCCCGCCGCCACCCTCCCCCGGTGCACCCGGCCCCGCCGCTCCCTCCCCCGGCATCGCCGCCGGCTGGCCCGTCCCGACCCACTCCACCGCCTCCACGGAGACCACCGGCCCCTCCCCCATCGCGTTCTCGGTGCCCCGTTGCGCCACATGGATGGCCTGGGACTCGCCCAGGCCCGAGGCGAGGTCGTGGGCGTCCTCGAAGGGGCGGATGGCCAGGCGGGTGGCGGCGGTACGGAGTTCGGGGTGCTCGCGGGGGGACGTGAGGATCGTCCAGACGGGGGTGCCGGCCAGTTCCAGGGCGCGGACGAGCAGGTCGGCGGTGAGCAGCACCCGCAGGGCCGTCGGGTCGAGACGCCGGGCATGGGCCTCGATGCGGGTCAGGCCGCGGCGGGCGGGCGCGGCGGCGACGGGCTCACCGGTTCGGGCGTCGATGATGCGCAACACGGGCTGAGCGTAGGCGGACGAGCGGCCGTATGCAGCGGCTTGCACCGATTCCGGACAGCGTGCCGGGGTACGGCGGGAATCCGCACCCGCCGGGACGCTGTTGCCCGGACACACAGTTCCCCGCAGCCCGAGGAGGCGGCCGATGTACGGCGACGAGGCGACCATCCGCAGGATCCTGACCGAGCTGGGCGACACCTGGGCGGTGGTCGGCCTGTCCTCGAACCGGAGCCGGGCCGCCTACGGGGTGGCCCAGGTGCTCCAGCGGTTCGGCAAGCGGATCGTGCCGGTGCACCCGAAGGCCGAGACCGTGCACGGGGAGCGGGGCTACGCCTCCCTCGCGGACATCCCCTTCGACGTGGACGTGGTGGACGTCTTCGTCAACAGCGCGCTGGCCGGTGCGGTGGCCGACGAGGCCGCGGCCCGGGGCGCGCAGGCGGTGTGGTTCCAGCTCGGGGTCGTCGACGTGGCGGCCTACGAACGCACCCGTGCGGCGGGCCTGCACATGGTCATGGACCGGTGCCCGGCGATCGAAATTCCCCGCCTGACCGCGTGACTACTCTCCTTCATCACAATTCTCCGCTGAATATTGACATTCCTGGGGCCGGTCTGAGCTGTACAAAGACTGTGACCAAGACGGACAAGATCCTGGGTCAAGTTTTGGGAAACAGTCTTTCTTCGGCGCGCACCGACTTCCTAGCCTGTGGCCTCATTGCTCGTTAATCCTGCGTTCATGAACTGAGAGGCCACTTGACATGGCGAAAGTCGACGCCCTGCCACAGGCCAAGCTGGAGTCCGGCGGTCTGCGCCGAGATGTCGGACTGATAGGTCTGATGTGGGCCTCCGTCGGCTCCATCATCGGCTCCGGCTGGCTGTACGGCGCCGAGAAGGCCGTCGTCGTGGCCGGCCCCGCGGCGATCATCTCGTGGGTGATCGGCACGGTGGCGATCGTGCTGCTGGCGCTCGTCCACGCCGAGCTCGGCGGCATGTTCCCGGTGGCGGGCGGCACCGCCCGCTACCCGCACTACGCGTTCGGCGGCCTGGCCGGCATGTCCTTCGGCTGGTTCGCCTGGCTCCAGGCGGCCACCGTGGCCCCGATCGAGGTCGAGGCCATGATCGGCTACGCCGGTCACTGGAAGTGGGCCCAGGGCCTTCAGCACGCCGACGGAACGCTGACGACCAGCGGTTTCATCACGGCCGTCGCCCTGATGGCGGTCTTCGTCGGCGTCAACTTCTTCGGCGTCCGCGCTCTGGCCCACACCAACAGCGCCGCCACCTGGTGGAAGATCGCCGTCCCGCTCGGAGCGATCTTCATCATCGCCGCGACCAACTTCCACGCGAGCAACTTCACCTCGGAGGGCTTCGCCCCCTTCGGCGCCCAGGGCATCCTCGGCGCCATCAGCTCCAGCGGCATCATCTTCGCGCTGCTCGGCTTCGAGCAGGCGATCCAGCTGGCGGGCGAGAGCCGGAACCCGAAGCGTGACCTGCCGCGGGCGACCCTCGGCTCGGTCGCGATCGGCGCCGCGATCTACATCCTGCTCCAGGTCGTGTTCATCGCCGCGCTGCCGCACACCTCCTTCGCGCACGGCTGGGCCAAGCTGGACTTCCCCGGCATCAGCGGTCCGTGGGCGGGCCTGGCGACCCTGGTGGGCCTGGGCTGGCTGGGCTGGGTGCTCTACGTCGACGCGATCATCTCGCCCGGCGGCACCGGCCTGATCTACACCACCGCCACCTCGCGCGTCTCCTTCGGCCTGGCCAAGAACGGCTACGCGCCGAAGGCCTTCGCCAAGACCGACAAGCGCGGTGTGCCGTGGTTCGGCCTCATCATGGCGTTCGTCACCGGCGTGATCTGCTTCCTGCCCTTCCCGAGCTGGCAGGAGCTGGTCGGCTTCATCACCTCGGCGAGCGTGCTGATGTACGCGGGCGCCCCGCTGGCCTACGGCGTCTTCGCCGACCGCCTGCCGCACCACGAGCGCCCCTACCGGCTGCCCGGCGGCAAGGTCATCTCGCCGCTGTCCTTCGTGGTGGCCAACCTGATCATCTACTGGGCCGGCTGGGACACCCTGTGGCGGCTGGGCTTCGCGATCCTGCTCGGCTACCTGCTGCTGGGCTCCTACGCCTGGTACGCCACGGCCACGGGGAAGCCGGACGCGCCCCGCATGGACTTCAAGGCCGCGCAGTGGCTGCCCGGTTACCTGCTGGGCCTGGGCCTGATCTCCTGGCTGGGCACCTTCGGCGGCCGGGGCACCATCCCGCTGTGGTGGGACATCCTGGTCGTGGCGGCCTTCTCGGTCGGCATCTACTACTGGGCCCGGGCCGTCGCCTCGAAGCCCGAGGCGATCGAGCGCAGCATCGACGAGGTCGTGGTGACGGAGGCGCCCGCGCACTGACCCGTCCCCGCCTCACCCGGTGTCCCGTCGGCCTGGCTGACGGGACACCGTCATAATGCTCGCGTGACGTCTCCCTCCCCCCACCTCGACTCCCCCGCCGCCGCCCGCTGTCCGGTCGTCGTCGTGGGCGCCGGACCGGCCGGCCTGACCGTCGGGAACATCCTGCGGGCGGCCGGTGTCGACTGCCTGGTCCTGGAGACCGAGAGCAGGGCGTTCATCGAGCAGCGGCCCCGCGCCGGCGTCATCGAGGAGTGGGCCGTACGCGGTCTGGAACGACGCGGTCTGGCCGGCAGCCTGTTGGAGCGCGCCGAGCGGCACTCCGCCTGCGAGTTCCGCTTCGGCGGGGACGGCTACCGCTTCGCCTACACGGAACTGACGGGGCGTCACCACTGGGTCTACCCGCAGCCGCTGCTGGTGACCGACCTGGTGCGCGAGTACGCCGACGTGCGCGGTGGCGAGATCCGCTTCGGGGTGCGCGACGTACGCCTGCACGACCTGGACTCGGACCGGCCCGCCGTCTCCTACACCGACCCGGACAGCGGTGAACGGGTGCTGGTGCACTGCGACTTCGTCGCCGGCTGCGACGGGGCGCGGGGGGCCGGCCGGGCCGCGCTGCCGCCGCGGGCGCGGATCTCCCGGCACGACTACGGCATCGGCTGGCTGGCCCTGCTGGCCGAGGCACCGCCGTCCTCCGGCCACGTGCTGTTCGGCATGCACGCCGACGGGTTCGCCGGGCACATGCCCCGCAGTGCCGAGATGACCCGCTACTACCTGCAGTGCCCGCCCGGCGACGACCCGGACGCCTGGTCGCACGAGCGCGTCTGGGACCAGCTCCAACGGCGCCTGGGGGCGGCGGGCCGGCCGCCGCTGACGGAGGGGCGGCTGCTGGAGAAGCGGGTACTGGACATGCACAACTACGTCGTCGAGCCCATGGTGTTCGGCCGGCTCTTCCTGGCCGGCGACGCCGCGCACCTCGTCGCGCCGATCGCCGCGAAGGGCATGAACCTGGCGCTGAACGACGCGTTCCTGCTCGGCGACGCCCTGGCCGCGTATCTGACCAAGGACGACCCGGCGGGCCTGGACGGCTACTCGGACGCCTGTCTGCGCCGGGTGTGGGACTACCAGGAGTTCTCGGAGTGGCTCTCCGAGATCTACCACGGCACCTCCCACGGAGACCCCTACCGTGCGGGCACCACGCTGGCCCGTCTGCGCCGGCTGTTCACCTCGCCCGCGGCGGCTGCCGCCTTCGCCGAGCAGTACCTCGGGACGGCCGAGGCGTTCTGAACCCGTCCCGAACCGGTCAGCCCGCCGCCGGGCCGCCCCGTTCGGCGAGGCGGTGGTCGGCCGTCCTCAGGGCCTCCTCGACCAGCCGCCGCACATGCCCGGAGCGGAGCGAGTAGACCACCCGGCGGCCCTCCTTGCGGGTGTCCACCAGTCCGGCCAGCCGCAGCCTGGCCAGGTGCTGGCTGACGGCCGGGCGGGCGGCGCCGCACGCCTCGGTGAGCGTGCCGACGTCGGCCTCGCCGCCGGCCAGGGTGTGCAGCAGCGCCAGCCGGGTGCGGTCGCCCAGCAGGGCGAGCAGCTCGGCGGCGAGCGCGAACTGCTCCTCGCCCGGGCTGCGCTCGTGCGCACGGTGCGCAGGTGACAGGTGCATGCGTGCGCTCATACGCACATAATGGTCCGGTGGGCGCGGTGCGTCCACTCCGTACCGGAAGGGGATCGACGTGAGCGACCGGCATCCTCATCACCACCACGCGGGCGTGCGCCACCGCCTCACCCACCGCCTCGCCCACCTCCTCACCCCCCACTCCCACGAGACCGCCGAGAAGCTGGACCCGGCGCTGGAGTCCTCGGCGCGGGGCATGCGGGCGCTGTGGGTGTCGCTGGCCGTGCTGGGGGCCACCGCGCTGGCGCAGGCGCTCGTCGTGGCCGTCTCCGGCTCCGTGGCGCTGCTCGGCGACTCGGTGCACAACGCGGCCGACGCGCTGACCGCCGTCCCCCTCGGCATCGCCTTCGTGCTGGGCCGGCGGGCGGCGACCCGCCGGTTCACCTACGGGTACGGCCGCGCCGAGGATCTCGCGGGCCTGGTGATCGTACTGACCGTCGCCGCGTCGGCCGCCTTCGCGGCGTGGGCGGCGTTCGGGCGGCTGGTCGAGCCGCGTCCGGTCACGCACGTGCCGGCGGTCGCGCTGGCGGCGGTGCTCGGCTTCGCCGGCAACGAGTGGGTGGCCCGGTACCGGATCCGGGTGGGCCGGGAGATCGGTTCGGCCGCGCTCGTCGCCGACGGGCTGCACGCCCGCACCGACGGCTTCACCTCGCTGGCGGTGCTGCTGGGCGCCGGCGGGTCGGCGCTGGGGTGGCACCTGGCCGACCCGGTCGTGGGGCTGGCGATCACGGCCGCCATCGTGCTGGTGCTGCGGGACGCGGCGCGGGAGGTGTTCCGGCGGGTGCTGGACGCCGTCGACCCGGCGCTGGTGGACCGGGCCGAGCGGGCGGTGCGCGCGGTGCCGGGCGTGCGCGGGGTGGGCGAGCTGCGGCTGCGCTGGATCGGGCACCGGCTGCGGGCCGAACTCGCGGTGGTGGTGGACGGCGAGGCGACGCTCCGGCAGGCGCACGCGATCGCCGTCGCTGCCGAGCATGCCCTGCTGCACGCCGTACCGCGGCTGACGGCCGCCCTGGTGCACGCCGATCCTGCACCCGTGCCGGGAGAGGCGGACCCGCATCGTGCGCTCGCCCACCACACGGCGGCCTAGCCGGGGTCGTCCGCCCGGATCATGCCGGGCTCGCGGGCCCTGGTGCCACGCCTCGCCGCGTTGTCGCCGGCTGCCATGGTTCCGCCCCGGCGCCCTGCAGCGCCTCGCGGCGCACGGCACCGGACCCGCCCTCTGAGCCGGCCCGATCCGCCCCGATCCGAACGGAAGCCCCTGGCTCAGGCGGTGACGCCCAGCCCCTCCAGGACGACCGCGCCGGGCAGTTCGGCGAGGGCCTTGCCGGGCACCAGGAGTTTGCCGCGCCGGCGTCCGCTGCCGATCAGGACGTAGGGCAGGTCGACGACGGCGGAGTCCACCAGGACCGGCCAGCCGGTGGGCAGTCCGAGCGGGGTGATGCCGCCGTACTCCATGCCGGTCTCGCCGGTCGCCGTCTCCATCGAGGCGAAGGAGGCCTTGCGGGCGCCCAGCCTGCGGCGTACGGCCCCGTTGACGTCGACCCGGGCGGTGGACGGCACCACGCAGCCGGCCAGTGTGGTCCCGCCGGCCCGCTTGCCCGCGACCACCACGCAGTTCGCCGACTGCTCCAGCAGGTCCCGGCCGTAGTGCTCCACGAAGACGGCCGTGTCGGCCCACTGCGGCTCGGTGTCGACGTACAGGATCCGGTCGGCCGGGACCGCGCCCTGCCAGTGGCGTACGGCGTCGGCGACCGGGGCGGTCAGCTCGTCCAGGCAGTCCGGGGCGGGGGTGGCGGCGTCGAAGTCTCCGATGGGTGCGCGCATGGCCGCACGCTAACAAGGGCCGCCGCCCCGCCGTACCGGTGTCTCAGGGCACGGGCGGCACGGACACGGCCATCACCATCTCCATCGGCTCCTCGCCCCGATTGCCGTACCGGTGCGGGACGCCGGCCTCGAAGGAGACGCTCGCACCGGCCGGGACGCGGTACTCCTCGCCGTCCACGGTGAGCGTCAGCTCGCCCGCGGTGACGTGGACCAGTTCGACGGTGCCGCCGGGGTGCGGCTCGGAGGGGCTGCTCTCCCCCGGCATCAGCCGCCAGTCCCACATCTCCAGCGGTCCGGGCGCCTCCGTGCCGGCGAGCAGCCGGTTGTAGCTGCCGGCCTCGGTGTGCCAGAGCCGTACGGCGCGTTCGGCGGGGACCACGCGGACCCTGGGGCCCTGCTCGTAGTCGAGGAGCGTGGTGACGCTGACCCCGAGGGCGTCGCCGATCTTGACGACCGTGCCGAGGCTGGGGTTGGTGCGGGCCTGCTCGATCTGGATGAGCATGCCGCGGCTGACACCGGCCCGGGCGGCGAGCACGTCCAGCGTGAAGCCGCGCACCGAGCGCCAGTGCCTGACGTTGCGCGCCAGGGACTGGGTCAGGAGTTCGAGGTCCGACACGTTGCGTCCAATATCCGGGAAGTTCAATATTCTGGATGGCACAGTTCAGCGAGCTGAACTACGGTGAGGTGCACCTGAGCGTTCACCGAACTGTACTGCGAGGCCGGCCGTGACAGCATTCTTCGCCCTGACCACCAGTCTGCTGTGGGGGCTGGCCGACTTCGGCGGCGGGCTGCTGACACGACGGACCCCGGCGCTGACGGTCGTGGTCGTCTCGCAGGCCGTCGCGGCGGCCGTCCTGGGCGCGATCGTGCTCGCCACCGGCGGCTGGAGCGAGGCCGGGCCCCGGCTGTGGTTCGCGTTCGCCGCGGGTCTGGTCGGGCCGGTGGCCCTGCTCTCCTTCTACAAGGCGCTCGCGCTCGGCCCCATGGGCGTGGTCTCGCCGCTCGCCACCCTGAGCGTCGCCGTGCCCGTCGGCGTCGGTCTCGTCCTCGGCGAGCGGCCGGGGCTGCTCCAGGCCGCGGGCATCGTGGTCGCCGTCACCGGGGTCGTCCTCGCCGGCGGCCCGCAGCTGCGGGGCGCGGCCGTGCAGCGGCGCGCGGTGCTGCTCACGCTGGTCGCGGCGCTCGGCTTCGGCACGGTGTTCGCACTGATCACGGAGGCCTCGACCGATCTGACCGGCCTGTTCCTCGCGCTGTTCGTGCAGCGGCTGACGAACATCGCGGTGGGCGGGGCCGCGCTCGCCGTCTCCGTGCGGCGTGGCGGTGCCGCCCTGCCCGAAGGCGGCTTCCCGTGGGCCTCGCTGCCCGCGCTGGCCTTCGTCGGACTGGCCGACGTGGCGGCCAACGGCACCTACGCGATCGCCGCCCGCAGCGGCCCGGTCACCGTCGCGGCCGTGCTCGCCTCGCTGTATCCGGTGGTGACCGCGCTGGCCGCGCGCGGCGTACTGAGCGAGCGGCTGCGCGCCGTCCAGGCAGCGGGGGCCGGGCTGGCCCTGCTGGGCACACTGCTGCTGGCCACCGGCTGAGCGGCCCGCGTCAGCCCTCGGTCTTGGGCGGGGCCGCGCTCGCCGTCTCCGTGCGGCGTGGCGGTGCCGCCCTGCCCGAAGGCGGCTTCCCGTGGGCCTCGCTGCCCGCGCTGGCCTTCGTCGGACTGGCCGACGTGGCGGCCAACGGCACCTACGCGATCGCCGCCCGCAGCGGCCCGGTCACCGTCGCGGCCGTGCTCGCCTCGCTGTATCCGGTGGTGACCGCACTGGCCGCGCGCGGCGTACTGAGCGAGCGGCTGCGCGCCGTCCAGGCAGCGGGGGCCGGGCTGGCCCTGCTGGGCACACTGCTGCTGGCCACCGGCTGAGCGGCCCGCGTCAGCCCTCGGGCTCCAGCGCGGCCAGCCGCGCCACCGCCGCCTCGTCCAGGTCGGCCAGCGCCCGCAGCTGCTCGGGTGTCGTACCGTCCGGGATCGGCACCGGGGCGGGCGTGCGCAGCGGCGGCTGCCAGCCGTCCTCGGTGGTCCAGCGCCGTACGACCCGTGCGGGCGCGCCCGCCACCACCGCGTGGTCGGGCACGGTGCCCCGGACCACCGCGCCGGCCGCCACGACCACGTTCCGGCCGATCCGCGCGCCCGGCAGGATCACCGCGCCGGTGCCGATCCAGCAGCCCGGGCCGATCTCGACCGGCTCCATCCGCGGCCACTGCCTGCCGATGGGCTCGTGCGGGTCGTCGTAGGAGTGGTTGGTGGAGGTGACGTAGACGTACGGGCCGAAGTAGCAGTCTCTGCCGATGGTGACCGTCGTGTCCGCGATGACGTGGCTGCCGCGGCCGAGAACCACGCCGTCGCCGATGCGCAGGATCGGGTCCGGACCGAGGTCCAGGCCGGGCATCAGGCCGGCGGTGAGGGTGACCTGCTCGGCGATGATGCAGTGGGAGCCGAGCCGGATCCAGGGTTCGCCGAAGACGGTGCCGAGCGGGAAGGCCAGCCGGGTGGCCGCGCCGATCGCGCCGAAACGGAGGCCCGCCGGGTGCTCGGCCGTGACGGACCCGTTGCGCTGGACCCAGGACCAGGCAGCGTGTACGGCTCGTTGGGCCAGGCCCTGTCGCCACGATGAGAACGTGTTCTTGCGCTTCGGCACGGGCTCACGTTACTCACCGGTCGCCTCCGGCGCAGAGGGCGGGCTGCTGTGATCTTTGCCCCACCCGGTGTCGTACCGTGCCGGGTACGGCCGACACGAGGAGACGGTGATGACGCAGAAGGCGCTGATCGTGGGTATCGGGGGCAAGGAGCCGCGGCTCGACCCGGAGGCGTTCGTGGCGCCTACGGCGTCCGTGATCGGGGACGTCACGCTGCACGCGGGGGCCAGTGTCTGGTACGGGGCGGTCGTGCGCGGGGACGTCGAGAGGATCACCGTGGGCGCACAGGCCAATCTGCAGGACAACGTCACCCTGCACGCCGACCCCGGGTTTCCGGTCACCGTCGGGGAGCGGGTGTCCGTCGGGCACAACGCGGTGGTGCACGGGGCGACCGTCGAGGACGACTGCCTCATCGGGATGGGGGCGACCGTGCTGAACGGGGCGGTGATCGGCGCCGGGTCGCTGGTCGCGGCCCAGGCGCTGGTGCCGCAGGGGATGGTCGTACCGCCGGGGTCGTTGGTGGCGGGGGTGCCGGCGAAGGTGAAGAGGCCCCTGTCCGAGGAGGAGCGGGAAGGGGTGACCCTCAACGGCACGCTGTACGCCGAGCTGGCGAAGGCACATCGCGGGGTGCACGAGTAGGGCTCACCGGCGGGTGCGCGCTCGTCGGGGCCACCCGGCGGAGTCGGCTGCCGGTACGGCGCCGCTGGTGGGGCGCCGTCACTCCCCGGCGTTCACCGGTTCCGCTTCCCGCTGGTCCGGCTGGGCCTTCTTCGCCTTGCGCTTGAGGATCAGCATCGAGGCCACGCCGATCAGGACCGCGACCGCCAGGCCCACGTACGAGAAGCGCTTCAGCCAGTCCTCGGCGACGACGCCGACGTAGTAGATGACGGCCGTGGTGCCGCCGGCCCAGCAGATGCCGCCGAGGACGTTGGCGATCAGGAACTTCCAGTACGGCATGTGCAGGACGCCCGCCAGGGGCCCGGCGAAGATGCGCAGGAGGGCGACGAAGCGGCCGAAGAAGACCGCCCACATGCCCCACTTCTCGAAGGAGCGCTCGGCGGTGGCCACATGGCCCTCGCTGAAGTGGCGCGGGAACTTTCCGCCGAGCCAGGCCAGCAGCGGGCGTCCGCCCTTGCGGCCGATGGCGTAGCCGATGGAGTCGCCGATCACCGCACCGGCGGTCGCGCAGAGGCCGAGGACGACCGGGTTGACACCCGTGTGCTGGGAGGACATCAGCGCCGCGGAGACCAGGACGATCTCGCCCGGCAGCGGGATGCCCAGGCTCTCCAGACCGATCACCAGGGCCACCACGGCGTAGACGGAAGCCGCCGGTACCGAGTCGAGCCATTCCTGGACGTGCACCGCCGGTTCCTCCCCTGTCGCTGTCGTGCCCTGCGGCCTGCCGGGCCGCCGCGTGTAAAGCGCGCCCCAAGAAAGGCTACCTGGTCGGCGCCGAACACCCGCCGCGCACGCCTGCGGCCATCGCCTCACCAGCCGTGGCGGAGGTATCACTCCTTGCGTGCGACCAAGCGGTACGCGTTGGACAGGCCGAGGCGGTGGGACAGCGGTCGTACCGCGAATCGGTCGACGAGGGTGGCGGTGAGCAGCGCCGGGACGCCTGCCAGGAGGAGGGCGGTGCGTGCGGCCCGGCGAAGGAGGCCGGGGCGTGCCGGAAGCCAGGGCGCGTCCTCGCGCGGAGCGGTGTGGTCGAGCGCGAGCCAGACGGCGGCGAGCAGGTCGACCGGGTCGTGCGCCTCCGCGTGCTGTTCCGCCACCACCGTGAACCCGAGGCCGGCGAGCCGGCGGCGCAGGTTGGCGACCGGCATGAGGTGCAGGTGCTGCGGCTGGAGCCAGGGCAGCCACCAGCGGCCGAGGAGCCGGGCGTAGCGGCTCTCCGGATCCGGTACCTCGATCAGGAGGTGACCGCCGGGGCGTACGGCCACGTGGGCGGCGCGTAGTTCGCGGTCGGGGTCGGTGCTGTGCTCCAGGTAGTGGAACATGCTCACCACGTCGTAGCGGGCGGCGAGGTCGGGGGCCAGGTCGGGGAAGGCACCGCGGTAGGCGTGGTCCACCCGGCCCTCGCGGGCGGCCAGTTCGACGCCGTCGGTGAAGTCGAGGCCGTCGAAGACCGTGCCGGGCAGGACGGTGCGGGCGGTCGCGCAGAAGTGGCCGTGGCCGGTGCCGACGTCCAGCCAGGTCTTCGGCGCGGGATCGTGCGGCAGCATCGCCTCGGCGCGGCCCCGGTACATCGCCGTACGCCCGCCGAAGGTGCCGTTCATCCGCTGCTCGCCGAGGCCGTCGTAGAAGTCGCGGTAGTAGAACTCCAGGCCTTCCGCGGTCAGCGGGGGGTTCTGGAAGACGTGGCCGCAGTCGGCGCAGCGGTCCAGGGCGAACCGGCCGGGTTTGTGCTGGAGCAGGTCGGTGGTGCGCAGGCGGGGCGTGAGCCGGCCCGAGGCGCACCAGGGGCAGGTGGTGCGCCGGGGACCGAGGAAGCGGTCGGTGCCGGCGTCGAGGTCGGCCAGGTAGGCGGGCCGCAGCGCGGCGATACGCGCTGTCCTGTCACCGGACCGCTGCCGGCCGGCGCCGGCCTCCCGGGCATCACTGTCCCGGCCGCCGGTCTCTCGGCCGCCGGTCTCTCGGCCGCCGGCGTCTTCGGCGCCGGTCTCCCAGGCGCCGACGTGCCGGGCGCCCGTCTCTCGACCGCCCACGTGCCGGACGCGAGCCCTTCCGGCATCGATGTCACGGAAGTCGGCGTTTACGGCGTCGGTCTCCCGGCCGCCTAAGTCTCCGGCGGCGGGCTGTCGGTCGCCGAAGTCCCCGGCACCGGTCTCCCGGCCGCCGACGTCTCCGGCACCCGTCTCCCGGCCGCCGACGTCTCCGGCACCCGTCTCCCGGCCGCCGAAGTCCCCGGCACCCGTCTCCCGGCCGCCGAAGTCCCCGGCGGCGGGCTGTCGGTCGTCGGTGTCCCCGGCGGCGGGCTGTCGGTCGTCGGTGTCTCGGGGGTCGGTCATCGGCTCTCCGCTGCCAGTCGTTCGAGGTGGGCCACCGCGGTCGGTGCGCCGCCGGCCGCGCGGAACGCGGCGCTGATCCGGGCGGCGGCGGCCCGGTGGGCGGGGGTGTGCAGGACGGTGTCGAGGGCCTCGCCCAGCCGGACCGCGGTGACCCGGCCGAACCGGACTCGGACGCCCGCGCCGGAGTCCACGACCTGCCCCGCCACCACCGGCTGGTCGTCCCGGATGGGCGCGACGACCAGCGGGACCCCGTGCCACAGGGCCTCACAGACGGTGTTGTGGCCCGCGTGACAGACGACGGCGTCCATCCGTTCCAGCAACGGCAGCTGGGGCACGGACGGCAGGGTCAGGACGTCCTTGTCGTCCGGCGCGACGGGCAGCACGCCGCCCGGGTCGGCGACCACCGCCTGGATCCGGTCGGCGCGGTCCCGCAGCGCGTCCACGCACGCGGCGAGGAAGCGGCCGCCGGCGTCGGCGTTGGCCGTGCCGAGGCTCACCAGGACCTTGGCCCGGCCGTGGTCCAGCCGCTCCCAGGGGAAGTCCGGTCCGGTCGGGCGGCCGGCGAGCGAGGGGCCGACGTAGTGGATGTGCGGGGCCGACGGCGCCTGCGGACCGATGAGTTCGGGGGTGCTGAACACCAGCAGCAGGTGGGGCGAGGAGCGCGGGTCGGCGGTGCCGGCGGGGTCCCCGATGCGGGCGCGCAGCTCGGCCAGGCGCCGGCGGAGCCAGTCGGCGACCTTGGGCAGGCCGTCGTAGGCACCGCTGAACTCCGCGGACGTCGTCGCCGAGGTGGCCCAGGGCAGTCCGAGCCGCTCGGCCACCAGGGCGCCGGCGAAGGCCTGCTGGTCGGCGACGACCACGTCGGGACGGAACCCGGCGGCGGCCGCGCGGACCCCCGGTGCCATCGCGTCGGCGAGCGGCAGCAGGTACCACTCCCACAGGAACCGCAGCGCCTCCGCGCCCCGCAGGTCCGGCGGCCGTGCGGCGCCCGCCTCGCCCGGCACCGGTCCCGCGCACCCGAACACCACGGCGTCCGCACCCGCGAGCCGCCGCACCAGCGCCGGGTCGGCACACGCCCAGGCCACCCGGTGGCCGTGCGCGCCGAGCCGGGCGGCGACACCGACGGCGGGGTTGATGTGCCCGGTCAGCGGCGGTACGACGAAGAGGAACCCGCTCACCGGACGCCCGCCCCCGCCGAGACCAGGTCGAGGATGTGCGCGCCGACGGTGCCGGGCGCCTCGACCAGGACCGAGTGCTCGTGCCCGGGCAGCACGACCGCCCGGAAGTCCGTCAGCAGCCGCCGCTGCACCGGCACCAGCTCCGCCAGGTCCGAGGCGCCGCCGTACACCCCGAGGACCGGGCAGCGTACGGCCCTGATCTCGGTCTCGGTGAGCACCCGGCTGGCGGGGATGTCCCGGCCGAGGGTGGTCTCGCGGGCGAGCCGGGCCGCGCCCTTGGCGAGGCGGGCGGTGTTGTGGCCGCGGTGGGCGGTGATCCAGGCGATCGCGTCGGGCTCGTTGTGCGCGAGTTCGGTCACCACCCGGTGCAGGATGCCGCCGAGTTTCGCGGCCCAGGCGGCCGTCGCCGGCTCGGACTCGATCAGGGTCAGACTGGCCACGCGGCCGGGGTGGCGGGCCGCGTACCCGAAGGCGATGGTGCCGCCGTAGGAGTTGCCGACGAGGTGCACGGGCCCGGTGACGGCCAGCCGGCCGAGGAGCGCCTCCAGGTCGTCGATGTTGTGGTCGAGGGTGTAGCCGTGCGGAGGCCGCTCGCTGCGGCCGTGCCCGCGCAGGTCGTACATGACGACGTCCAGTCCGGCCGCCGCGAACGCGGGTGCCACGGTGAAGTAGTAGCTGGCCAGGCTGTCGGTGAGCAGTCCGTGCAGCAGGACGACGGTGGGGTGCGGGGTGCGGCCGTCCGTGGGACCGGTCCGCTGGACGTGCAGCCGGATGCCGCCGGCGTCGACCATCGCCACGGCTCAGCCCGCCCGGGTGGCGTTCAGGCTCCCCACCACGTACTCCACGAGCCGGCCGACGCTCAGCTCGATGATCTCGTCGAACTCCATGCCGGCCAGGAACTCGGCGAGGTTGACCCGCTGCCCGTACCGCTCCTCCAGCAGGCCGGCCAGGGTGACGAGGTCGATGCTCTCCAGTTCCAGGTCGCGGTTGAAGGTGGTGGACATGCCGATCGCCACGTCGTCGTCGCCGTACTCCGCCAGGACCGTACGGAGCATGCCGGTGACGTCGGCGAGCACGGTGTCGGCGGTGGGCTGCGCCGGGGCCGGCTGGGTGGGGTTCATCGGGGGTACTCCTCGGCTGCTGGGGCGGCGGGTGCGTCGGCTTGTGCGTCCGCTTGTGCGTCGGGGGGTCCGGCGTCCGGCCGGCCGGGTGGGCCGTCGTCGGCTCCGGGTCCGGCCGTCCAGGCCACCACGTAGGTGCGCCGGGGCAGGGCCGGCGGGTTGGCCGCCGGGGCGCAGTGCACGGTGTAGGCGCGTTCCAGGCGGCCGGAGACGAGGAGCCGACTGCCGTCCGGGGCGGTCTCCAGCACGGCGAAGTCCCGGGGGCGGCCGCCGAATCCGACGCCCTCGGCCTTGGCGACCGCCTCCTTGGCGGCCCAGAACCGGGTGAACCACACGGCCTGCGCGTCACCGCCGTCCGCGCACCGGGCGCGCAGGAGCCGCAGTTCGGCCGGGCCGAGCGCGGTGGTGAGGGTCGCCGGGTCGCGGTCGGCGACCTCCTCGATGTCGATACCGGGGCCGGGCTGCGGGCGGTACGGCCGTACGATCGCCACGGCGGCCTCGGCCCGGTGGGCGAGCGAGACGTCCAGCGGGGGCAGCTCGCGGCCGTGCACGCCGGTCACGTACGGGCGGCCGAGTTCGTCGTTGCCGACCCGCAGCTCCGCCGGGAAGACCGGCCCCTCGCCCTGCTGCCACAGCAGGTGCCGTACGGCGTCCTTGACCGCGATGCGGCCGAGCAGCCACTGCCGGCGCCCGCGCGGTGGGCGCTCGGCGTACTCGGCACGCTCCGCGCCGCCCAGCGAGTTCCGCATGATCAGCTCGCGGGAGGCGAGGTCCGGCCACCGCTCGTGCACCAGCGCCCAGCCGCCGGGCATGGCCGTGGAGAGGGTGTGGCGCTCGGGGAAGCGTTCGACGGGCCGGGTCGTGGGGTCGTTGTCGAAGCGGCGGTCCTGCCAGCCGGTCAGCCGGGCCCAGACCCGGCCGCCGACGGTCAGCTCCGCGTCCGCCTCCAGCACGGTGTCCGTGAGGGAGGTGATCCGCAGCAGGCAGTGCACCTCGGTGCCGGGTTCCGGGTGCGGTCCGTGGAACCGTGCCCGGCCCAGCTGCACCGGGAAGACGACGGTCCGCTCGGTGCGGGTCGCCATGATCCAGTAGCCGAGCAGCTGGCCCACGTTGTCGAGCAGGGCGCCGGGGGCCGCGGGCGTGGTGATCACTCCGCGGATGTGCCGCTCGCCGAGCGCGGTCAGCTCGGTCAGGCCCTGGAACCGCGGTCCGTGGAACATCCAGCGGTCGCGGTAGAGCTGGGCGGCGGTGTGGTCGGGGACGCGCTCGGGACCGGCCGGGAGGGCGCCGGGCGGGGGCGGTGCCGGGTGCTGCGGGGCGAGTTCGACCACGGCGCGGGCGGTGGGGCCGAGGGTGACGGTGACCCGGTCGTCCGGGCGGTCGGGGTCCGGTGCGACGGTGACCGGGACGTCGACGGGGGGTACGGCGGTGAGCCAGCGGTCGAACCGGGCACCGTGCACGGCGACGGCGCGCAGGCCGGGAGCCGCCGCCTCCGCCGCCTCCATCATGTGCCGCACGATCGTGGTCGCCGGAACGACCGGCCACCGGTCCTCCAGGTCCGGCCAGCCGGGGCGCTGCCGGAAGAAACAGTGGTCGAGGAGGTGGGGCATGGAGTGCGGGGAGATGTGGAGGGATGTGGTGGTGGCGGGGGATGTGGGGGCGCTGGTGGGGGCCGGGGTTGCGGGGGCGAGCGTGCCGGGGGTTGCCGGGGGCGTGGTGGCCGTGGGGGCGGTGGTGGTCGTCGAGGGCTTGGTGGCTGTGGGGGCGCCGGCCGGGCCTCCGGCGGGTGCGGAGGCGCTCGTCGCAGCCCGGGTTCCGGCGGGCACGGGCGCGCTGGTCGCCACCCGGGTTACGGCGGGCACGGGCGCGCTGGTCGCCACCCTGGTTCCGGCGGGCGCGGAGGCGCTCGTCGCAGCCCGGGTTCCCGCGGGCACAGAGGCGCTCGTCGCCGCCGGGGCTCCGGTGGGCACGGGCGCGCTGGTCGCAGCCCGGGGCCCGGCGGGTGTGGGTGGGCGGCTCGCGGGTCGGTGGCTCGCGGTGATCAGTTCCGCCGCGGTCGTGGCGGTGTCGCGCAGGAGGGCGGTGAGTTCCGCGGCGGCCGGGTGGTGGACGGCGAGGGCGTCGAGGGCGGGCGTGCCGGAGGGGGCGGGGCGCGCGGACTCGTCCGTTCGCGGCGTCGGGCGCAGCTGGGCGCGCAGGGCCTCGCGGGTCGGTCCGTCCAGGGAGACCAGGGCGCTGCCTAGGTCGAGGCGGACGGGCGGGCGGGTGACGGCCGGCCCGGCCGCCGGGGTCCGGGGCGGTGCGTACGGCGCCACGGACGCCCCGGCCGTCCACAACGCGGTGGCCACGCACCGGAGTTGGGCCAGACCGCTGTGGTGGGGCGAGTTGGCGGCGACGGCCAGGTGATCGCGGTCGCCGAGGGTGTCGCCGATCAGGGAGGGCAGCCGGCCGGGGCCGGTCTGCACGAAGACGCGGTGGCCGGCGGCGTACAGGGCCTCGGTCAGCTCGCGGAAGCGGACGGGTTCCAGCAGGTGCCGTACGAACAGTTCGCGGACCGCCGGCTCGTCCCGGGGGAAGGGTGCCGCGGTCGTCCCCGACCACACCGGCACGGTCGGCGGGTGGAGCCGGAAGCGGTCGGCGGCCTCCTTGATGGGCGCGAGGTACGGTTCGAGCATCGGCGTGTGGAAGCCGGACCGGAACGGCAGCACCTGGCAGAGCACGCCCTCGGCGCGCAGCGCCCGCGCGAGGTCCGCTACCGCCTGGCCGGGGCCGCAGACCATGGACTGGCGGGGCGCGTTGTCGTGGGAGAGCACGATCCCGGAGTCCGCCCAGGTGCCTGCGAGCGCGGCGCGGACGTGGTCCGCGGAGGTGCCGACGGCGGCGAAGGCGAGGCCGGGGACGGTGACCGCGTCGGGGTCGAACCCGGCCATGAACTGGTCCACTTGAGCCGCCGAGTAGATCCCGGCCGCTGCCATGGCCGTCCACTCGCCGACGCTGTGCCCGGCGACCGCGTCCGGTACGACGCCCATGCGGCGCAGGGCCTGGTCCAGCAGGCGGCCCACGCCCACGACACCGAAGCCGTGCCGGCCGATGTCGCCGACCCGGACGTCCGGGCCCGCGCCGGCGACCGGGGGGAGACCGAAGTGGGCGGCGATGTCGTCGGTGCGGGGCGTGAAGTCGGCCTCCAGGCCCGGGAAGACGAACACGACCTTGCCGCCGGCACGGCCGAGCAGCGGTCCCGGCCGGAACCACACGTCGCCGCGGCCGTGCCAGGCGCGGCCCTTGGCGACCGCGCGCCGTGCCAGGGCGAGCCGTTTGGCGGTCGGGTCCACGACGCCGAGCCGGACCGGACCGGCGTCGCCGTGCGTCCGTGCGGGATCGAGCCCGGCGTCGAGCACGGCCGCGTCTTCGGCACCGAGCAGCGCGGCGAGAGCGTCGAGGTCAGCGGCGGAGAGCAGGAGAACACGCTCGGGCTCGCCGACACGGGCCGGCTGCCGCCGGGCCGGGGTGAGAGGAGCCGGGTCGGCCCAGGGCGTGGGTGGTGTCGCGCCGATCGCGGTGACGGGCGCTGCACCGGCCTCGAGCGCAGGCGATTCACCGGCCCCCGCCGACAGCCTTGCACCGCCTCCGGCAACGGTCTGCGCACCCTCCCCGGCCACCGGCCCCGCGCCGCCCCCGGCCACCGGCCCTGCACCAAGCCCGGCCGCAGGTCTCACACCACCCCCGGCCGCAGGTCTCACACCACCCCCGGCCGCAGGCCCCGCGCCGCCACCGGCCGCGCGGGCCGCGTTCCTCCGCAACCGGCCGCCGCTCCCGCCCGGCACGGGCCCGTGGCGGCCGCCCGTCGCCTCCTCCAGCACGACATGCGCGTTGATCCCCCCGAAGCCGAACGCGTTCACCGCGGCCCGGCGGACCCGCTGGGAGGCGCCGGTCTCCCAGGGCCGGGCCCGCTCCAGGGTGTGGAAGCGGGTGGTGGCGAGGGCGGGGTGGGGGTCGTCGCAGTGGAGGGTGGGCAGGAGGGTGCGGTGGTGGAGGGCGAGCGCGGCCTTGACCAGGCCGGCCACTCCCGCCGCGGGCATGGTGTGGCCGATCATCGACTTCACCGAGCCGAGCACCGGCCGGCCCCCGTCCCCGGCTCCGCTCGTGCCCGGCCCGAACACCTCGGCGAGGGTGGTGAGTTCGGCGGTGTCCCCGGCCGGCGTGGCGGTGCCGTGCGCCTCCAGCAGGCCGATCGAGTCCGGTGCGGCGGGGTCGAGTCCGGCGGCCCGCCAGGCCTCGCGCACGGCGCGGGTCTGCCCGCCCGGGTCGGGGGTGACGAGCCCCGCCGTACGGCCGTCGCCGGCCACGCCCGTACCCCGGATCACGGCGTACACCCGGTCGCCGTCGCGTTCGGCGTCGACGAGCCGTTTCAGTACGACGACACCGGTGCCCTCGCCGATGAGGATGCCGTCGGCATCGCGGTGGAAGGGACGGATGCGTTCCGTCGGGGACAGGGCCCGCAGCTGGGAGAAGACGCTCCACAGGGTGATGTCGTGGCAGTGGTGCACTCCCCCGGCCAGCATCAGGTCGCAGCGGCCGCTGCTGAGCGCGGTGACCGCCTGGTCGACGGCGACCAGGGAGGAGGCGCAGGCCGCGTCGACGGTGTAGGCGGGGCCGCGCAGGTCGAGGCGGTTGGCGATGCGCGAGGCGGCGAGGTTGGGCACCAGCCCGATCGCGGCGTCGGGGCTGTCGGGGCCGAGCCGTTCGGTGAACGCGTCCCGGATCCGGTCGAGTTGGCCGGGTGCCAGGTCGGGCAGCAACTCACCGAGCGTACGCGTGAGTTGGTGGGCGGTGCGCACCCGCTGGTCGAGCCGGGCGAGGCCGGGGGTGAGATAGCCGCCACGGCCCAGGACGACCCCGATCCGGTGCCGGTCGGGCAGCCGTTCGGTGCCGCCGGCGTCGGCGAGCGCGGCGGCGGCCACGTCGAGGGCGATCAGCTGGTCGGGTTCGGTGCCGGCGACCGAGGCGGGCATGATGCCGTAGCGGGTGACCTCGACCTCGGGCGGGCCGGCCACGAATCCGCCGCGCCGGCAGTACACCCGGCCCGCGACGGCGGGTCCGGCGGCCGAGCCGGGATGGTAGTAGTCGGCGTCCCAGCGGTCGGCGGGGACGCCGGTGATGGCGTCGGTGCCGTCCCGCAGGTTGCGCCAGTAGGCGTCCAGGTCGCGGGCGCCGGGCAGCAGCACCGCCATCCCGACGACGGCGACGGGTGTCTGGGGTGGCGTCATGTCACCAGCCCGACGCGGTGTAGACGACGGCGCGGGCCGCCGGGTCGCCCCAGGCGAGTTCGCGGAGCAGGGCCGCGGTGCCCTCGTCCGGGTCGATCAGCGCGACCCCGCGCCGGGCATAGGCGCGGCCGAGTTCCGCGCCGACCATGCCGGGGTGGCCGGCGGCCGGCGCCCAGGGTCCCCAGTGGACGGTCAGGACCCGTCGGCCGGTACGGGCGGCCCAGTCGGCGCCGAGCGTCTCCAGGGCGTCGTTCGCGGCCGCGTAGTCGGCCTGCCCCCGGTTGCCGAGGACGGCGGCGATGCTGCCGAACAGCACGGTGAACGCCGGTGCGGCGGGCAGTTCGTCCAGCGCGGCGAACAGCGCGCCGGCCCCGGCCGTCTTCGTGCCGTAGACCCGCTGGAAGGACTCGGGGGTCTTCTCCGCGATCAGCCGGTCCTCGATCACGCCGGCGGCGAAGACGGCACCGTCGAGCCGGCCGTGTTCGGCGTGGATCTCCTTGACGGCCTGCAGGACGGCGTCCCGTTCGCGGAAGTCCACCGAACGGTAGCGGGCCGGGCTGCCGAGGGCGGTGAGTTCGGCGAGTGTGCTGCTGATCTCCCGCTGGGCGAGGATCAGTTCGGCGGCCCGGTTGATCTCGTCGGGCCTCGGGGCGCCGGGGCCCGCGGCGAGCGCCGCCCGCAGCTCGACGGTGGTGCGGGCCCCGGCGGTGTGCGGGGCCTCGGGTGCGGTCGGCGCGGGCGTGCGGCCGAGCAGCTCGATCCGGCACCGGCAGGCGGCGGCCAGGGTGGCCGCGAACCTCGCCGTGATGCCCCGGGCCCCGCCGGCCAGCAGGACCACGGAGTCCCGGTCGAGCCCGAGCGCGGCGGCCTCGGCGGCGCCGTCCCCGGCGGGTCCGGCGCCGGTGCTGCCGAGCGGTCCGAGCGGTGCGGGCACCAGGTCCAGCCCCCGGCGGTGTCCGGGGGCCGTGCGCAGTACGACGGGCGCCGGGTCGGGGGCGCGCAGCTCGGCGAGCACCGCGTCGGCCACGGCCGCCGGGCCGGTGTCGCCCACCGCGCATACCCGTGCCAGCAGGTCCGGATACTCGCGGCCGACGCTGCGGACGAGGCCGTCCAGTCCCGCCGACCGCAGCGCACCGGCGCCGTCGGCGGCGCGTACCGCCAGCAGCACGCGGGGCGCGCACGCCAGCGCCGCCCGGAGTACCGGGAAGGCGTCCGGCAGCACCGGGTGGTCCGGGCCGGGCAGCGCGCCCAGGTACAGGACGCCGTGGACCGGGCCGTCGGCGGCGCCGAGGAGGTGGTCGCGCTCGCGGAGCACGGTGTCGGCGCCGGACTCGGCGAGCCGCGCGGCGACCTCGGCCGCCGTGGCTTCGGCACCGCCGAGGAGGACGAACCGCCTGCCGGACAGGTCGGCGGCGGGGTCCGGGCCGGGCAGCGGGACCGGCCGCAGCTCGTAGCGCCGGGGGGCGACACCGACGGCCGTGTCCGGCTCCGTCGCGGCGTCCGGCTCCTGGCCGCCCCCGGTGGCCGCGCCCGTCCGTGCGGTCAGCCACGCCGTCACGGCCGCCGCTGTGCGCGCCTTGGCCAGTTCCTCCAGTTCGGTGTCGTCGAGGAGTTCCGCGCCGCCCGCGATGCCCAGGCGCCGGGCGAGTTCGCCCGCGATCTCGGCGCGCTTGATGGAGTCGATGCTGAGGTCGGCTTCCAGGTCCAGATCGGGTTCGATCATGTCGACGGGGTAGCCGGTGCGTTCGCTGATGATCTCCCGGACGACCCGTTCGACGTCGTCCGGCGGACCGGGCTCGCGGTCATCGGCCGGCTGCGCAGGGACGGGCGGCTGCCGCACGGTCTCCACCGGCCCCGGGGCCGGCGCGGGCGCCACCGGCACGACGGGCGCCGGTGCCGTGGCGCCGAAGTAGGTGAGCAGCACGTCCCGCTGGGCGGCGATCATCTCCCGGCTGGTGCGCAGGAATTCGGAGATCAGGGCGTCCCGGTCGACGGGGGCGCCGTTCGGCTGGTCGGTCGTCACGGTCGTCTCCAGGACGCGTCGGGCCGGCGCGAGGGCACCGGGCAGGAGGGCTCCGTCGGCCGTACGCACGAGGTGTCCGTCGACCGTCCAGCCGGGCCGCTTCGGCGCCGGGGTGCGCAGCGCGTCGACGGCGTCACGGCCCCGGAGGAGCCAGGCGGCGCGTACCGGCCGGCCGGCGACGGCGAGCCGGGCGAGGGCGTCGAGCCAGCCGGCCAGGCCGCTGTCGGGCCGGGGCTCGCAGGCGACCGTGCGGTGCGGGCGGTCGCCGAGGATCTGGCCGACGAGCCGGGTGAGGACCGTGCCCGGGCCCGCTTCGACGAAGATCCGCGCGCCTGCCTCGTACATCGCCTCGATCTGCGCGGCGAAGGCCACCGGGGCGCCGATCTGTGCGGCGAGTCCGGCGCGCACGGCGTCGGGGTCCGGCGGGTACGGGGTGGCGGTGCGGTTGGCCCAGACGGGGAACTCGGGGGCGCGGACCGGCTTGTCCGCGAGGACCTTGGCGAACCTCTCCCCCGCGGCGGCCACCAGCGGGCTGTGGAAGGCGCAGGCCACCGGGATGCGGCGGGCGCCGAGCCCGCCGGCACGCAGCGCCTGTACGGCGGTGTCGACATCCGGTGTCGGTCCGGAGATCACCGTCTGCTCGGGCGAGTTGAGGTTGGCGACGACGACCGACTCGGGTGCCCCGGCCGTGCGCAGGACGCGCACGACGGTGTCGGCGGGGGCGCCGACGGCGGCCATGGTGCCGGGCTCGTCGCCGGCCGCCGCCAGGATCGCCCCGGCCCGCTCGGCGCTCAGCTCCAGCAGGGTCTCCGGGTCGAGGGCGCCGGCCGCGGCGAGGGCGGCCAGTTCGCCGTAGCTGTGCCCGGCGGCGAGGTCGGGGTGGACGCCGGCCGAGGTGAGGAAGGCGTGGGCGGCGAGGCCGGTGATGCCGAGGGCGGGCTGTGCCGTCCGGGTGTCGGTGAGCGCGGCCCGCTGCCGGTCACGGGCGGTGTCGTCGAAGGCGGCCGGCGGGAAGATCCGGTCGGCGTGGGCGCGGCCGAGGTGCAGGTAGTGCCGCAGTTCGGGCAGGGCGATCAGCAGTTCGGCGAGCATGCCGGTGCGCTGGCTGCCCTGGCCGGGGAAGAGGAAGGCCACCTGGCCGGCGGCCGGATCCGCGAGGTGTGTCCCCGCGCCCGGGTGCGGCTCCCCGGACAGCACGCGCCGCAGGTGGGCGACCAGTTCCCCGGTGTCGCGGGCCACGAACGCCGCCTGGACGGGTTCGTGGGAGGTGTCGGCGCGGTGGGCCGCGGCGAGGGCCAGGTCGCGCAGCCGCCAGGGGCTGCCGTCGGCCTCGGCGGCCCGGAGGAGCTCCTCGGCGTCCCGGCGGACCGCCGCCGGGTCCCGGCCGCGGAGGAGGAACAGTTCGGCGGGCCAGGCGTCCAGGGCCTGCCGGGGCGGCGGTGCGTCCGCGTACGCCGCCACTACGGCGTGGAAGTTGGTGCCGCCGAAGCCGAACGCGCTGACCCCGGCGAGGCGTTCGGCGGGCGGTGCCGCCCAGGGCCGGGCGCGGGCGTGGAAGACGAACGGGCTGCCGGCCTCGTCCCAGGCCGGGTTGGGCCGCTCCAGGTGCAGGGTGGGCGGCTTGACGCCGGTGTACAGCGCCAGGGTGGCCTTGATCAGTCCGGCGAGTCCGGCGGCGCACTTGGTGTGCCCGATCTGCGACTTGACCGAGCCGAGCGCGCAGCCGCCGGTCGCGGCACCGGCCTCGGCGAACACCTCGCCGAGCACGGTGAGTTCGGTGCGGTCACCGACGACGGTCCCGGTGCCGTGCGCCTCCACCAGACCGACCGCGGCGGGCGGGACACCGGCGTTGCGATACGCCCGCTGCAGCGCGGCCCGCTGGCCTTCGGGGCGGGGTGCGGTCAGGCCGAGGGAGCGGCCGTCGCTGGCGGAGCCGAGGCCCTTGACGACGCCGTAGATACGGTCGCCGTCGCGTTCGGCGTCGGCGAGCCGCTTGAGGACCACGCAGGCCACGCCCTCGCCGAGGGCGATGCCGTCTGCGGAGGCGTCGAAGGCGCGCGAGCGGCCGGCCGGGGAGAGTGCGTGGACGGAGGAGAACAGGACGTAGTCGTTGATGCCGTTGTGCAGGTCGGCCCCGCCGCACAGGACGAGGCCGCTGGTGCCGCAGACGAGTTCCTTGCAGGCGACGTCCAGCGCGGCGAGGGAGGAGGCGCAGGCGGCGTCGACGGTGTAGTTGGCGCCGCCGAGGTCGAGGCGGTTGGCGATCCGACCGGAGATGACGTTGGCGAGCATGCCGGGGAAGGAGTCCTCGGTGAGGCGGGGCAGCTGTTCGTCGAGTCCGTCGGGGACCTTGCCGTAGTAGGACGGGAGGACGGCGCGCAGGGTGACGGCGTTGGACAGGTCGCTGCCGGCCTCGGCGCCGAAGACGACGGAGGTGCGGGAACGGTCGAAGTCCCGTCCGTCGTCGCCGTATCCGGCGTCGTCCAGTGCCCTGCGGGCCGCCTCCAGGGACAGCAGCTGCACGGGTTCGATGCTGCCGAGGGAGGCGGGCGGGATGCCGTAGCGCAGCGGGTCGAAGGGGACGGGTGGCAGGAAGCCGCCCCATGTGGATGCCGTGTGGCCGGCGGTGCGGTGCACGGCGGGGTCCCAGCGGTCGGGGGGGACCTCGGTGACGGCGTCGCGTCCGGTGACGATGTTCGCCCAGAAGGTGGCGAGGTCGGGGGCCTGCGGGAACATGCACGCCATGCCGACGATCGCGATGTCGAGCGGTGGGGGCGGCGGGGGTTCAGGGGTGGCGCGGGGGCCGGGGTGCGCGGCTCGGGCCTGCGCGGCGGGGACGTCATGGGTGACTTGGGCGTCATGGGTGACCCTGGTGACCCGGGTGTCGTCGGTGTCCTGGGCCGCCCGTGCGGCGAGGAACTCGGCCGCGCCGTCGGTCACCGCGTGGTGGAGGGCCGCCACGGTGGTGGGCGCCGAGCGCAGGACGGCGACCTGGCCCGCCATGAACAGCCCCTCGTTCAGCTGCCGTTCGTCGTCGACGTCCTGCAACGCGCCGTCGTCGGCGCGGGTCAGGCCCTTGCTGGCGAGGCGCAGCCGGCCGACGTTCAGCCGCTCCAGCCGTTCCCACACCTCGCGGTCGGGCAGGCCCTGTGCCCGTAACGCGGCCTCCCGGTCGCGGTAGTCACGGGTGAACGGGCTGGGCACGCAACGGGTGGCGTGCCCGGGCGCCGTCTCCAGCAGAGCGGTCCCGGTGGCGGCGAGGACCTGGCGCTGGAAGAGCGGCCGGACGGCGCCGTGGGTGACGGCCTCCGCGGTGAACAGGTAGGCGGTGCCCATGAGGACGCCGACGGCGGCGCCCCGGGCGGTGAGCGGGGCGGCCAGCGCGGCGACCATGGCCGCGGACCGCGCGTCGTGGACACCGCCCGCGAAGAACAGCTCCAGCCGCCGCGCCGCCTCCTCCCCGGACTGCGCCACGAAGTCCTCCAGGACGGCGAGCTGGGCCTCCCAGAGCGGGAAGGAGGCCCGGGGTCCGACGTGCCCGCCGCACTCGGAGCCCTCGAACACGAACCTGCGGGCGCCCGCGTCGAGGAACTGGCGCAGCAATCCCGGCGAAGGCACGTGCAGGAAGGTGCGGATCCCGGCCCGTTCCAGCGCCTCGGCCTGGGCGGGCCGGCCGCCCGCGATGATCGCGTGCGTGGGCCGCAGCTCCCGTACGGCGTCCAGCTGGGCGGTGCGGATGTCCTCGGGTGCGAAGCCGAGCACGCCGACGCCCCAGGGCCGGCCGTCGAGCACGGCCCGTGCCTCGGTGAGCAGGTCCCGGGTCCGGGCGCCGTCGGCCAGGGCGAGGGCGAGGAAGGGCAGCGCCCCTCCCTCGGCCACGGCGGCGGCGAATCCGGCCTGGTCGCTGACCCGTGTCATGGGCCCCTGCGCGACCGGCAGCCGGGTGCCCAGCGCTCGGCTCATGGCCGACCCCGGCCGCAGGGCCGTACCTGCCGGTGCCGCCCCGGCACCGATGACCTCGTGCATCGCCGCGGACAGTCCGCGCACGACCGCGCGCACGTCGCGCCACCTTTCGGCGAACCGGGCGGCGAGGAAGCCGTCCTGGCCCACCGGGAGCAGCCGGCCGCGCAACTCGCGGGCGCCCAGCAGGGAGGCGACCGCTTCGGGATCGCCGGCGGGCGGCTGTGGCGCGTCGGGGCCGCGGCGCCGCAGTACCCGGTGTCCGCCGAGCAGCACGGTCTCCGAGCCGTCCAGGGAGCGCAGCACCGCCCGGACCGCCTCGGGCAGTCCCGATTCGGGGAGCAGGGCCAGTTGGCTGTCCAGGACGACACCGGCCGCGCCGCCGGCCACGGCGGCCGCGGCCGTGCGGGGGCCGACGCCTCCACAGGCCCAGACGGGCAGGCCGGTCGACTCCTCGTCCGCCAGCAGCTGTTGCAGCAGGACGAAGGTGCTCAGCTCGCCGACCCGGCCGCCGCTCTCGCAGCCCCGGGCGATCAGTCCCCGGGCGCCCGCGCGGGCGGCCGCACGGGCCTGTCCGAGACCGGTGACCTCCGCCAACACGCGGGTCTCACCGGGCAGTTCAGCTGCCGTCCAGGGTGCGTCCGCGGTGAGGACCACCGTGTCGACCGGTTCGCCGAGGTCGGCGGGGGTGAGGGCGCAGCGCCCGGTCACCCGTATGCCGAAGGGGCCCGGCGCGGCCCGTCTCAGCCGGGACAGCTGCTCGCGGGACCTTCGGTCGCCGGCGGCCAGGTCCAGGACGCCGAGCGCACCGGCCGCGGTGGCGGCAGTGGCGAGAGCGGCGTCGGGTTCTCCGAAAGGGGTGAGGCACAGGATCAGGTCGTGGGCACGCACAGGGGAGGTCATGATGCTCCGGCACGATCGGCGGGGACAGCACGGTGGGGGGTATGCGCGGCGAGACACTCTGGTGCGGGGGCAACGGAAACTAGCGAGGCCCTACTCGCGGGTCAATAACGGCGCAGCCTTTCCGTGTACGGGGGCGCCGATTCGGCCAGCGCGCCGAATTCCCCGCAAGCAGCAGTAAATTCCGCGATTCCTTTTCACGGGCGCGGGCGCGGGCCCGTCCGGTCGGCCAGGCGACACCGGCACAAGCCCGGCAAACCGTTCGCCTGCGTCACGGCGCGCCCGTGCCGCGCCACGCGACCGTACGTCCGGCCGCCTTCTGCGAATTCCGGAAGAGGCCGGCCCGGTGGCTCGAACCGGGCCGACGCGAAACGGACAGCGGGCACGGGGGTGCCACAGGAGCGGGGGCGGCCCGTGCCGAGCACCCCCCTCCCGCGCAGGTCAGCCGAGCCCCGTCCGCACGACACCCGCCGCGGCACCGCCGCCGTGGGCGACCGGCTCGGTCAGCGTGCCGACGACCGGAACCACGAGCTCCTCCGCCTTCTGTACGGCCCGGGCCCCGGCGGCCGGTCGCTCCGCCCCGGCGGCGCGGATCCGGGCGACCCTCGGCGCGTCCCGCTGCCCGGCGATCCGCGGTGCCCCACGCTCCCTGTCGGCCCCCGGTTTCCCGCGCGTGGTGCCGCCGTCCTTCCGCTCGTGCCCGGGAGACCGCCCGGCCCCGCCCCTCGACGTCCCCGGCCGCCCGGAACCGGACCGGCCCTGTCCGACGCGCGCGTCCGGCACCGCGTCGGAACGCGGCCGTCGGCCGGCCGCCGCCGGCTCCAGCACCCACCGCTGCCGGGCCGACCCGTCGCGGTCCGCCACGCCGACCCGGGTGGCGGAACGGCCTGACGCGGCCGCGAGGGCCAGGCCGTGGTGCCAGCGCAGCAGGATCTCGCCGCGCACCGTGACGTCGTACGACACCTCCCCGGCGGGTACGAGGCAGCCGGCCAGCGCGACCCTCCTCGTGCCGGGGTCGGCGGCCAGGCACAGGCTGGGGTCGGCGGCGCTGCGCAGCAGGCCGTCGTCCTGGTACGACCACTGCTGCGAAGGGGCCGCCGTGCACGAGGCGAGGCGGACACCGGCGCCCGCCTCGACCCGGTCGCCGCGCACCTCCAGGCAGCGCCCGGAGGACAGGCCGCGCAGGGTGCCGTGGGCCAGGTCGGTGGATTCGCCGAAGGAGGCGGTGGCGGGCGAGGGGGCGGGGCGGGCACCCGCGCCGCTCGGCCGCGGGGTGCCGGCGGCGGGGGCGCCCCAGGTGACGCCGGGGCCGGGGACACCGTTGTCATCGGACCGGCCGTGGACCGCGAGGACGGTGGCGAGCAGGGCGACGCAGGTGAGTCCGACGCCGATGGCGACGGCCTTGCGGTGGCGGTACTCCCCTCCGGTGCGGTGCCGGCCGCCGGACGTCGGCGCCGTGTCCGGCGGCGCGTGCGGGGGCGGGGGCGGCCATTCCCCGGCGGCGCCGCGGCCGGGCCGGGAGTCGAGGTAGCGGCGGGCGCCCCAGCCGAGCACGGTCTCGGCGAGCAGGAGCGACAGGGCGCCGTCGAAGTGGCCGAGCTGTTCGGCGGCGTACCGGCAGTGGCGGCAGACCGTCAGATGCCGGCGCACCTCTGGCAGCAGGGTGCCGCCGCGGCGGATGGGAACGTCCAGGAGCCGGTTGTAGAAGCGGCATTCCCGGGTGGGTGCGAGTTCGCGGTGGGCGCGGACGCAACCGGCGCGGAATTGTTCGCGCGCCCGCTCCAGGGCGGTCGTGGCGTCGGCCGGGTCCATACCCAGCAGACCGGCGGGTATGTTTATGGGTTCGGCTTCGACCTCGGTGTGCCAGAGAAGGCATTGCGCGGCGCCGGGAAGGGCCTGGAATGCGCGGGCTGCGAGTTGCCTGCTTTCCGGCGGGCCGGGCTTTGCGGCGCGCAGTCCGCGACCGCCGGTGGTTTTGCGCAATTCCGTCAGAGCGATGCAGGCGACGTCGTCCGTGGCCCAGGCGCGGACGACCTCCCGGACGGCGACGAGCAGATGGGGGCGCAGGGCGCCGCCGGTCACGGCGCTCGGCATGCGGCCCAGCACGTGCTGGAAGGCCGCGGTGGCCACCAGCTGGGCGGTCGGCCCGGCGGCGGCCAGGCAGACCACGGCGTAGTCGCGGGTGGCCCGCCAGTGCCGGGCGAGCAGCAGCGCGACCGCGTGGTGGCGGCCCTCCTCCGGGCCGGTCAGCCGGGCGACGAGAACGCGGTCGGGCTCCCCGGCCGGGGCGGGCAGGGGCGGGTGTGGGGGGTGGGGGGACTGCACGGAACCGTTTCCTTTCCAGCCGCAGGGCCGCATGCGCAAAGCGGTCCTGTCGGAAAGCAGTGCCTGATAGGTGCATACAAGGGCCGGCCTCGACGTCGGCGTCTGCCTTCGCCCTCCCGCGGGGAGGCTCACCTTTGCACACGCGGCTGACAGGAAACAAGGAGCGGGAATGCCCCCAGTGGCAAAGTCGGTGAATTACCCAATGGTTACCGGCGGTATCCCTCCGGGTTGAGCGGAACAGTGCTCAACTTCCGTACCGCAAAAGCCGGATGGCTCACGCCGGCCGGCGACCGGCATGGGACACCCGGACCACCACGGTGGGCAGCGCGGCCGCCAGGCAGACGGCACTGGGACGCCGCGCAAGCCCCTCGTCTCGTTGCGCTTCTCGCTCAGGTGTTTCCGGTCGCGCCCCTGACCGGAACCGGCAGGCTCAGACCGGTCCGCGCCGAGCCGACGGTCGTGGCGCCGAGACGTGTCGGCCGGAGCAGCCCGCCGCATCGGGCTGCTCCGGCCGGGACGGTGACCGTGGTCCGGCGGGTCACTTCCCCTGGTCGGTCGGCCGGAGCGTCCACAGGACGCTCATCTCGCCGGTGACGGCGCCGTCCGCACGCCGGATCTCGATGGACACGGGGAACTCGGGCCGCTGTCCCGCGTCCAGTTCGGCGACGACCTCGGCGGCCGGGCGGCCCAGCGTGGCGGTCGCGGTGACGGCCCCCATCGCCAGCTTCCTGTAGGCGATCTCGGCCCGCACCGCGAGCGGTACGGCACGCGAGAGCTGGTCCCCGAAGGCGGCCAGCACGATGGCGCCGCTGGCCGACTCCCCGAGGGTGAACATCGCACCGGCGTGCGGGCCGCCCACGTGGTTGTGGTACGCGCCCTGGTCCGGCAGGGACACCACGGCCTTGTCGGGCGTGGTCTCCAGGAACTGGAGGTTCAGCGTCCGGGCCATGGGCACGGTGGCGGCGAGCATCTCGCCGATCGACATCTGGTCTGCGCTCATGGCCGCCATGTTACTCACGAGTAGCGAGGCCTGGCCAGAGAAGCACACTAGGGTTACGGGCCATGTGGCCAGATCAGCAGCCGCCAGGGGGCGCGCAGAACCCGCAGCACGACCAGCAGAACCCGTACCAGCAGCCGGGCTATCAGCAGCCGAACCCGTACCAGCAGCCCGGATACCAGCAGTACCCGCAGGCCGGCTCGTACGGACAGCAGGCGCAGGCCGGCCCTTACGGACAGCAGCAGTGGGGGCAGCCCCCGACAGTGCCGGTGCCCGAGCCCCCGCAGGGCGGCGGCGGCCGTACCAAGCTGATCGCGATCATCGCGGCCACGGCCGTCGTGGTCACCGCCGCCGTGACCGGCTATCTGGTGCTGGGCGGAACGAAGGACGACGAGGCGGACAACGGCAAGGGCGGACAGAGCACGAGTCCGTCGCCGACCGGCTCCTCGCCCGCCTCGCCCACCTCGACCACGACCGACAACCCGCGTTCCGGCGAGTCGGAGAAGCCGACGGTCCCCGGCTGGAAGGTCGTGGTGAACCCCAAGCACGGCACGGCCTTCGACGTACCCGCCGACTGGGAGGTGGAGAAGCCCGGCGTCTTCTCCTTCTTCGAGGACGAGGTGAAGGGCGACGGCTCGGCGTACATCGGCTTCTCCGGCCCCGCGTTCCTGAAGCCGGAGTACTGCACCTCCGACAAGAGCGGCTACAAGGAGTCGCACGCGCTCGCGGGCAGCGGCACGAAGGGCGAGAACGGGGCCAAGGACACCGCGAGCACCGCCCGCGGCGACTCGGCCGCCTTCGCGTTCGGCGGGTACACCGACCAGTCCAAGGCAGCCAGGAAGTACCTGCGGATCGGCAAGGCCAGGCCCTTCACGACGGCGTCGGGCGTCAAGGGCAGCGTCGCGACGTCGTACGTCGTCGGCGTGCCGAAGAAGAACAAGTGCGACACCGACGGCAAGGCCGTCACGTTCGCCTTCAAGAACTCCAAGGGCAACTTCGTCTCCTGGACGCTCTACGGCGCCAAGGGCGTCAAGGACGAACTGCCCGACGCGACCATCGACAAGATCCTGACCACGGTACGCCTGCACGGCGACCCGATCGCGGACTGACCGGCCCCGGGACCGCCGCGCGGGCGGTCGTCGTCCGCCCGGCGGCGTCAGCCGATGCCGAACGCCCCGTCGGGGGGCTCGGGCGAGGGCACCGCTCCGGTGTCCTCGACCGGGCGGGCCGAGCCGATGAACTCCTCTACCGCCGGCCCGTGTTCGACCCGCGCCGGAAAGGCGTCCGCCGCGGCGCGGCGGGCGACCGCGGCGACGTCCAGCGGTCGGTGCGAGGCCACGACCACCGCGTTGCCGAACCGCCGACCGCGCAGCACCGCCGGCTCGGCGATCAGCGCCGTCTCCTCGAACACGGCGGCCAGGTTGGCCAGTTGGGAGCGGAGGAAGCCGAACGGCGCCGCGTCCGCGAGGTTCGCCGCATAGACCCCGCCGGGCCGCAGCACCCGCTCGGCCTGGCGGACGTACGGCAGCGTGGTCAGATGCGCCGGCACCCGGGACCCCCCGAACACGTCGGCGACCAGCACGTCGGCGTGGTCGTCCGGCGCCTCCTCCAGCCAGGCCCGGGCATCCGCCGCGTGCAGGGCGACGCCCGAGCCCGCCGGCAGCGGCAACTGCTCGGTGACCAGTTCCAGCAGCCCCCGGTCGGCCTCGACCACGTCCTGCCGGGACCCGGGCCGGGTGGCGGCCACGTAGCGGGGCAGCGTCAGCGCGCCCCCGCCGAGGTGCACCACGTCCAGCGGCACCCCCTGGGCGGAGACGGCGTCCAGCACGAACCCCAGCCGCCGCGCGTACTCGAACTCCAGATACGCCGGGTCGTCGAGATCGACGTACGACTGCGGCGCCCCGTCGACGGTGAGCAGCCAGGCCCGCTCCCGATCGACGTCGGGCATCAGCTTGGCGGTGCCGTGGTCGGTGGTGCGGGAAACGGGTATCTGCTCGGTCACCTGTTCATTGTGACGCGCGCACGCGGCGCGGGGGACCGCGCGGCCGGCCGGGACGGCCCCGCGGTCCCCCACACACCTCGGCCTCACTCCACCGTGGTCACGGTCCCCGCTCCCACGGTGCGCCCGCCCTCACGGACGGCGAACCCGAGCCCCGGCTCCAACGGCACCTCCCGCCCCAGCTCGACGGTCATCTCCACCGTCTCCCCGGGCCGGGCGACCGCCCGCTCGCCGAGGTCCACGTCCCCGACGACGTCCGCCGTCCTGATGTAGAACTGCGGCCGGTAGCCGGTGGAGACCGGCGTCGTACGACCCCCTTCGCGCCCGGACAGCACGTACACCCGCGCCGTGAAGCGGCGGCTCGGCACCACGCTCCCCGGTGCCGCGACCACGTGCCCGCGCCGTACGGCGTCCCGGGGCACGCCCCGCAGCAGCAGCGCCACGTTGTCCCCGGCCTGCGCCTCCTCCATCGGCTTGCCGAAGGTCTCCAGGCCGGTCACGACCGTCTGGACGTCCGCGCCGAGCACGTCGACCCGGTCGCCCACCCGGACCGCCCCTCTCTCGACGGCACCGGTCACGACGGTCCCCCGCCCGGTGATGGTGAGCACGTTCTCGACGGGCAGCAGGAACGACGCGTCGAGATACCGCTCCGGCATGGGCACGTAGGTGTCCACCGCGTCGAGCAGCGCCTCCACGGACGCCGTCCAGCGCGGGTCGCCCTCCAGGGCCCTCAGTCCGGAGACGCGTACGACGGGGACGGCGTCGCCCGGGTAGCCCTGGGCGGTGAGCAGGTCGCGGACCTCCAGCTCGACCAGGTCGGTCAGCTCCTCGTCCCCGGCGTCGGCCTTGTTCAGCGCGACCACGATGTGGTCGACGCCCACCTGCCGGGCGAGCAGCACGTGTTCGGCGGTCTGCGGCATGATCCCGTCGAGCGCCGAGACGACGAGGACGGCCCCGTCGAGCTGGGCGGCGCCGGTGACCATGTTCTTGACGTAGTCGGCGTGGCCCGGCATGTCGACGTGGGCGTAGTGCCGGGTGTCGGTCTCGTACTCGACGTGGGCGATGTTGATGGTGATGCCGCGGGCGGCCTCCTCCGGGGCCCGGTCGATGCGGTCGAACGGCACGAAGGTGCCGGTGCCGCGCTCGGCGAGGACCTTGGTGATGGCGGCGGTCAGGGTCGTCTTGCCGTGGTCGACGTGACCCATGGTGCCGATGTTCAGGTGCGGCTTGGTGCGCACGTAGGCCGTTTTGGACATGGCTGTACCTCGAAGCCTCTCAGCCGTGACGGAAGAACGCGGGACCCCGGGGACTCGCCGACCCTCCCCCTGCGGGGTCCGCCGGACGATCCGGAGAGGGTCAGCTTCGGGCGCCGTCGGCAGCGGCCACGAGGATCAGGACGGCAGCCTTCGGCGCATCCGCGACGGCGGATGCTGCGAGGAGGAAGGCGTACCGGAACATGTGGTCGATCATCGCCGACGGTCCGTCCGGCGTCGAATGGTTTTCGCGGCGGGGTGAGTTCGGGCTCACGGCGCTCACCCGGGATCGTCGGTTAGGGTCGCCGGATGCTCGATGCCGACCGCTCTGGCACCGCCACGGCCTCTCCCCGGGCCGCCGCCACCCTGCTGTCCCCCTACGCCCGGCTGTCGCTGCTGCTCGCGCTGCTCGCGGGCGCCGCCGTCTGCGTGCTGCTGTTCGAGCCGCAGCGGCTGCTGACGCACGGCGTGCCGCCGCAGCTCGGCGGGGCCGCGGCGGCCGCCGTGTTCGCGGCGGCGTACGGGCTGTGCACGGTGGCGTTCGTACCGCGCCCCTTGCTGAACCTGGCCGCGGGCGCGCTGTTCGGCGCCCAGCTGGGGCTGGCGACGGCGCTCGCGGGCACGGTGCTCGGGGCCGGGATGGCGTTCGGCCTGGGCCGGACGCTCGGGCAGGGCGCGTTGCGCCCGCTGCTGCGGGGCCGCTGGCTGAAGGCGGCCGACGGGCAGCTCAGCCGGCACGGGTTCCGGTCCATGCTGGCCGTCCGGCTCTTCCCCGGCGTGCCGTTCTCGGCGGCGAACTACTGCGCGGCCGTCTCCCGCATGGGCTGGCTGCCGTTCCTGCTGGCGACGGGGCTGGGGTCGATCCCGAACACGGCCGCCTACGCGGTCGCCGGCGCCCGCGCCTCGGCGCCGGCCTCCCCCGCCTTCCTGATCGCGATGGCCTGCATCGCCGTACCGGCGCTTGCGGGCACGGTGCTGGCCTGGCGCAAGCGCCACCGGCTGCGCGGCCGGTGAAGGATCAGACGCCTTCCAGAATCATCGCGTTCGCGAGTCCGCCCGCCTCGCACATGGTCTGGAGGGCGTAGCGGGCGCCGCGTTCCCGCATGGCGTGGACCAGGGTCGTGGTCAGCCGGGTGCCGCTCGCGCCGAGCGGGTGACCGAGGGCGATCGCGCCGCCGTGCACGTTGACCTTGGCGAGGTCGGCGCCGGTCTCCTGCTGCCAGGCGAGGACCACGCTGGAGAAGGCCTCGTTCACCTCGAAAAGGTCGATGTCGCCCAGCTTCAGGCCCGCCCGGCGCAGCACCTTTTCCGTCGCCGGGATCACCCCGGTGAGCATCAGCAGCGGGTCGGAGCCGGTCACGGCGAAGCTGTGCAGGCGGGCCAGCGGGCGCAGGCCGAGCCGGGCCGCGGTGTCGCCGGAGGTGATGAGGACGGCGGAGGCGCCGTCGTTGACAGGGCTGGCGTTGCCCGCGGTGACGTTCCACTCGATCTGCGGGAACCGCTCGGCGAAGCCGGGGTCGTGGTAGGCGGGCTTGAGACCGGCGAGGATCTCCGGGGTGGTGTCCGGGCGGACGCACTCGTCGCGGGCGACGCCGTCGAGCGGCGCGACCTCGGCGTCGAAGAGCCCGTCGCGCCACGCGGCCGCGGCCTTGCGGTGGGAGGAGACGGCGAACTCGTCCATCCGCGCGCGCGTGAGGGACCACTTGGCGGCGATGAGTTCGGCGCTGATCCCCTGCGGGACCATGCCTTCCGGGTAGCGCTCGGCGACGCCGGGCCCGAACGGGTCCTTCCCCGCGGGCACGTTGGACCACATCGGCACCCGGCTCATCGACTCCACACCGCAGGCCACGACGAGGTCGTACGCACCGGACATCACGCCCTGCGCGGCGAAGTGCACGGCCTGCTGGGAGGAGCCGCACTGGCGGTCCACGGTGGTCGCCGGAACCGACTCGGGCAGGCCGGCGGCGAGGGCGGCGTACCGGGTGGTGTTCATGGCCTGCTCGCCGACCTGGTCGACGGCGCCGCCGATCACGTCGTCGATCAGCGCCGGGTCGACGCCGGAGCGCTCGACCAGGGTGCGCAGGGTGTGGGCGAGGAGCTGCACGGGGTGGACGTGGGCGAGGGAGCCGTTCGGCCTGCCCTTGCCGATCGGGGTGCGTACGGCTTCGACGATGACTGCGTCTCGCATGGGGTGGGCCTCCAACGTGATCGCGAGGGCTACCGGTGAGTAGGAAATCCGGACTCACCATAGCCCTTTAAGTTGGAAAATCAAACCCTCCTTTAGACTGGGCCGCATGGCCGCCACGAAGGACCCGCGCCCCTGCTCCATCGCCGACGCACTCACGGTGGTCGGGGAGAAGTACTCCCTGCTCGTCCTGCGCGAGGTGTGCCTGGGCAACGGCCGCTTCGACCAGCTCGTGCGCAACACCGGCGCCCCGCGCGACATCCTGTCCGCCCGGCTGCGCCGGCTCGTGGAGGCCGGCATCCTCACCAAGCGCCTCTACAGCGAGCGCCCCCAGCGCTTCGAGTACCGGCCCACGCAGGCGGGCCTGGAGCTGGAGCCGGTCCTGATGACCCTCAAGGAGTGGGGCGACCGCCACCTGCGCAAGGGCGCCGACCTGCCGATGGTCGTCGAGCACACCTGTGGCCACGAACTGGTGCCGGTGGTCACCTGCCGGGCCTGCGGCGAGCCGGTGCGCCACGAGGATCTGACGGCCCACCCGCAGAGCCCGGGCTGGACCCTGACCGGGCCGACGGCCGCATAACCGGAGCCCCGGCCCGCACGGACCTCGCTCGCACGACCCTCGCCCGTACGCCCCCCGGCAGCCGCCCGCCGGCCGTACGGCCCCTGGTGCCGCCCTGCCGGCCGAGCCCGCTACGCTTCGTCCGTCACATGATCACCTCATCTCCGAACAGCGCTTGGACGCCACACCTTCATGTCTTGGTTTGAATCCCTCGTCCTCGGACTCGTCCAGGGGCTGACCGAGTTCCTGCCCGTCTCCTCCAGTGCGCACCTGCGGCTGACCGCGGCGTTCTCGGGCTGGAAGGACCCGGGCGCGGCCTTCACGGCGATCACCCAGATCGGCACGGAGACCGCGGTTCTCATCTACTTCCGCAAGGACATCGGCCGGATCATCTCCTCCTGGTTCCGCTCGCTGTTCGACAGGACGATGCGGCACGACCACGAGGCGCAGATGGGCTGGCTGGTGATCGTCGGGTCCATCCCGATCGGGGTGCTGGGCGTGACGCTGAAGGACCAGATCGAGGGGCCGTTCCGCGACCTGCGGGTCACCGCCACCATGCTCATCGTGGTCGGCCTGGTCATCGGCATCGCCGACCGGATGGCGGCCCGCGACGAGACCGGCGGCCGGCACCGGGCGCCCAAGCAGCGCAAGACGCTGGAGAACCTCGGGGTCAAGGACGGCCTGATCTTCGGCCTCTGCCAGGCCTGCGCCCTCATCCCCGGTGTCTCCCGCTCCGGCGCCACCATCAGCGGCGGACTGTTCATGGGGTACAGGCGCGAGGCCGCGGCCCGCTACTCGTTCCTGCTCGCCATCCCGGCCGTCCTCGCCTCCGGAGCCTTCGAGGTGAAGGACTCGCTGGGCGAGGGCCATGTGGACTGGCCGCCGACCCTGTTCGCGACGGTGATCGCGTTCGCCTCCGGATACGCGGTCATCGCGTGGTTCATGAAGTGGATCTCCAACAAGAGCTTCATGCCGTTCGTCTGGTACCGCATCGCCCTCGGCATCGTGATCATCGCCCTGGTCGGCGCGGGTGCGCTCAGCCCGCACGCGGCGGAGTCGGCCGGCTGAGGGCCGCCCACCACCCGGGTTTCGGACATCTTCCGCGCCCCGGCGGCCCGCCTATGACCTGGGCAACTTCACGGGGCCGCACGGCAGTTCGCCGCTACGGACGGACGACCGGGCGGCGCCGGTGACCAACCGCATACCTTCTGTGTAGCCATGCGGTAGCGCACCGTCAGTGCTTGGCCCTAGGCTGTTGCGCATGTCCCCCGAATCCCCGCCCCCTGGTTCCGTGCGGTCTGCTGCCGAGGTGAACGAGCAGATCCGGGCGCTGTGGCTGCGTGCGGGCGGCACCCTGTCGGCCCAGGAGCGCGCGGAGTACGAGCTGCTGGTGATCGAGTGGGCGGAGGCGATCCGCGCACGGGTCATCGAGGCGGCCTGACACCCGAACGGGCGCCCCGCCCCCGGCCCCGAAGCCCAGAGGGACTCCCGCCCCGGCCCCGAAGCCCGGACGGGCTCCCGCCGCAGCCCCGGCTCCCCCGGCCCGGCGGGCACCCCGTCGCAGCCCTTACGCCCGCAGGTGCGCGAGCACCTCGTCGGCCACCGGGTACGGCGGCTCCACCGGCAGCAGCGCGCTCGCCCGCTCCCGTTCGCCCGCCCGCGCCAGCGCGTGGATCTCCGTGGCCAGCGGGGTGACGTCCTCGATGCCCACGATCCAGTCGTCGGCGTACCGCGCCGCCGCCTGCCCGGCGAGGCCGAGCTGCAGGGACCGGTACGGCAGCGGGTTCAGGTGCAGGTCCCGCTCCGGGTCCCACTGCACGCGGGCCGGGCTGCTCGCCAGCTCCCGCTTCCAGGCGGCCTGGTCCGCGTGCAGGGCGGGCACGTAGTGGGACAGACAGGCGTGGCGCAGGGCCCACTCGAAGCCCTCGCGGCTGATGTCGATGGCGAGGACGGTCTCCTGCCCCTCCTTGGTGCCCCAGCCGCAGCGGTACATCATCCACAGGAAGGACGGTTTGATCCAGGTCATCCGGTCCCGCTTCCAGGCGGACGGGAACCGCCCGGTGCGGGCGGCCGGACGGCCGATCGCCGGGCGGTAGGCCTGGTAGACGGTGACCGTGGTCTCCGTGTGCCGGGCGCGGATACGGAACTTCGGCTCGGTGACGGTCTTTTCCTCATGCACGGCAACAGACTCGGCCGTCGCACGCGTCCCGCACCACCGAATATTCACCGCGTACCACTTGGCTCCGCGCCCCGCGTGCCCAAGACTGAGCCGATGACGCAGCGTGCGGAGTTCGCGACCGTAAGGGACCGGCTGGCCGTGGACGACCTCGTCACCGCGTACGCGGTGGCGGTGGACGACGGTGACTGGGCGGCCTACCGAGATCTGTTCACGGCGGACGGACGCGCCGACTACCGCTCGGCGGGCGGCATCGAGGGCGACGCGGACGAGATCGCCGCCTGGCTCGCCGAGAGCCTGGCCCTGTTCGGCATGTGCCAGCACCTGATCGTCAACCGGCAGGTGCGCTTCGGCGCCCTCGATCAGGACACCGGTGACACCGCCCGCGTCCGTGCCGACTACGTCAACCCGCTGCGCTTCGCCGAGGCCGACGGCTCGGCCGCGCCGGACCTGGTGTGCGGCGGCCGGTACGACTTCGGGGTGCTGCGCACCCCGGACGGCTGGCGCCTGAACGAGGTCGTCGTACACGAGAAGTGGCGCAGAGGCGGCGCCCCCGGGGCGCACGGGCTCTAGGGGGCGCGGCGAGCTGCGACCGGCTCCCGCCGGTCCGGGCCCGCCGTACGCCCTCCTCACCCGGGCCGACCGCGCACCGCCGCACACTCACCACGCACACTGGAGCCATCGGTGGGTAGGGAGGGTCCTTATGAGGATGATCAACCACTGGCCGGCCTCCCCGTGGCGTCGCTCGGCCGCCGCCGCCCTCGCCGGCGCCCTTCCCGTGCTCGCGTTCCCGGCGCCGTCCCTGTGGTGGTTCGCGTACGTCGCCCTGGTGCCGTGGATCCTGCTGGCCCGCTCCGCGCCGACCGGGCGGCGGGCCGGCTACGACGGCTGGTGGGGCGGCATCGGCTTCCTGGTGGCCGTCCACCACTGGCTGCTGCCGAGCCTGCACGTGTTCATCTTCCTCATAGCCGCGCTGCTGGGCCTGCTCTGGATGCCCTGGGGCCGGCTGGTGCGCCGGTTGCTGGGCGGGGTGCCGACGCCGGGCCGGTGTGCCGCCGCCCTGCTGGTGCTGCCGTCGGCCTGGCTGGCGGTGGAGCTGGTCCGGTCCTGGCAGGGCCTCGGCGGGCCGTGGGGGATGCTGGGCGCCAGCCAGTGGCAGGTGGGCCCGGCGCTGCGGCTGGCCTCGGTCGGCGGGGTGTGGCTGCTCAGCTTCCTGGTGGTGGCCGTCAACGTGGCGGTGGCCATGCTGCTCGCCGTGCGCGAGTCGCGGGTGCCGGCCGTGGCCTCGCTGGTCGCCACGGCCGCCGCGGCCTCGGCCGCCTGGGCGTGGGCGCCACGCCCCGCCGTCGACGGACAGGTGCGGATCGCCGTGGTCCAGCCGGGCATCGTGGCCGGGCAGGACAGCGGCGACAAGCGGTTCGCCCGGGAGGAGCAGCTGACCCGGCGGCTCGCCGGGCAGGGCGCCGACCTGGTGGTGTGGGGCGAGTCCAGCGTCGGCTTCGACCTGGACGACCGCCCCGACCTGGCCCGGCGGCTGGCCGTCCTGTCCCGCGAGACCGGCGCTGACCTGCTGGTGAACGTGGACGCCCGCCGCTCCGACCGGCCCGGCATCTACAAGAGTTCGGTGCTGGTCGGTCCGCACGGCCTGACCGGCGACCGGTACGACAAGATGCGGCTGGTCCCCTTCGGCGAGTACATACCCGCCCGTTCGCTGCTCGGCTGGGCCACCTCGGTGGGCCGGGCCGCGGGCGAGGACCGGCAGCGCGGCACCGCACAGACCGTGATGAACGTCGGGCACGGGCTGCGCATCGGCCCGCTGATCTGCTTCGAGACCGCGTTCCCCGACATGAGCCGGCATCTCGCCGAGGGCGGCACGGACGTCCTCCTCGGCCAGTCGTCCACCTCGTCCTTCCAGCGCAGCTGGGCGCCGGAGCAGCACGCCTCGCTGGCCGCGCTGCGCGCCGCCGAGACCGGCCGCCCGATGGTGCACGCCACGCTCACCGGCGTCTCGGCGGTGTACGGCCCGGGCGGTCAGCGCCTCGGCCCGTGGCTCGGCACCGACGCGAGCACCGCGCGCGTGTACGACGTACCGCTCGCGCACGGCATCACGCCGTACGTCCGCCACGGCGACTGGCCGGTGTACGGCGCGCTGCTGGCGCTGGCTGCGCTGGGCGTGACGGACGGGGTGCGGGCGTTCAGGCTGCGCCGCAGCGGTCCTGAACCGCTCGGACCACCCGCTCGCACAGTTCATGAGTCGCCAGCGCGTCCCGGGCGCTGAGCACCTTCCCCTCCCGTACGGCGTCGAGGAACGCGAGGACCGCCTGCTCGATGCCGCGCTGCCGGGCCACCGGCACCCAGTCGCCGCGCCGGCGCACGGTCGGCTGCCCCTTGTGGTCGATCACCTCGGCGAGGTTGACCACCTGGCGCTTGGTGTCCTGCCCGGACACCTCCAGGATCTCCTCGGTGGAGCCGCTCAGCCGGTTCATCAGCCCGAGGGCCGTGAAGCCGTCCCCGCCGAGCTGGAGCACGACGTGGTGGACCAGGCCGTCCTCGACGCGGGCGCGGACGGTCACGTCGTCGACCGGGCCGGGCACCAGGAAGCGCAGGGTGTCGACGACGTGGATGAAGTCGTCCAGGACCATCGAACGGGGTTCCTCGGGCAGCCCGATCCGGTTCTTCTGCATGAGGATCAGTTCGCGCGGGTGGTCCCGGCACTGGGTGTACCCGGGGGCGTACCGGCGGTTGAAGCCGACGAACAGCGAGACGCCCCGCCGCTCGGCCAGGGCGACCAGCCGCTCGGAGTCGGCGAGCCGATAGGCGAGCGGCTTGTCGACGTACGTCGCAACGCCGGCCTCCAGCAGCCGGGCGACGATCTCGGGGTGGACGGCGGTCGGCGCGTGCACGAAGGCCGCGTCGAGGCCGGCGGCGAGCAGCGAGTCCAGGGTGGTGTGCCGCTGCTCCCGGGGCAGGTGCAGCGCGTCCCCGACCCGGTCCAGCGTGGCGGGTGTGCGGGTCTGCAGGTGCAGGTCGATTCCCGGCTGCGTGCCGAGCACCGGCAGATAGGCCTTCTGCGCGATGTCCCCGAGTCCGATGCAGCCGACCTTCACGTGCGCTCCTCCACGGCTTGCCTGCCTGATGCCTGCCGGAAGCATACGGGGGTCCACGGTCACCGACGCGCCCCGAAGGGGTGCGGGGCTGCACCCACATACGGCGCCGCCGCGTGGGCGCGAGCAACCACGACGACGCCGCAGCCGGCACCCGACAGGGCGAACTCGGCCGCCCCAGCGGGGCGCTACCGCTGGCGCGGCGGCGTCCAGCCCTCGCCCCCCGGACCGCCGTCCTCCCCCAGTCGGAACGCCAGCCGGCTGATCGCCGACCGCACCCCCGCGCCGTAGCCGTCGTCGGCGAGCACCCCCGCGGCGCTGCGCGCCCGGTGCAGATGGCTTCGGGCGGCCTCGGCGCGGCCCAGTTTGACGTAGTCGGCGGCCAGGTTGAGGTGGAGGGAGGGGAAGAAGCCCTGGACGCTCGACGGATCGCCGCCCGCCCGGCCGTCGGCCAGCTCCTCCGCCGCCGACAGGGCCCGCAGGTCCCAGGCGAGTTCGTCCGCCGGGTCGTCCTGGGTGTCGGCGAGGTAGTGGGCCAGGGTGCACCGGTGCAGCGGGTCACCCTCCTCGCCGATCTCCGCCCACAGGTCAAGGAAGCGGCTGCGCGCCTCCTCGCGGTCGCCACCGTGGTGCAGCATCACGACCTGTCCGATCCGCGTCAGCACGGCGTCCGGCGCCGCCTGTTCCTGTCGCTCCGCCACGGGTGACCTCCGGGCCGTCGGCAATGGTCCGCTCCCGACGCTAACCGGCGCCGCGAGGATTCCGGGCCAGGCTGGGCCGGTGGGCAACTGCGGGTCCGTTGTGGCTGGTCGCGCCCACGCGGCCCAGCCGCATACCGCTACGGCCCCGCGCTCCTTCGGAGAGTCCCCCCGGCCCCGGCGACGGTCAGCCGAGGTTCGGGATCCGCCAGTCGACCGGCTCGTGCCCCTGCGCGGCGATCGCCTCGTTGATCTGCGTGAACGGACGCGAACCGAAGAACTTCTTCGCGGAGAGCGGCGAGGGGTGCGCGCCCTTGACCACCACGTGCCGTGTCTCGTCGATCAGCGGGAGCTTCTTCTGCGCGTAGTTGCCCCACAGGACGAAGACCGCCGGGTCGGGGCGGGAGGCCACCGCGCGGATCACCGCGTCCGTGAACTTCTCCCAGCCCTTGCCCTTGTGCGAGTTGGCCTCGCCGGCGCGGACGGTGAGGACCGCGTTGAGCAGCAGCACGCCCTGCCGGGCCCACGGCATGAGATAGCCGTTGTCCGGAACGGGCAGGCCCAGCTCCTGCTGCATCTCCTTGTAGATGTTCCGCAGCGAGGGCGGGGTCTTCACACCCGGACGGACCGAGAAGCACAGGCCGTGGCCCTGGCCCTCGCCGTGGTACGGGTCCTGGCCGAGGATGAGGACCTTCACCTGCTCGTACGGCGTCGCGTCCAGCGCGGCGAAGACCTCCTCGCGCGGCGGGTAGACGGGACCCTTCGCCCGCTCCTCCTCGACGAACTCGGTCAGCTCCTTGAAGTAGGGCTGCTGCAGTTCGTCGCCCAGAACCCCGCGCCAGGACTCGGGCAGCATGGCGATGTCGGTCACGTCAACGTCCTCACGATTCGATCGGCTACGGCGTGCGGTCACTTCCAGGTTCCAGAACCTACAGGCGACCACTGACAACCGGTGCCGCGAGGGCCGTTCGCCGGTCTCACCAGCTGGTCTTGCGGTGCAGGGTCCACATCATCATGATCGTCGACGGGTCGAGGGCCTGCTCGCCGCCGGAGATGTCGACGCTGGCCCCCACGAACTGCCGGCCCTGCCAGAGCGGGATCAGCCGGGCGTCGTCGACCATGATCTGCTGGGCCGCCTCGACGTCCTTGACGGTCCGCGCGCGGTCGCTCTCCGCGCGCGCATGGGGCAGCAGCCTGCCGGTGATCTCCTTGGCCGGGTAGGGCGTGCCGAGCGCGTTGTGCTCGCCGACGAACGGGGCGATGAAGTTGTCCGCGTCCGGGAAGTCCGGGAACCAGCCGCGTCCGAACACCGGGTACTCGCCCTTCTGGTAGCCGACCACATAGGTCTTCCAGGGGCGGCTCTTGAGGGTGATGGTGAACAGGCCGGAGGCGTCCAGCTGCCGCTTCAGCTCCTGGAACATCAGGGCCGTCTCGGAGCCGTAGCGGTCGGTGGTGTACCAGAAGGTCAGCGGGATGGGCTGGGTGATGCCGGCGTCGGTGAGGATCTTGCGGGCCTTGCTGACGCTCGGGTTGCCGTAGTCGTCGAAGAAGCCGGTGGCGTGGCCGGTCAGTCCCTTGGGGACCATCGAGTACAGCGGGTCGACGGTGTCCTTGTAGACCTTGTGGGCGATCGCTCCCCGGTCCACGATCTGGGCGACGGCCTTGCGCACGGCGGGCTGCTTGGCCCAGGGGTCCTTGGGGTTGAACACCAGGTAGCTGATGTCGGTGCCGGCGCCGTCGACCAGTTGCAGGTCCTCGTTGTCGTGCTCCTGCAGAGCGAGGATGTCGTCGGCGGCCAGGCCCCGGTAGGTGACGTCGATCTGCTTGTCCTTGAGCGCCTTGACCATCCCGGCGGAGTCCTTGAAGTAGCGGATGGTCACCGCGTCGTTCTGGAGCTTGGCGAAGCCCTGGTAGTTGCCGTTGCGGACCAGGACGGCCTCGGAGCCCTCCTCGTAGGACTCCAGCTTGTACGGCCCGGAGCCGTGCACCGAGGTGTCCTTGCGCAGGGAGTTGGTCGGGTAGTCGTCGGGGTCGACGATCGACATGGCAGGCGTGGCCAGCACGAACGGGAAGGTGGCGTCGGGCTGGTTGAGGTGGAAGACGACCTCGCGGTCGCCGGAGGTCTCGACGCGGTCCAGGCTGCCGAGCAGTCCGGCGGGGCCGCCGGGGGCGTTGATCGTGCGGATGCGGTCGATCGAGTGCCGGACGGCCTCGGCGGTCAGCGGGTCGCCGTCGGCGAACTTCAGGCCGTCGCGCAGCTTGCAGCGGTAGGTGCGGCTCGTGGAGTCGGTGAAGGAGCAGCTCTCCGCGGCGTCGGGCTGGGGGGTGGTGGCACCGCTCGGGTAGGCGAGGAGCGTCTGGAAGATGTTCCGGTACAGCTCCCAGGAGCCGTCCCAGGCGCCGGCCGGGTCCAGCGTGCTGGGGGCACTGGTGGTGCCCACGACGATAGGCCCCTGGCTGTCGGGGTCGTCGTCGGACAACAGACTGCATCCGGCCACCAACGCCAGGGACGCGATCGCCGCGACTCTCCGCAGAAATCGGTTCCGGTTGAACACGCGCACGCTCCTCGATCTGCCATACCAAGGGTCGGCAGACCATACCGCAGCGTCCGGAGCCGTGGACCTCCCCCGTCACCAGCGTTCTTGATCGCCTGAACCATGACGACGTTGTCATTCCGCTCTGCGGACTCCCTACGGCCTTCCGGGCGCCGATCCGTCCGAAAATCGGCGCCCGGAAGAGATGCTCCGCCTCAGCCGGCGCCGGCGTTGAGGAAGATGCCGCCGTCCACGACGAGGGTCTGACCGGTGATCCAGTCGGACTGCTCGGAGGTGAGGAACGCGGCGGCCCCGCCGATGTCGGAGGGCACACCGAGCCGGCCGAGCGGGTAGGAGGCGGCCGCCTCCTCCTCCCGGCCCTCGTACAGGGCCTGCGCGAACTTGGTCTTGACCACGGCCGGGGCGATGGCGTTGACCCGTACCTTCGGCGCGAACTCGTGCGCCAGCTGCTGGGTCAGGTTGATCATCGCGGCCTTGCTGACGCCGTACGCGCCGATGAACGGCGAGGGTGCGAGGCCGGCGACCGAGGCGATGTTGACGATCGCGCCGCCGTTGTCCTTCTGCCAGGCGTGCCAGGTCTTCTGGGCGAAGCCGAGCGCGGAGATCACGTTGGTCTCGAAGACCTTGCGGGCGACGCCCAGGTCGAGGTCCGCGATCGGGCCGAACACCGGGTTGGTTCCCGCGTTGTTGACCAGGAAGTCGACCCGGCCGAAGGCCTCCATGGTGCGCTCGACGACCTCGGTCTGGTGGTCCAGGTCGTGCGCCTTGCCGGCGACGCCGATGACGCGCTCGGTGCCGAGCTGCTCGACGGCTTCCTTCAGGGCGTCCTCGCCCCGGCCGGTGATGCACACGCGGTCGCCGCGGGCGACCAGCGCCTCGGCGACGCCGTAGCCGATGCCGCGGCTGGCGCCGGTGACGATCGCGACCCTGCCGGACAGCTCCGGGAGTTCAGTCATGTCCGTGTTACCTCTGAGTCCCTTAGTTGAGCGGTCCGCCGGCGACGTACAGCACCTGGCCGGAGACGAAGCCGGCCGCCTCGCCGGTGAAGAAAGCGACGGCGTTGGCGATGTCCTCGGGCTCGCCGACGCGCTGCACCGGGATCTGGGTGGCGGCGGCCTTCTTGAAGTCCTCGAAGCCCATGCCGACGCGGTCGGCGGTGGCCTTGGTCATCTCGGTGGCGATGAAGCCGGGGGCGACCGCGTTGGCCGTGATGCCGAACTTGCCCAGCTCGATGGCGAGGGTCTTGGTGAAGCCCTGGAGACCGGCCTTGGCGGCGGAGTAGTTGGCCTGGCCGCGGTTGCCGAGAGCCGAGGAGGAGGAGAGGTTGACCACCCGGCCGAAGCCCGCGTCCACCATGTGCTTCTGCACGGCCTTGGTCATCAGGAACGAGCCGCGCAGGTGCACGTTCATGACGGTGTCCCAGTCGGAGACGCTCATCTTGAACAGCAGGTTGTCGCGCAGCACGCCGGCGTTGTTGACGAGGATCGTCGGGGCGCCCAGCTCCTCGACGATCCGGGCGACGGCGGCCTCGACCTGCGCCTCGTCGGAGACGTCCGCGCCGATCGCGACGGCCTTGCCGCCGGCCGCGGTGATCTTCTCGACGGTGTCCTTGCAGGCGGCCTCGTCCAGGTCGATCACGGCGACCGCGCGGCCTTCGGCAGCCAGTCGTACTGCGGTGGCGGCGCCGATACCGCGCGCCGCGCCGGTGACGACCGCGACCCGCTGTTCAGTGGTGGACATTGGTGCTTCTCCTCGCCCTTGAGAGAACCTCTTGAGAGAACCTGTCGGGGCCCGGAGAGGGCCCCTGGTGCGGTGAGCGACCGCTTAGTACCTTCAGCACCCGTGACGCTAGAAGCCCTGGCACCCGGTGTCAACGGCACACCCGGCCGGTGTGATCCATTACCTCACCAGGAGGTCGAGCAACCGCTCCGTCTCGGCGGCCGGGTCGGCGGTCAGGCCGGTGTGCACGGGACCGGGCTGGACCACCGTGGAGCGCGGCGCGACCAGCCAGCGGTAGCGCCGCCCCGCATCGTCGCCGGCCGCCTGCCCGGCCTGCTCGCCGCCCGCGCAGTGCCGCTCGATCGCGCCGAGCGCGGCACGCACCCCGGCCACGTCGGCGGCCGGGTCCAGCGCGAGCAGCCGGGCCTCGTCCAGGTGGGTGAGGGCGCCGACGTAGCCCCGGGCGCGGCAGTACACGACCACGCCCGCGTTGATGCACTCCCCGCGCTCCACCCGGGGTACGACCCGCAGCAGGGCGTACTCGAACACGTCCCGGTCGCCGCCCTGGCCCGCCCGGGTGATGTGCCGCTCGGTCACATGACCGGCCATGTGGATGTGGCGCTCGCTCACTTGCCCTCCTGGAACCGCTCGCCGAACCGCTCGCTCACTTGCCCTCCTGGGTTCCGGAACCGTTGCCGGTGCCGATGCCGGTGATCCGCTCGGCGATGACGGCCGCGCGTGCGAGCAGCGGCCGTGCGTAGGCCCGGCGTAGCTCGTCGGCGGTGTCGAAGCCGGGCTCGTCGGCGAGCCAGGCCTCGGGGATCTCGGCGGTGACCTCGGCGAGCAGGTCCTCGGTGACCCGGGGTGCCAGCTCGGCCGCGGCGGCGGGCACGTCCGGGGAGAAGCGGGCGAGGGCGTGGTCGGAGGCGTCGTAGGGACGCGCGGCCGAGCCGGCGGCGGCGGGCCAGTTGTGGTGCCAGATCATGGTGGCGCCGTGGTCGATGAGCCACAGCTCGCCCTGGTGCACCAGCAGGTTGGGGTTGCGCCAGGAGCGGTCGACGTTGTTGATCAGTGCGTCGAACCAGACGATCCGGCCGGCCTCCGCCGCGCTCACCGGGAAGGCGAGCGGGTCGTAGCCGAGGGCGCCGGACAGGAAGTCCATGCCGAGGTTGGTGCCGCCGCTGGCCCGCAGCAGGTCCTGCACCTGCTGCTCGGGCTCGCCCAGCCCGAGGACGGGGTCCAGCCGCATGGTGACCAGCCGGGGCACGCGCAGTCCGAGGCGCCGGGCGAGTTCGCCGCACACCACCTCGGCGACCAGGGTCTTGCGGCCCTGTCCGGCGCCGGTGAACTTCATGACGTAGGTCCCGAAGTCGTCGGCCTCGACGAGGCCCGGCAGCGAGCCCCCCTCACGCAGTGGCGTGATGTAGCGGGTCGCGGTGACCTCTTTCAGCATTCTTCCGGGCCGTCCATCTCTTCAGCCTTGCACATGCAAGATCGATCCCGACGGGGCGCAGCAGCAGGACTCACCCGTCAACGGCCCTGTCGGTCTCCGGGGAGCGGACCGTCCCTGGCCGTCCGCCCCTTGGTTCCGGCCTCGGGCATGAAGTGAGCATAGTAACCGAGGGTGATCACTGGTGACGAGTACCGAGCCGACGCGCCAAGGGGTGGCGCGGCACGTGGGAGCCGTCCTCCGGGGCCGCCGCCCACCGCCGCGGGGTCCGCACGACCGTCTCGCCCGGGCCGGGCCGGGGGGGGACGGCCGCGCGGGACGTTTGCGAGGCGGCGGCACCCTTCGGCGGCGCAGGTGCGGCTGACGGTCCCGGTCCCGGCTGTCCCCTCGGCCCCGTGGAAGACGTGACCCGGTGATCCGACCGCACCGGGGCCCGCCGCCCGGCTCACTGCGGCAGAGGGCGGACGCGCAGTGCGCGGCATGCCGGACCGGAGGTCTGGGTGCCGTCGTCGGTCAGGTCGAAGGCCGAGTGGTGCAGGGGGCACACCAGGCGGGTCGCCGCGGCGTTCACGTGGGCGTGCCGCAGCAGGCCGCCCCGGTGCGGGCAGCGCGCGTCGACGAGGACGCCGTCCCGGCCATCGGGGCCCTGCCACTCCACGGCCACCGTGTCGGCGTCCACCTGGCGCAGCCGGGGCCGCCCGGCCGCCCTCTCCGAGCCGCTCACCGGCCGGCCTCGGCGCGGGCCCGGCTCACTGCCGCCTCGGTGGCGCGGGCGATGGTCGCACTGGTCAGTTCGATCCCGGCCCAGACCCTGTCCAGGTCCGCGCCGTGCTCCCGGTCCCAGGCGCGCAGCGCGGTCAGCATCTCGCGGCTGTGGAACGCGTCGATGTGCAGGTGCTCCTCGTAGTACTGGCCGTTGGCGATGCCCAATCGGGCGCAGGCCGCGGCGTAGCAGCGGAAGCCGTAGAGCACGCTGGACTCGAAGTAGGCGTAGGCGCCGAGGAAATAGTCGGGGGTGGGCGCCCGGGAGGCCAGCCAGTGGAAGAGGTTGACGTAGGCGAGCGTCTCCTCGCAGGCCCTGGCGGCGTGGTGGAAGGGGTCGGTGGACAGTCCCAGCTCCACCATCAGCCGCTCGTACAGCCGGGCGTGCTCCTGCGCCTCGTTGCCGCACCCGAACTCGTCGATGAGCACCCGCATCACCGCCATGCGGGCCCGGGGCGTCAGCCGCGGCAGCACGCCCAGGTGCGACTGCGACTCCACCAGCCCGTCCACGGCGAACTGCCCGGCGACACAGGTGAACTCGGCCGCCGTCGCGTGCTCGGCCAGGTACCGCTCGCTGGGCGAGGGATCGTTCTCCTCGCCGCGCAGGCGCTGCTCCAGTGCGTCGAGGAGGTCGTCCAGCGAGCCGAAGGCGGGCGCCGCGTCCGCCAGCGCGTCCGCCTCGGCGCGCGGCCAAGCCGCCTCCAGCGCGAGCAGTTCGGCATACCCCGCGGCGTCGGGGACGGTGCGGTTGTGCCAGTACAGCCGTTGTTGCACGGTGGCCGACCGCGGCAGCGCGGGGGCCCCGCCCGTCCTCGCGATCACGGCGCCGCCTCCGCCGCCGCGGCGGCCGCGCGAGCGTCCTGGGCCGTGGTGTCCGTGCCGATGACGCCTCGCGCCACCAGGGCGCGTTTGACGTGCAGGTACCAGTCGTCGCGCAGGATGCCGTACGTCTCGCACGCCGCGTCGACCTCGGCCTGGAGCGCCGGCGTCGGGTCTCGCAGCAGTGCCGTGCACAGCGCCGGCTCCAGATTGGCCAGCGGGCCGATGAACCCTGCCACGCCGGGGACCTGGGACAGCAGGTTCTCCCAGCCCTCGAAGACCGGCACGCCCAGGCCGGCCGCCACCAACTGCCGGGTGAACGCCGGGTCGCCGCTGGACTCCTTCACCCCGATCACACCCGGGAGCCGGCAGACGCGTGCCAGCGTCCCGGCCTCGATGCGGTTCCCGGACAGGGCCTCCTCGTTGTACACGACCACCGGCGACCCTGCGTCGAGCACCCGCTCATAGTGGGTGACGATGTCCTCCTGGCCGACACCCGCACCGAAGGGCGTGGTGACCGCCACCGCGTCGGCGCCCAGTTCGGCGGCGAGCCGGGTCCGGGCCACCACGGCGCCGGTGTCCGGCAGTTGGACGCCGGCGATGACCGGCAGGCCGCCGGCGCAGCGCACGGTGGCCGCCACCATGTCGCGCCACTGCGCCTCGGTCAGCAGCCAGCCCTCGCCCGAGCTGAGGGTCGGCATCAGAGCAGTCACCTCGGCGCGGACCGAGTCGACCAGCCGTGCCACGTCGTCCGCGCGGACCCGGCCCTGCCGGTCGAGCGGAGTGACCAGCGGCACGACCACGCCGGAGAGGGGGGCCGCGGTGTGCGGGCGGCCGGAGGCGGCGCGCGCCGCACCGGCCTCCAGGGCGACGCCGGTGCCCGGCCGCACCGGGGACGTCTGCGGGGTCTCAGCGTTCGTCATGGTGCGTCCACATCGTCGTCGGGACAGGAAATGCGGTCCAGCGCGGCCAGGTCGACGCGCAGTGCCAGCGACTGGCGGTACAACTCCTCCAGCCGAGGAGGGAACGCCTCCTCCGGACCGTCCGGGGGCGCGCTCAGGAGCGCTCCGGCACCGGGACGTCGCCGCAGACGCGGCGACACGCTGTGCAGCCGGCCGCCCCGGTGCACGGCCGGAGCCAGCAGCAGAGCGTCGGCGATCGGCACGTCCCTGAGCGCGGCGGCCTCCAGCGCGGTGCGCACGTCGCCCCGCCGCAGGCCGAAGCGGGCGATCCGCAGTTCGCTGTGCAGGTTGTCCATGAAGGGGTAGTAGGCGTCCTGCACCGCGCGCGGCCGCCGCCAGATCAGGTCGTCGCACAGTCCCACCTGTTCCAGCGTCATGGCCAGCGGGCGGTGCGCCGCCAGTTGCCGGACGAAGAAGTTCTTGCAGGCGGTCCTGACCCTGTCGTCGGTGCTGTGCATGCCCATGAACAGCGAAGCATCGATGAGCGTCCCGAGGCCCGGGACGGCCCCCGGGAGCGGGGCGCCCGCCTCACCGCTCATGGGAGGCGGAGCCCAGGGTCTCGCGGATGACCCGTACGGCGGCCGCGAACTGCTCGGGCGGGCGCGCCAGCGCGATCCTCACGTAGCGCTCACCCCGCCCCGGGTTGTCCCAGTAGAAGTAGTTCCCCGGCAGCACATAGACCTCGGCCTGGAGAAGCCGCGCGTGGACGTCCTTCGCGGTGAGGCCGGAGGGCAGGATGCGCAGCCAGGCGACGCTGGTGTCCACCCGCGCGTCCAGCAGTTCCAGGACCGAGCCGGGCAGTTCGCGCCGCAGCGTGGCCCGGTTGGTGTCGATCACCTCGCGCACCGAGGCGAAGGAGTCCGCGACGGAGTCCTCGACGTAGTGGGTGAGGAAGTTCAGCACGAACGGGGAGACGTTGAGCAGCACGGAGGTGTGCAGGTTGTACACCTCCTCGTAGATGTCCGCGCTCGCTGTCAGCAGGGCGCACTTGGCGTCCTGGACCGGCCACGTCTTCCCCGTGTCCTCGATGGCGAGGTAGCTGGCGCCGGACTCCTCCAGCATCCGGTACACGTCGGGGCGCTGGGCCAGGCCGTTGTGCAGGGCGAAGGAGGCGAAGCAGAAGTCCAGTACGAGCAGCTTGCGCTGGTCGCGGCAGAACCTCAGGACCTCCTCGAACCCCCGGCCGCCGTCGGTGAACAGCGTGAAGCCGGTGGGGTTGTTGGGGTCGACCAGGTACAGCGCGTCCGTCCGGACCAGGCGGGTCAGCTCCGTGTACACGGTGTCCGGGTCCGCCAGCGCTTCCTCGGGCAGGGCGGCGGGCGGCGTCCCCAGGTACTTGAGGAGGTCCACCAGGTTGTCGAAGCAGGGTTCCACCAGGGAGACGGTGTAGTCGTGCCGGCGCAGGTACATCGCCGCGACCATGGTGGAGACGCTGGCCGCATACGACAGCAGGGTGCGGCCCAGGCCGGGCGCGGTCGTCTGGCCGTGCAAGCGGAAGAACGCCTCGGTGAACTGCCGCTCGAAATGCGCCTGCTGCCGTTCCTCCGACTCGTACCACAGCGCGGGCAGCCGGGAGACGATCTTGTCCTGGCTGCCGGACTGCCGCTGATGCGTATGCGCGTCGGCCAGGTTGTACCGAGTGCGCAGTGCCTTGATCTCGTGCTGGGTGAGGTCGATCAAATCCTGGGCTGACATATCCGCTCCTCGCACAGGACGGCATTCGTATGCTGATGACGCTGATGACGCCTGGAATGGTAGGGAGCGCGAGCGGCCGGGACCACGCCAGAAATGATGAGGAACCATTGGCGGAGTCAAACGGCGGACTATCCGAAAGTACGCTGGTGGAATAGCTTATTCCGCCAATAACCTGCCCGCATGACCTCAAGTGAATCGGGCGGGGCCGGACGGCCGGCGGCGGGAACGGCGCCTTCTCGGACCGTGGGGGCGCTTTACGCGGCGCTCGGCACCGCGCTGGCAGGCACCTCCTTCGTGGCCACGAGCCTGCTGACGCACTATCCGTTCCTGAGCGGCCAGACCCTGCGCTTCGCTCTGGGCGCTCTGAGCCTGTCGCTGCTGTCCCTCGTCGGGCGCGTGCCCTGGCCGCGGCCGACGAGAACCGAGTGGGCGCTGCTGGCGCTGCTGGCCGGGACGGGCCTGGTCGGCTTCAATCTGGCCTGCCTCGCCGCACTGGGTTCCGCCGAGCCCGCCGTACTCGGCGTGATCGTCGGTGCGACCCCGCTGCTGGTGGCGATCGCCGGTCCCCTGCTGAGCCGGCGCCGGATATCGGGGCGTCTGATCGCCTCGGCCGCCCTGGTGGTCGCCGGTGCCGCGCTGCTCATCGGCTTCGGGCGGAGCACCGCGGGCGGCTTCGGGTTCTCCCTGCTGGCCCTGCTGGGCGAGGTCTCCTTCACCTTGCTGGCGGTGCCCCTGCTGCCCCGGCTGGGGGCGATCCCCGTGGCGACCTACGTCTGCGTCCTGGCCACGGTCGAGATGGGTGTCCTGACCGCGGCGGTCGAACTGCCCGGCGGGGACCTGCGCTGGCCGGACGCGCGCGAACTGGGCGCCCTGTGCTACCTGGCGGTGGCGGTGACCGCCGCCGCGTTCATCTTCTACTACCTCGGCCTGCGCACCCTCGGCCCGGAGGCGACCAGCCTGTTCGCCGGGCTCATCCCGGTCGCGGCGGCGTTCACCGCACCGATCGTCGGCAGTGGCACGCTCGGCGCGGCCCAGGTCACCGGCAGCATTCTGGTCGGTACGGGGCTCAGCGCGGGCTTGTCCGCGCCGGCCCGAGACGCCGGACAGGCGGCCGGGGCGCCCGCGTCGCAAGGACCGGAACCCGGTCCGGCAGATCCGAAAGTGCCGGTACCGACGGCGGATGACGACGGCTGAACTTTCGTTATTTCGCCTGGTGGTGGGCCAGGATCCGCATTTCTAGCATGAGGGGGCCAGGTCCCCCGCAGGACCCCATCCGGCATTTCGGCGCCACCGCGCCGCATCTCGTTCCCCCTCCCGTGAGGATGCGAAATCCATGACTGTCACGCATGTCGTCCTGAGCGCCGCAGACCTTCCGGACCACTGGTACAACATCGTTCCCGACCTGCCGGCGAGTCCGCCGCCCGCGCTGCATCCGCAGACGCTGGAGCCGCTGCGTCCTGAGGACCTCTCAGGGCTGCTGCCCCAGGGCGTCATCGAGCAGGAGTTCTCCGAGGAGCGCTGGATCGAGATCCCGGACCGGGTGCGCGAGCTGTACCAGATCTGGCGGCCCTCCCCGCTGCACCGGGCGACGCGGCTGGAGCGCGCGCTGGACACCCCGGCCCGGATCTACTTCAAGTACGAGGGCGTCTCACCCGCGGGGTCCCACAAGCCCAACACCGCCATCGCCCAGGCGTTCTACGCGGCCGAGGACGGTGTACGCCGGCTGACCAGCGAGACCGGGGCCGGGCAGTGGGGCTCGGCGCTGTCCTTCGCGGGCTCGCTGTTCGGTCTGGACGTCACCGTCTACATGGTCCGCTCCTCCTTCCAGCAGAAGCCCTACCGGCGCATCCTGATGGAGACCTGGGGTGCCGAGGTGCACCCGTCGCCCAGTCCGCTCACGGAGGCCGGGCGCGCGGTGCTGGCGGAGGCCCCCGACTCCCCGGGATCGATCGGCATCGCCATCAGCGAGGCCGTGCAGGACGCGCTCAGCCGCGAGGACACCCGCTTCGCGCTCGGCTCGATCTCCAACAACGTACTGATCCACCAGTCGGTGATCGGCCTGGAGGCCAAGAAGCAGCTGGAGATCGCCGACGACTACCCCGACGTGGTGGTGGGCTGCGTCGGGGGCGGCTCCGGCTACGCCGGCCTGTCCTACCCGTTCCTGTACGACACCCTGACCGGCAAGCGCTCCGGCACCCGCTTCGTCGCGGTCGAGCCGGACGCCTGCCCCAGCCTCACCCGGGGCACCTACGCCTACGACTATCCCGACACCGCCTCGCTCGGCCCGGTGCTGCCGATGTTCACCCTCGGGCACAACTTCATGCCCGCCCCCATCCACGCCGGGGGCCTGCGCCACCACGGCAGCTCCCCGACCATGGGGACGCTGGTGCAGCACGGCCACGTGCAGGCGCGCTCGGTCTCGCAGACCGACATCTTCAGCGCGGCCGTGCTCTTCGCACGCAACGAGGGCTTCGTGATGGCTCCGGAGTCCGCCCACGGCGTGCGCGGGGCGATCGACGAGGCGCTGGCCGCACGGGAGGCGGGCGAGGCGCGGGCGATCCTCGTCCACGTCTCCGGGCACGGCAACTTCGACATGGCGGCCTACGACTCCTACCTGGCCCACACGTTGACCGACCACGAGCCGGACCAGGCGCAGATCGAGCGGGCCCTCGGTGAGCTGCCCTCGGCGAAGATCCCGGTCTGAGGCGGGGCTCCGGCCGCGCACCCGTCCACAGGTGCGCGGCCCGATGGCCCGGCGCCGACCGCGGTCAGTCGACCAGCCCGGCCTCGACGGCGTACAGCGCCGCCTCCACGCGGTTGCGCAGCCCCAGTTTCGCCAGCAGGTTCTGCACATGGGACTTCACGGTGCTTTCGCTGAGCGTGAGCTGCGCGGAGATCTCGGCGTTGGTGCGGCCCCGGCCGAGCAGGCGCAGCACGTCGTGCTCTCGGGGCGTCAGCGAGCAGGGCGTGGAGGCCGAGTTCGGCCTCGGCAACGCGGAAGGGGAGAGGGCCGCCGGCGGGAGCCGGCGCTCGGCCGGCCCGGCCGCGGCGACCGGTGCCGGGAAGAGGGAGTAGCCGGCCACGAGCATGTGCAGCGCGGCCACCAGGTCGTCGACCTGCGCGCTGCGCAGCAGCGTTCCGTCGGCTTCCTTCCCGATGAGGCCGAGTGCCGCGGAGTCGCACAGGGAGTCGCTGACCAGTGCCAGCACCTTGCCCTGCCAGCCCTTGGCCTGCCGCAGCGTCGCCGAGCAGCCGTTGGGGCTCTCGACGGTGTGGACGACGACGTGCGGCTTGGTCTCGGCCATCAGCGTCACCGCCTCGTGGTGGTCGCAGGCCTCGGCCACGACGTCGATACCCGACTTGCAGCGCAGTACCGCCCCCAGGCCGCTGCGCGTGATCGGCGACGCGTCCAGAATGAGGACGCGAATAACAGTGATCTCCGGAGATTGTTGCGACTTTAAGTTCTCCACGTGCCGATTCCCCCGTCTTTTCCGAAGAAGTGGATCTTCACCTGTACGAACGCGGTCGAAAGCGCATTGGTGCCGGAACCCCGAGGTCGAAGGATAGACGACAAGCCGCCGACTCCCACCGGTGAGGCGGTAAACGGTGCCGAACACTCCGCGTGCAGCGGGTTTACTCGTAATGGCCGCGCGAAAAATGCGAGGCCCGCAAACGCGAAGATGCGGACCGTGCTCGACGGCTCCGTACACGGCCACGCGCGGCGCCTCCCCGCACCGGAACCGGAACGCGGCCACCTCAGTCGCGGCGGCCGGAGCGCGACCTGCCCCGAGCCTGTGCGCCACCTTGTCCGGAACACAGGCGAAATCTGGCGGAAATCCAGTCGCGCCGACCCACGGCGAAGATCGTCACGAGTCCCTGGCGGCCGTCCGGGTCACGCGGTGGCCTGTGGCGGTGCTCGGCCGGGAAGGATCCGGGTGCCCGTCTGAACGGCCGCGCTCCCCCGGCCGTACCCCATGACGGACCAGGAGAAGCTTCGCGGAAGGGAATCCCCACATGACCAGCGCATCGCTCCACCCCGCGGCCGGACCGGGCCGCCGTACCGTCGTGGCGGCGGCCGGAGCGGCCGGGCTCGCCGCCGCGCTGACCGCCTGCGGTTCGGGCGACGACTCCTCGGACACCGGGTCGGGATCCAACGCCTCCACCGGGTCCACGCAGGACGGCGGCTCCGCGGCCGGTGGCGCCGCGGCCGGTGGCACCGCGCTCGCCAAGACCGCGGACATCCCCGAGGGCGGCGGCAAGATCTTCAAGGAACAGGGTGTCGTGGTCACCCAGCCGACGGCGGGCACCTACAAGGCGTTCTCCGCCAAGTGCACCCACCGCGGCTGTTCGGTGGGCAGCGTGGCGAACGGTGTGATCCTGTGCCCGTGCCACAACAGCGAGTTCTCGGCGGCGGACGGCAGCGTGAAGAAGGGGCCCGCCACGCAGGCGCTGGCCGCGGCGAAGATCACCGTCTCCGGTGACGAGATCAAGCTGGCCTGAGGGGGCTCAGCGCCGCTCCCGCGCGCGGGTGAGGCAGCCGAGCACCTCGTCGGTGGTCACGATGGTGGCGACCAGCGCGAGGGTGTGGCGGATCATCGCGGGGGTGTACTCGGCGGGCACCCCCGCGATGGCGTCGGCCGGGACGACGGCGGTGTAGCCGAGGTTGACCGCGTCGAACACCGCGTTGGGGACGGCGACGTTCGCCGACACCCCGGTGACGACCAGCGTGCGGCAGCCGAGGTTGCGCAGCAGGGCGTCGACGTCGGTGCCGTGGAGCGGGGACAGCCCGTGCAGCCGCCGTACGACGAAGTCCTCCTCGGTGACCTCGATCGGGGGCGCGACCCGGACCGCCGTGCTGCCGCTCAGCTGGTGCACGGGAAGCCGTTCGGCGGCCCGGAACAGGCGGGCGTTGCGGTTCGCGCCCCGGCCGTCCGGGCGGCGCTCGGCGACCGCGTGGATGACCTGCACCCCGCTCTCGTGGGCGGCGGCGACCAGCCGGGCCACGTTGCGCAGGGCGCCCGAGGAGCGTGCCTCGCGGGCGAGTTCGGGCAGGGCGCTGTCGGGTCCGACGACCCCCCGCTGGCACTCCACCGTGAGCAGGACGGTGCTCGCCGGGTCGAGGAGTTCGCCGAGTCGCTCGTACGACGGCATGACATGTGCCCCCTTGAAGACGACGGCTTCTCTTTTCTGACGTGATGTCAGAGGATCACGATAGTTTTCTGACACGACGTGGGAGAAGAGGGGGCCGCATGTCCGTCACTCAGCAGCGCAGGGGCCGGAAGATCATGATGACGCCCGGCGAGCTGGACGAGTTCCTGACCACCCAGCGCACCTGCCGGGTGGCGACCGTGTCCGGCGACGGCACACCGCACGTCAGCGCGCTGTGGTTCGCCTGGGACGGCACCTCGCTGTGGCTGTACTCGGTGGTGCGCAGCCGGCGCTGGGCCCAGCTGAGCCGCGACCCGCGGGTGGCCGTCGTGGTCGACTCCGGCGAGGAGTACGACCAGCTGCGCGGGGTCGAGCTGTCCGGCCGGGTGGAGTTCGTGGGCGAGGTCCCGCGCCGGGGCGAGCTGTGCGCCGAACTCGACACGGCCGAGACGCTGTTCGCCCGCAAGAACTTCGGCCTGGACGAGATGCCGCACGACGGCCGGCACGCCTGGGCCCGGCTGACCCCGGACACGATCGTCTCGTGGGACTTCCGGAAGCTGGGCGGGGCCTAGGCCTGTCCGACCACTGCCGTCTGCCGTGCGACGCACGGCCGCCCTTTCTGCGCGACGCGAAGCGTCAGACGGGCCCGGGCGCGGACCGCTGACCTCAGCCCAGCTTCCGCGCAGCGGTGCGCAGCGCCTCCACCGCCGCGCGGATCGAGGGCCGGCGGTCCGCGTCCGCCCGCCAGACCACGTACACGTGGCGTCGCACGCGCGGTCTGAGCGGTACCAGGACCACGCCCTCGGGTACCGGGTGCCGGCCCAGCAGCGGCACGATGCACACACCCAGTCCGGCCGCCACCAGACCGAGTTGGGTGTGGGTCTCGCCCGCGCGGTGGCCGACGATCGGCTCGACGCCCTTGGACCGCAGGGTGAACATCAGCCACTCGTGGCAGAACTCGCCCTCGCCCCAGGTGATCCACTCGTCCTCGGCGAACTCGGTGAGGTCCACCTCGTCCCGGTCCGCGAGCCGGTGCCCGGCGGGCAGGGCGACATCGGCCGGGTCGTCGAGCAGGGGCGCCTTGACGAGACCGTCGGGCACGGGCATCGGCTTGTTGTACCAGTCCAGGACCACCGCGAGGTCGAGATCACCGCGGACGACACCGGCGATGCCGTTCTCCGGCTCCAGCTCGCTGGAGCGCACGCGCAGCCCCGGGTGCTCGGTGCGCAGCGCGCCGAGCGCGGCGGGGAAGAGGCCGCGGGCGGCGGTCGGGAACGCCGAGAGCCGGAGTTCGCCGACGACCTGGCCACGGTGCGCCTCCAGGTCGGACTCGGCCAGCTCGACCTGCGACAGGATGCGTGCCGCGTGCTCGGACAGCAGCCGGCCGGCGTCCGTGAGCCGTACGCCCCGGCCGTTCTTGGCCAGGAGCTGCTGGCCGATCTCCCGCTCCAGCTTGCCGAGCTGCTGCGAGACCGCGGACGTGGTGACGTGCAGCGCTTCGGCGGCGGCGCTGACCGAGCCGTGCCGGGCCAGTGCGTCGAGGGTGCGCAGGCGCTCCAGATTCAACATGTAAGTGATTCTAAGAGGTACCAGGCGAGAAATCTCGATTGCGCTACGAGGTTCGACTCCCGCACAGTGGAGGGCATGAGCACGGTCACCACCTCCTCCCGCACCCGGCCCCCCGCACCCGCCCGCCCCCGCGCGCGCCTCGACTGGCGGCTCCGCTTCGGCGCCCTGTCCCTGATCTGGGGCTTCAGCTTCCTGCTGATCAAAGTGGGGACCGAGGGGTACGCGCCCTTCCAGGTCACCCTCGGGCGGCTGGTGTTCGGTACGGCGGTCCTGGTGACGGCGATGGCGGTCAAGCGGGAGCGGCTGCCGCGCGGGGCCCGGCTGTGGGGGCACATGGCGGTCGCCGCGTTCCTGCTGAACGCCCTGCCGTTCTCCTTGTTCGCCTATTCCGAGCTGACGATCCCGTCCACCCTGGCCGGCATCTGCAACGCGACCTCTCCCCTGTGGGGCATGGCCCTGTCCCTGGTCGCCCTGTCCGAGGACCGGCCGACCCGGGTGCGGGTCGCCGGGCTGGGGCTGGGATTCCTGGGCGTCCTCACCGTGCTGGGGGCCTGGCAGGGCTTCCACGGGCTGGACGCGACCGGGACGGCGATGGCGCTGCTGGCCTCGCTGAGCTATCCGGTGGGGTGGATCTACGTCCGGCGGACGCTGGCCGGCACCGGCAACTCCCATCTGTCGATGACGGGCGGCCAGTTGCTGCTCGCCACGGTGCAGCTCGCTCTGGTCACGCCCCTGTTCACCAGCGTGCCCGAGCACTTCGCCCTCGTTCCGCTGCTGGCCGTCGCCGGGCTGGGGGTGCTGGGGACGGGGCTGGCGGTGCTGATCCAGTACGGGCTGGTCGCCGAGGTCGGGCCCACCACCGCCCAGATGGTCACGTACTTCATTCCCGTCATCGCCACGGCTGCGGGGGTGGCGATTCTCGGGGAGTCGCTCCGGTGGACGACGCCGGTGGGCGCGGTGGTCGTACTGGCGGGCGCCGCGCTCACCCAGGTGCGGGGCAAGGGCGCCTGAAGGGGGTGGGGGCGCGAGTCGTGGTTTCCCGCGCCCCCGCCACCCCTCTCAGCCGCCGTCAGCCGTAGACGCGGGCCGGCGACGGCCGTACCGCCGCTGCCACCGCGTCGGCCAGCGGCGTGATGTCCTCCTCGCCCAGCGGTGAGACGGTGATGCGGACCGCCTGCCGGGAGGCCAGGCGGAAGCGCGCCCCCGGGGCCACCGCCCAGCCCCGCTGGAGCAGGCGGGCGATCGCGCCCGTCTCGTCGGGCACCGGCACCCAGACGTTCATGCCGCTGCGGCCGTGGGCCGTGACGCCTCGCTCCGCCAGCGCGTCGACCAGCCCGGTCCTGCGGGCACGGTACGACCGCGCCACTTCCGCCCGGTCCACCGCGCCGTGCGTCCACAGGTGGGCCACGGTCCGCTGCAGCAGGAGGCTCACCCAGCCGGGGCCCAGACCCAGCCGCCCATGGACCCGGTCGACGGTGACGGGGTCGCCGGCGAGGACGGCGAGGCGCAGGTCGGGGCCGTAGGCCTTGGCGGCGGAGCGGACGAAGACCCAGTGCCGGGTGACACCCGCCAGGGGGTGCAGGGGCAGCTCGACGATGCCGTGGCCGTGATCGTCCTCGATGAGCAGGGTCTCCGGGTGGTCGCGCAGCGCCGCACGCAGGGCACGCGCGCGGGTGGCGGTCACCGAGGCGCCGGTCGGGTTCTGCGCCCGGGCGGTGACGATCAGGGCGCGGGCGCCGGCCTCCAGGGCCCGGCGCAGGTCGTCGGCGCGCGGTCCGTCGTCGTCCACGCCGACCGGGGCCGTGTGCAGCCCCAGGGCGGGGACGAGGTCCAGGAGGCTGCCCCAGCCGGGGTCCTCGACAGCGACCGTGTCACCGGGTCTGAGGTGCGCGGCGAGGACGCGTTCGATGGCGTCGAGGGAGCCGGAGGTCACGGTCAGCGGGCCCACGGGGACCCCGTCGGCGTCGAGTTCGGCGCGGGCGACGCGGGCGAGGTCCGCGTCCACCGGGTCGTCGCCGTAGCGGACGGGCCGGCGGTCGCCCTGCTCGGCCGCCGCGGCGAGGGCCGGGGCCAGGCGGGGCAGCAGGGCCGGGTCGGGGTTGCCCGTGGACAGGTCACGGCCTCCCGGCGGCACCTGCACCCGCAGTTCTTCGCGGCCGGTCGTGGCCGGCTTGGGGCGGACACGGCTGCCACGGCGGCCGGCCGTCTCGATCACCCCGCGCTCCCGCAGGATGCGATAGGCGGCGGCCACCGTGTTCGGGTTCACGCCGAGCTGACCCGCCAACTCCCGTATGGGAGGCAGTGGTTGGCCCGGTTGAAGCTCACCGGAGCCCACCGCCCGCTCGACACCGGCCGCAATCTCGGCTGCGCCCCGCCCTTCGATCCGATACTCTCCTAGCACAAAACACATTATGCACTAGTACAAAACTCGCCGCAATGGAGGGACCGCCGTGCAGCACCCGACCGAGGACACCCGGACCGCCGCCTACGCCCCGACCGACCGGACCGTGCCCACGCGCTCGGCGGACCGGGCGTCGTACGACAGGGAGCTGGTGCACGCGATATTGGACGAGGGGTACGTCTGCCACCTCGGCTTCGTCCGCGACGGCGCTCCGGTGGTGCTGCCGACGCTGTACGGCCGGGTCGGCGAGCGGCTCTACGTCCACGGCTCGACCGGCTCCCGGCCGCTGCGGATGGCCGGCGCCACCGACCCGGGCCTGCCGGTGTGCCTGACGGTCACCCATGTCGACGGGCTGGTGCTGGCCCGCTCGGCCTTCCACCACTCGGTCAACTACCGCTCGGTCGTGGTGCACGGCGTCGCGCACGAGGTCACCGACCCCGAGGAGCGGCGCATCGCCCTGGACGCGCTGGTCGACCACGTCGTCCCGGGCCGCTCCGCCGACTCCCGGCCCGCGGACAAGAAGGAGCTGGCCGCCACCGCGGTCATCCGCCTGGACCTGGAGGAGGTCTCCGCCAAGGTCCGCACCGGCGGCGCCAACGACGAGCCGGAGGACCTCTCCCTGCCGCACTGGGCCGGGGTCGTCCCGCTCCGCAAGGGCTACGACGCGCCGGTCCGCAACGCCGACCTGGCGCCCGGCATCGAGCTGCCGGAGTACCTGGCGGCGCTGTGACGGCACCGGGTCACACCCAAGGCTTCGGCGTAGTCGGATGGCGTCCGATTTGTGGCTGAGCGAGGCCAACTTCGACAGAGCAAGAACCTTCGTGTGCACGCCATGCCATGGGAGGGGGCGGCGGTACCCCGCCATGGTGCGAGACCGCCGCCCCCTCCCTCTCAGCCCTTGCTTCACCTATCGATATTCGATAGATTCCCATCGCAACTCGATGGAAGGATGGGCCGTGGGAAAGCTGACAGTGGGTGCGCTGCGCACCGTGCTCGTGGTGATGCTCGCCGGCACCGTGTTCGTACAGGCCGGGATGGTGTGGGCCTTGGTCACCGGGAGCGATCCGGAGGACGGGGCGCTTCCGCTGACCCCGCTGCGCGTGATCACGATCCTGGGCATGGTCTCGGTCCAGGTCGCCGTGGTCTGCGTATGGCGGCTGGTGTCGATGGTGCGACGCGGAACCGTGTTCTCCCACGCCGCCTTCCGGTACGTGGACATCGTGATCGGCGCGATCGTCGCGGCTGCCCTCGTGTGGTTCGCGGTCACGGCACTCAATGCTCCGGGCCAGCGGGACGACCCGGGCGTCACCCTCATCATGGGCGGGGTAGGCGTGGCCGTCCTGGGGGTCGCGCTCATCGTGCTTGTGCTGCGGATGCTGCTCGCCCAGGCCGTCGCGCGCGACGTCGAAGCGGCGCAGATGCAGGCCGAGTTGGACGAGGTGATCTGATGCCGATCGTCGTCGACATCGACGTGATGCTGGCCAGGCGGAAGATGTCCGTGGGCGACCTCGCGGACCGCGTAGGGATCACGCCCGCCAACCTGGCGGTACTCAAGAACGGCCGCGCCAAGGCGGTGCGCTTCACCACGCTCGCCGCCCTCTGCGAGGTGCTCAAATGCCAGCCAGGCGACCTGCTGCGCTGGGAGACCGAGGACACCGCGGGCGAATGAACCGTGCCTGTCGACGCGTCATCGCCGATCCCGCTTGCCTTTGACCAACTCCGCGAGCATCCCGGGGCCGTGCCTGAGGAGTTCCCCGGGCCTGCTGGAGCGACTGGCCGAGGTGCCAGACCCTCGCGATCCGCGCGGCGTACGGCACGCTCTGGTCGCGGTGCTTGCGCTGACCGCGTGCGCGGTTCTGGCCGGAGCGACCTCCCTGCCGGCGGTGGGTGAGTGGATCAACGACGCCCCGCCGTCCGTCCTGGAGCGCCTTGGCGTACAGCCCGATCCGCTGTTCCCAGCGGTGCGTGCCAGCAGAGGCGTCGGTGCGGCGGCTGCCGGCCCGCATCGACGGCGACGCGTTGGACCGGGCGGTGGGCCGCTGGCTGGCCGACCGGCGCGCTGGGGCCGACGGTCAGCTGCACGCAGTGGCGGTCGACGGCAAGACCCTGCGCGGAGCGGCCAGGGCCACGGGCCACAAGATCCATCTGCTCGCTGCCTGCGACCACCTCTCCGGTTTGCTCCTGGCCCAACTCGACGTTGGCGAGAAGACCAACGAGATCACCTGCTTCCAGCCTCTGCTGGAAAGCCTCGCCGATCTGGGGCGTGGTCGTGACCAGCGACGCCATGCACACCCAGCGCGAGCACGCCAGCTACCTGCTCGGCCGGAGCGCGCACTACATCGTGATCGCGAAAGGGAACCGGAAGAAGCTCCACAAGCAGCTCAAATCCCTTCCCTGGAAGTGCATCCCGCTGCAGGGCCGCACCCGCGACGCCGACCACGGCCGCGGCGAGATCCGCCGCATCAAGGTGTGCACGGTGAACAGCCTGCTCTTTCCCGGCGCCCGCGCGCCCGCCAGGCCATCCAGCACAAGCGCCGCCGAATGGACCGCAAGACCGGCAAGGTCAGCATCAAGACCGTCTATGCGGTCACCAGCCTCACTGCGGAACAGGCCACACCCGCCGAGCTCTCCCGGCTGATCCGCAGCCACTGGAAGATCGAAGCCCTGCATCACGTCCGAGACGTGACGTTCGCCGAGGACGCCTCCCAACTGCGAACCGGCTCCGCACCTCGCGCCATGGCTACCTGGCGCAACCTCGCCATCGGCGCCCTTCGCCTCGCCGGAAGGAGCAGCATCGCCACCGGCCTCCGGCGCAACGCCCGCAACGCCCGCAACGCCATTCGACCGCTCGCCCTCCTCGGACTCACCTGATCACGAAACCGACGTCACACGACTGCGCCGAAGCCCTGGACCTCCCACGGCCAGAAAGGCGTTGAACTTCTCCGCGGCCGTCGGGAAGACCGCTCGGCATGGAGTCCCCGGCCTTGCCGCGTAGAACGATCAATTTAGGTCCTGCCAACGATGCCGGCGGTTCCGGCCTAAACCCATGGCCCCAACGTCGTGCTGCAACGGGCAGGTCCACAAACCGCTTGGCTCGCTGGAATCTTAAGGAGCCGTGATCACTCACCCCAAAGCAACTCCAGCCTGTTAGGCGGAAGGTCATCGTCGTCCGTGCCTGTCGGGCATGCTTTGGGGAGCGTGACTGATAGGCCGATGCTCTCCATCGCGGCTTGGAAGGGGACTCCGGGTGGTGTTGCCGCTGACCAGATCACGGAGGTGCAGGTGCTGGTGTCGCAGTTTCCCCCGAATGTGAAAAAGTCGCCGCTCTCCACAGACTTGCAGCGGCACACAGCGTGTCTTGGGTTGCGCGGGTCGATTTCGCAGTCCACGTCCAGACAGTTTGCCCATTGCGCTCGGGATGTGCAGGTCATGGTGCGGGTATGGGGGTTCGTGTTTTGCGTCGAGAATGTCGATACCAATCGATTGCCGACCGGTGCCCGTTCTGCACACGACTTATAGCCGTAAGAGTAGCCGTATTCCACCACGCAACGACAGATGAGGACGTTCGGGTCACTCGGCGAGGGTTTGCAGGCAGCTTTGGTACACAGCGCGTAGCTCTGTTTGCAGAGCCATCCCCCAGCGAACTTCACTTGCTTTGGGCGCCAGTTCACCCAGGTAACGCCGCGGGCCATCGCGCGGGTGGAGATGAAGGTGGGTACCATCGTGGCCGAGGCGAACAACAGCGCGCGTCGCGCGATCGTTGATCTACTACGCGGTTGGAGTGCCCTGGTCACCAGGTCGGCGATCTCTGCTGACCCAGCTGCTGGCACGGCGGCGAGGATCCGGTCAGTGTCGATCAGCATTGCGCTGGGCGTGGCGGTCAGACCGTAAGTGGTGAGCAGCATTCGGTCTTCGTCCACCAGTAGGTTCCGCAGTCCGTGCTCACGCGAGAAGGCAACGCTGTCTGCGGGGGGACCGCCGTTCACGATTGCGATGGTCAACCGTTCTGCATAGGTCTGTTGCCACCGGGCCACCTGTGGCAGCAGTGCGTCGCACGCGCCGCACGCGTGATCAGTGAAGAGAAGCAGGAGTGGCTGATGCGCAGCGGCAAGCAGTTTGTCGAGAGTCCATACTCGTCCGGTTGTGTCAGGCAGTGAAAAGCCCGGCGTGGCCATGCCCGGTCGTACTTTCCCGGATCGCTTGAGTCTCAGCACCACCCAACACGTCGCTGCGATGGTCCCTAGGCCCGTGAAGAACCATGGGGCACGCCCGTCGGTTGCGACAAATCCCGCCGTAGCCGCGAGGAGCCCGTTGCGTGCGAGCGTGGCCCACCCGACAGGCGTGGCGCGTAGCCCTCCGAAGCAGTGGCACTCCGGGGTCCGGCCGCGTGCGATGCTCACCACGATGGCCAGGCAGAACGACAACAACAGTCCGAGCGCTCCAAGCGCACCGATTCCTGCCCATGGGTTGACGGTAAGGGCCAGGGCTGTGACGAACTCGCAGGAGACGAGAAGGTATCCAAGCGGCTTCCACGTTCGAGCTGGCAGGCCGAAACTTCCGATTGCGCGAGGCAATCCCTCGCGGTCCATGAGTTTGGCGATCCCCGCGACCCCGAAGACCGCAGCCAACACCAGCCGTGCTGCGAGGACCATGCCCGCTCACTCCAATCGGTCTGGACGCCCTCCGGACGGAGCGCAGGCATCACGCACACATAGCACGGCGCCCCGAACGACTCGTACCGCCTTGCGAGGCCGCGAACAACACTCCACAGGTCAGACTCACCCAGACGGCCGTGAGCCTGGTGGCCGATCGACATCAATGGCGTCCATTGAAGGTCCTCGGCCCGGGCTTCGGCGTAGTCGGCGGGCGTCCGTTTCGTGATCACTTGAGATGAGGAGAGGGAGAGCGGGCGGTTCCTGCTCACGTCCGTTGCGCCTCGGAGCCCTTGCGTCTCCCTCGCACCATCGGGTGCAGCGAGCCGACTGCGCTAGGAGATGATCCCGTGCGTGGCTGAAGAGACAAATACAGATGCGGACGACGCTTGTGCATGGGGCGAGCGACTGGGTTGGGCGTTCGGACTTATAGCGGAGGATCCGGCTGCGAGAGGTGCAGCGCTCGTCCATCTGGCGGAGGCCCAGAGGAAGGTCACGGACGCGCTCGCCCGGTCCAACGAGATGTGGCTGCTGACGCGGCACCTCGGAGCGGACGAGCAGTACGGGGAGCCGGCCTTTCTGCAGGCGCGCCGGACGCATCAGCAAGCTCAGAGGCGTTCGCTGCCTGATGGGGTGCGGGGTGGTCCTGCGGACGGGGATCTGGCGACGTGGCCGGGGCTGCCCTATGTGTTGCTCTTCCTGGAGTGGGAAGCGAGGTACCCGCTGGAGTGGACGCAGCACGCGAAGGCGTGGGGTACGAAGGAGAGCCTGATCCGGAAGGTGGCCCGTGCTCGCCAGGACGAGGCGATCAAAGCGAAGCTCACCGACCTGGTCGAGATCGTCGTCCACCGGGCGTATCGCTGCAAGGATCGCGAATACGTGCGGGTTGCCCGGGCTGTCGACAGCGCTGACCTACGGGACAGGCTCGATCGGGCAGCCGATTCCGACAGTCCGTGGGCCCGGTGCCACGCCGGGTATGTGCTCTGGCTCCTTGACCGCCCTGACCTGCCGAACACCCGTCGTGTCTGGCAGACCTGGGTGGCAGGCGAGGCTGCGACGTTGCTGTGACCGGGGGACGATGCAGGGAAGGTTCCCGTGATCATGGAGTGCTCTACGCCCCGTGACCTGCCTGGAAGACCGTGCCTGCCGACGCATCACCCCTGATTCAGCCTGCCCTTGACCGGCTTCGTGAGCAGTCCGAGGTCGGGCCCGGGGAGGTGCCCGCCCTGCTGGAGTGGCTGGCCCAGGTGCCGGATCCGCGCGATTCGCGCGGCGTGCGCCATGCCCTGGCCGTCGTACTCACGCTGACCGCGTGCGCGGTGCTGACCGGCGCGACCTCGCTGCTGGCGGTCGGCGAGTGGATCGCGGACGCGCCGCCGCACGTGCTGGAGCGACTCGGCGTGCGCCCCGATCCAGTATTGCCCCGGAGGCTGGTGCCCTCGGAGGCGACGGTCCGTCGGCTGCTCGCCCGCATCGACGGTGATGCCCTGGACCGGGCGGTGGGCGGATGGCTTGCCGACCGCCGACCCGAGAGCACCGGGCTGCGCGGACTGTCCGTGGACGGTAAGTCCCTGCGCGGTGCGGCGAAGGCCCAGGGGCGGAGGATCCACCTGCTCGCCGCGGTGGAGCACACCACCGGGCTGGTCCTGGCCCAGCTCGACGTCGGCGAGAAGACCGGTGAGGTCACCCGCTTCCAGCCGCTGCTCGACACCGTCGCCGACCTGGCCGCAACCGTGGTCACCAGCGATGCGCTCCATACGCAACGCGAGCACGCCACCTACCTCCTGGGCCGCGGGGCCCATTACATCGCGATCGTCAAGGGCAACCAGAAGAAGCTGTGCAAGCAGCTGAAGTCCCTTCCCTGGAAGGACATCCCGTTCCAGGGTCGGACCCGGGGTACCGGCCACGGTCGCGCGGAGATCCGCCGGATCAAGGTAGCCACCGTGAACAACTTGCTCTTCCCCGGCGCCCGCCAGGCCGTCCAGATCAAGCGCCGCCGCACCGACCGCAAGACCGGCAAGACCACCATCACGACCGTCTACGCGGTCACCAGCCTGACCGCCGAGCAGACCACCCCCGTCCAACTCGCGAGACTGATCCGCGACCACTGGAAGATCGAGGCCCTACACCACGTCCGCGACACCACCTTCGCCGAGGACGCCTCCCAGATGCGGACCGGCAACGCACCCCGTGCGATGGCGACCTGGCGCAACCTCGCCGTCGGCGCCCTCCGGCTGAGCGGCGTCAAGAACATCGCCGCCGGCCTCCGTCGCAACGCACGCGACGCCCGCCGCCCCCTCGCACTCCTCGGCCTCGCGTGATCACAAAACGGGCGCCCGCCGACTACGCCGAAGCCCTGGGGTCACACCGGGACCGGCTGCGGCCGGCCGGCCCCGCGGGCCTCGCTCACGGCGAGGCCCGCGACGGCACCGAGCAGCAGCAGGGTGCCGGTCACGGTGGTCGCCGTGAGCCGCTCGCCGAGCAGGACGACGGCGAGCACGGTCGCGGTCACCGGCTCCAGCAGCATGATCACAGAGACGGTGGCGGACCGGACCACGGCGGCTCCGGCGAAGTAGAGGGCGTACGCGAGGGCCGTGGGCACGGCGGCGACGTAGAGCAGCAGCCACAGCAGCCGGGCCGGGTGGGCGGTGTGCGGCAGCAGCCCCTCGTGCACCGCGAACGGCAGCAGGCACAGGCTGGTCACCGCGAAGGTCCTCACCGTGGAGCCCCCGGTGTCCGTACCGCTGTCCCTCCCCCACCAGCGGGTGAGCAGGGTCATGACGGCGTAGCCCGCCGCCGAGGCCAGGCCCAGCAGCACACCCGCCGGACGGACGGTCGCGGCCGAGCCGCCGAGGGTGAGCACGGCCAGCCCGGCGAGCGCACCGGCGACCGCCGTGCCACCGCCCGCGCCGAGCCGCTCTCCGAGCAGCAGCCGGGCACCGAGCGCGATGAGCACGGGACCCGCCCCGAGGGTCACGACGGTGGCCACGGCCAGCCCGGTCGAGGCCACGGCCGCGAAGTACGCGGTCTGGAAGACGGCGAGACCGAGTCCGGTGACCAGGGCCCGGGTGATCCTGCGGCACGCGGACCCGGCGGTGGCCGTCGCCGGGACCGTGGCCGTACGGCGGGCGCGCGGGCGCAGCAGCCGGCCGGCCGTGAGGAGGACCAGCCCCAGCGCGCAGCGCCAGAAGGAAAGGGAGAAGGCGCCCAGGTCACTGGCTCGGTACACCAGCGAGGCGGCGGCGCCCGCGGTGCCCCAGGCGGCACCGGTGACGATCAGATACAGCAGTCCGCGCCCGACGGGCAGGCCGGACGCAGGGTGCGACAAGGTCGACGTCGACAAGGGAATCTCTCCGCAGAAGCGCACGCGTACGTGCGGAAGTTCGGGGGCGTCACCGCTTCGGCGGGACGCACGGACTTCTTCTGCGGGCAGCACCGTCCAGCCCGGCGCGTGTGCGCCGGGCGATGACCCGGAGGCCCGCCTCAGGCGGCCGGGGGCGGAAGGACGAGTGCGTGGTGCGGCATGGTCAGGACTCTAGGCGGCGGTGCCCCGGGCGGACAACTCCCTTTCCGGACCGCCGGAGGCGACCGGCTCCGGGGAGCCCGCGGCCGGGGTGGCGGACTGGGCTGTGAACGCGCCGGCCAGGACGACCGCGCCACCGGCGATCTGCGGCGCACTCAGGTGCTCGCCGAGCAGCACCCAGGCCAGCACGGTCGCGATGACCGCCTCCAGGCAGGCGACCACTCCGGCGACCTGCGGCGACAGCCGGCGCACCGACAGCACACCGGTGACGTACGCGATCACCGTGGCGACCAGGACGATCCAGGCGAGCAGGGCGACGGCCGGGACGGCGGTGCCATTGAGCCGTGCGGAGCCCGCCAGCACCGGCCAGTCCAGGTTCCACGGGCGGGCCAGGACGGTCAGCACGGCGGCACCGACGAGCAGGCCGTAGGCGATGACGCCGAGCGGGTCCGGTGCCGCCTCGCCCGCGTCGCCGCCCTGGTCGGACAGGACGAAGTAGCCGACCTGACAGCAGGCCGCGCCGAGGGCGAGCACCAGGCCGAGCGCGTCGAAGCCGAGCCCGGACCAGACCTCGACCACGCAGGCGAGGCCGCCGGCCGCGAGGACCACGCCGAGGGCGGCGGCACGCGTGACGGGCCGCCGCTGCACGAACCGAACCCAGCCGAGCACCAGGGCGGGAGCCAGGTACTCGACGAGCAGGGCCACGCCGACCGGGATCCGGGAGAGCGCGGCGAAGTAGCAGGCCTGCACGCCGGCGACGGCGAGCAGGCCGAACCCGGCAAGCAGGGCGGGCCGGCGGCGCGGCAGGGCCCGGTGCCGTACCGCGACGGGCAGCATCACCAGGGCGGCGCCCGCGACCCGCAGCCACACCACGTGCAGCGGGTCCAGGCCCGCCTCGATCAGCGGCTTGGCGGCCACTCCGGACCCGCCGAAGGCCAGCGCCGAGGCGAGTGCGAGGCCGAGCCCGGCTCCCTTGCCGGGGCTGTGGTGACTGCTCACAGACGTATGCACCGGCACATGATGCCAGGCGCCGACAGGAGCGTCACTCCCGATGACACCTGTCTCAGTTGATGGACGGCACGGCGGGCGGCGGGCCGGGCTCGTCGGCCTGACCGGCGGTTCCGGCCTCGATCCGCGCCGACAGCTCGCGGGCGGGGACGCCCGCGTGCTCCAGGACCTCGACGGCCCGGCACGCCGGGTCCGCGGCGAGCGCCGCGAGCAGGTCGGTGCCGCCGACGCGCGGGGCACCCCGCCGGCGGGCCCGCTCCCGGGCGCCCGCGAGTGCGGCGGACGCGGCGGGGGACCAGCCCTCGGAGTCCCGTGCCGCAACGTCCCGGCCGGCGGTCGCGACGCACCGTGCGCCGTGCCCGGCCGGCCGGGCGGGTGATGGTACGAGGGGGATCGCGCCGGAGTCCTCCACGCGGTCCTGCCAGCGCAGTCCGTAGCCGATGCTGCGCTGCACCAGGTAGCCGAGGAGCCGGGCGAGCCGCGGGCCGCCGACGGCGGCACGGGCCTCGGGATCGTGTTCCAGCAGGGCGTGGAGCAGATGGGCGGTGTCGGTCTGCCGGTCCCGGTCCCGGACGGCCCGGCGGCGGGCAGCGGCGACCACCGCCGCCAGCTCGGCACCGAGCCCGGCAGCGCCGTCCGGATGCGGAACCACTCCGTCGTGGGCGGCCCGGGGGGCTGTACGGGGTTGCACATCCCCTACCTCATCAGCCTCGACGGGACGGGGCATCCACGAGGGGAACCATTTTCGCGTCCCACGGGGAGTGGACATCGCCGGCCCGGATCTCATCCTTGCGGAGGAGATCCGGGCCGAACCCGCGCAAGAGCGCGCACACCGCGACCGATTCTGACGGTTCATCAGTATTGAATGTTCGCGCCCCTGCGGCTACGTTCCGCGGCACCGTAGCCCGATACGCCCGATCCGGAGGGGTGGTCGCATGGCCGAAGTCAGCGCGGAGGCACGCATCCAGGCGCCGGCCGAGAAGGTGTGGGCGCAGCTCACCGACTGGCCGTCCTACGGGGCGTGGAACGCGACCCACACCAGCTTCCCCCAGGGCGGTCCCGAGGCGCTGGCCGTGGGCGGGACGTTCCAGGAGAACATGAAGCTGATGGGCTTCCCGGCGGAGGTCGACTGGACCATCGAGGAGCTGGAGCCGGCCCGGGTGTTCGCCATCCGCGGCAAGGGCCCGATGGCGGTGACCGTCGCCACCCGCTACACGCTGACCCCGCACGGGGACGCCACGACGGTCCGGATCGACGGCGAGTTCACCGGCGCCGCGGTGTCGCTGATGGCGGGCAGGCTCAAGGACTCGGCGACGGCCGCGCTGAACGAGTCGCTGCGCAAGCTGGGCGGTTTGGTGAGCTGAGCCGGACACACGGGGCGCCCCGCGCGGTGGTCACGCGGGGCGCCCGCCGTCGTACGGAGGGACGGCGCCCGCCCACGGCTCAGTGCTCGTCGGCGAGGATGAGGTACAGCTTCTTGCGGGCGTCGTTGATGACGGCCAGCGCCTTCTCCCGCTGTTCCTTGCTGCCGGTCTTCCAGACCTGGCCGAAGGCCTCCATCAGCCCGAAGCCGGCCTGGCGGATCTCGGCGAGGGCCTCCCAGTCGACTCCGCGCGAAGCCTCCTCCCAGGGCGCGTCGGCGCCCTCCTCGGCGGCGGCGCGTCCACTGCCGGTGAGGGAGAACAGCTTCTTTCCGCCCTCGCTCTCGCTGGCGATCAGGCCCTCGTCCTCCAGCAGTTGGAGGGTCGGGTAGACCGAGCCGGGGCTGGGCTTCCAGGCGCCGCCGCTGCGTTCGGCGATCTCCTGGATCATCTCGTAGCCGTGCATGGGCCGTTCCTTGAGCAGGGCCAGGATCGAGGCGCGTACGTCACCCCGCCGTGCCCGTCCTCGCGGGCCGCCCCGGCCGCGCGGTCCCCAGGGCCCCGGTCCGAAGCCGGGCCCGCCGGGCCCGAACCCCGGGCCGCCCGGCCCGAAGGGACCGAAGGCGGCCCGCCGCCCCTCGAAACCACCCATGCCCCGCCGGCCGGGGCCCTCGTGCCGATGTCCACGCTCGAATCCGTGGGTACGCATGGCGATCACTCCACTCCATCGCTGATCTGTCATGTTCGTATCGCGTATCGTTCGCGATGCCTCAACGATATATCGGAACCGATCGCATGACAATCCCCTTCTCCGGGCGGGGAGGCGTGCGGCCGGTCAGCCGGTCCGCTCGGCCGCCCGCAGGGGGCAGCCGGTGCCGACGCGGGCGGTGAGATCGGCGCGGAGGGCCGCCAGCGCGGCCATGCGTGCGTCGACGATCCGGATCTTGTCCTCGAACAGGGCGGACAGGGCCTCGGCGCTGTCCGGCGCGTCCCGCAGTTCCGCGCCGTGCCGGGCGATCTCGGCCAGCGTGAACCCGAGCGCCTGCGCGGTGCGCACGTACTCCAGCCAGGTCACCGCCTCAGGCGGGAAGTCACGGTAGCCGTTGGGCAGCCGGTCGCCCTCGATCAGGCCGATCCTCTCGTAGAAGCGCAGCGTGTCCTTGGACACCCCGGTGCGCGCGGCCAGTTCTCCGATCCGCATGACTCCCCCGCCGCTCGGTCGACTTGACCTTGGAGCGTACTCCGCTGTCTAGCGTGGGCGGCGCCCGAGCAAGCCGCTCCCGAGGAGGCCCCGTGAACCCGTCCGCTCCCGCCTACCTGCGCATCGTCCGGACCAGCGGCTGGTACGACCTGGTCGTCACGGCCGGCTTCGCGACGCCCTGGACGTACGCGCTGGTCCACCGGCTCCTGTCGGCCGGAGGTGACGCGGCCGGGCTCGGCACCATGCCCGCGCTCACCCCGATGCAGACCCTGTACGCCAACCTCATGGGCTCGGTCGTCCTGGTCTGGTCCGCCCTGCGGGTCGTACGGCCGCTGCCGCTGCACGGTCTCCTCGACGGCATCGCGCGCGTGCTGTTCTCGCTGTGGTTCGCGTACGCGCTGGCACACGGCGGGCCGCGGGTGCTGGGGCCCTTCCTCGTCGTGGAGGTGTCGTTCGGCATCGTCCAGCTCGCGCCGTGGCTGCGGACGCGGGCGAGCGCGGCCGGCCGGGAATCAGTCCGGCACTCGTGAATTGGCCTTGTTCCGGTCGCCGTCGGAACCACTAGCGTCGGCGTCATGCGCATTCGAATCGTGGACGCCTTCACCGACCGCCCCTTCGCCGGCAACCCGGCCGGGGTCCTGCTCCTGGACGACGTCTTCCCGGACGACGACTGGCTCCAGAACGTCGCCATGGAGGTCAATCACGCCGAGACGGCGTTCACCCACCGGCTGCCCGAGGGCGGCGAGGCGGACTGGGCCCTGCGCTGGTTCACGCCCGTCGCCGAGGTCGCGATGTGCGGGCACGCCACCCTCGCCACGGCCCACGTCCTGCACAGCACCGGCGCGCACGAGGGCCCGGTGCGGTTCGCCACCCGCAGCGGCGTGCTGATCGCCACGCCCGCCGCGGACGGCTCGCTCACCCTCGACTTCCCGACCGCCCCGCTCACCCCGGTGGAGGTCCCGGCCGGGGCCGCCGAGGCGCTGGGCGCGGAGCCGGTCGCCGTCTTCGACACCGGCCCGAACGTCGGCGACCTGCTGGTGGAGCTGGCCGACGAGAAGACCGTCCTCGGCCTCTCCCCCGACCACCGGGCCCTGCGCGCCCACTCCTCCCGCGGCGTCATCGCCACCGCTCTCGCCGACGACCCGGCCCGGGGCTACGACTTCGTCTCCCGGTGCTTCTTCCCGAACGTCGGCATCGACGAGGACCCGGTCACCGGCAGCGCCCACACCGCGCTCGCCCCGCACTGGTCCGCCCGCCTGGGCCGCGACGACCTCACCGGGCTCCAGGCCTCCCGCCGCACCGGCCTGGTCCGCACCCGGGTGCGGGGCGAGCGGACCCTGCTCACCGGCCGCGCGGTGACCGTCATCGAGGGCGAACTGCTCGCCTGAAAGCCGCTCAGGCGGTCGGCAGCCAGCCCACCTTGCCGACGAGGAGGGCGTAGCCGACGAAGGCGCCGATGTCGAGCAGGGAGTGCGCGACGACCAGCGGTCCGACCCGGCCCCAGCGGCGGTAGAGGTACACGAAGACCACACCCATCACCATGTTGCCGAGGAAGCCGCCGACGCCCTGGTAGAGGTGGTACGACCCGCGCAGGACCGCGCTGGCCACCAGCGCGGTCCCCGGGGTCCAGCCCAACTGGCCCAGCCTGCGCAGCAGATAGCCGACCACGATGACCTCTTCGAGGATCGCGTTCTGCAGCGCGGACAGGACCAGCACCGGGTACTTCCACCACACGTCCGGCAGCGCCTCGGGGACGACGGTGAGGTTGAAGCCCAGGCCGCGGGCGGCGAGGTAGAACGCGATGCCGGTGCTGCCGATCACGGCGGCGACACCCGCGCCCCGGGCCAGGTCGGGCCAGGGGCGGGTGCGGTCGAAGCCGAGGGTGCGCAGGCTCCTGCCCTCGCGCATCAGCAGGTGGGCGACGAGGGCGACGGGGATCAGCGCGGTGGCGATGCCGAAGAGCTGCCAGGCCAGGTCCAGCCAGGGGCGGCCCGGCGCCGCCGAGGCGTTCAGGGTGGCCGCCTGGTCCTTGAGACCGCCCGGCTTGGTGACCGAGCCGATGAAGCTGATCAGCGCCGACACCCCGCTCGCCCCGAGCGAGAGCCCGAGGACGAGCAGCGTCTCGTCCCGCAGGATCCGCCGCGGGTCGCGCTCCCCCGCCGAGTCAGCCTCCACCTGCACCCCTGCCTCCAGCTCGGCTCACGGGCCCCTGGCCCACCTTCGCCTGGCAAGGATCGCAGACAGCACCGGACGAGCCGCGGACCGGTCCCGCCGGCCCCCTCTTCGCCACCGCCCCTGCTTCTGCGCAGCCCCCCTTCTTCTCCACGGCCTTTCCTTCTCGGCCACCCCTTCTTCTCCGCAGCCGTTACTGCTCCGCAGCCCCCCTCGCCCCGACCGCGCCCGCGCCGACCCGGTACGGCCCGCACCGGCGGTCCGTGCGGTGGCCGGCCCCGCCGCTCGGCCGCTCGGCCGCGGAAGAACGTCTCAGCCCAGCGGTACCGGATCCGGCAGTCCCACCGGCCAGGTGTGCACCGGCTCCCCGACGTGCATCAGCTCGGCATACCGCCGTGTCGTCGCCGCCAGGGCCGCCTCGCGGGACAGCCCCTGCTCCAGCGCCCGGTGGAAGGTGGCCGCCTGCCAGGACGCCCCGTTCACCCGGCGCCGGCAGCGTTCCTCGATCACACCCAGGTAGAGGTCCCGGTCGGCGGCCTCCACGCCCCACGCGTCGAGCCCGGCCGCCGCGAGCGGCAGCAGTTCGTCGCGGACCAGCGTGACCGCGTCGACCTCGCCCGTGCCGCCGTACCGTCCCCGCCGGGGCCAGACGAAGCGGGCGTCGATGCCGTACCGGCATGCCGCATCGAAGTTGGCCTCGGCCGCGGCGAACGGCAGCCGCGTCCACACCGGCCGGGGTTCCTCGGCGAGGGCGCGGACGAGGCCGTAGTAGAAGGCCGCGTTCGCGATCACGTCGGTGATGGTCGGCCCGGCCGGCAGCACCCGGTTCTCGACCCTGAGGTGCGGGACACCGTCCGCGATGCCGTACACCGGCCGGTTCCAGCGGTAGATCGTGCCGTTGTGCAGGACGAGTTCGGCGAGCTTGGGCACCCCGCCGGCCTCGACGACCTCCAGCGGCTCCTCGTCGTCGCAGATCGGCAGCAGGGCCGGGAAGTAGCGCAGGTTCTCCTCGAACAGGTCGTACGCGGAGGAGATCCACCGCTCGCCGAACCAGGTGCGCGGCCGTACGCCCTGCGCCTGGAGCTCGGGCGGCCGGGTGTCGGTGGACTGGAGGAACAGCGGGGGCCGGGACTCGCGCCACAGCTCGTGCCCGAAGAGGAACGGTGAGTTCGCGCCGAGGGCGATCTGCGCGGCGGAGGCCGCCTGCGCCGCGTTCCACACGTCGGCGAACCGCGCCGGCGTGACCTGCAGATGCAGCTGTACGGAGGTGCACGCGGCCTCGGGCACGATGGACTTGGAGGTGCACACGAGGTGCTCCACGCCCTCGATGTCGAGCCGGAAGTCCTCCCCGCGCGCGGCGACGATCTGGTCGTTGAGCAGGGTGTAGCGGTCGGCCTCGGAGAGGTTGGAGGAGACCAGGTCGTCCCGGTCGAGGGTGGGCAGGATGCCGATCATCACGATGCCCGCGTCCACCTCACCGGCCTTCCGGTCGGCGTAGGCGAGCGAGGTGCGCAGTTCCTCGGCGAGCCGGTCGAATACCCGGCCGCCCAATCGGTGTGGGGCGATGTTGACTTCCAGGTTGAACATGGCGAGTTCTGTTTGGAAGTCGCGGCTCGCGATGCGCTCCAGTACCTGCCCGTTCAACATTTTCGGCATACCGTCGGACCCCGCGAGATTCAACTCGATCTCGACTCCCATGAGGTTCTTCGGGCGATCGAATCGCTTCTCGCGCAGCAGCCGCTCCAGTCCCGTCAGGCACATCTGGAGCTTTTCTCGGTAGCGCTGGCGATCGGACAGGTCGAACTGCCCTGCCACGACCTTCTCCCCCATCGAAGTGTCCCTCCTCGGATGGGCGGGCCGACGATCCGGCCGCCGGGCTCCCGGGTCAGGTGGGATGATGCCCAGCCGAAGCGATCGATAACGTCCCGCGCGGGCGCGTCGCCCGCTACTCTTACGAATGTTCCCGGCGGCACATTCACGCGGCATGCCGCACCGTGCACCTCCGGGTGCCCCGAACGCCTCGTGAAAAACGCCGATGACATTCGGCCGACCGCTACCGACGCGTACGGCGAGGTCAGAGCGGGGAGCCCGGACCGGAAATCGGGATTATTTCCGCAAAAAGGCGCCTGAATTCCGCCTTGTGTGAACGGCCGGAATCGAATAGCCGAAACAACGGCCGAACACGCGTCGTATAAACTCTGTCCACAAGGCAGAAGGTTGGCGCCCTCGGTCCTGGTTTCCGTGGTGTTCCTGCCGTCCTGTTGACGGGCGGCAGACCGAGCCGCACTCTCTTCCACACCGAACCGGGCCCCCACCTCTCCGGCCTTCCCCCGTGAGCAGACAGCGCCGTCCGCCCCACCCTCCTCGCGCCGCCGCGCCTGTCGAACGAGAGGCGAGCCACATGCCGCTGCACGTACCCCCTGCCCCCGCGCCTGCCCTGCGCTCCGTCCTGACCGCCCTCGGCTCCCCGACCGCGGTCCGGGAGGCCCGCACTCCTTCCCTGCGTGCCGCGCAGGGCCCCGCCACCGCGGAACTCCCGCTGCCCGTGCACGTCCTGGACCGGATCACCGCCCAAGGCCTGTCCGCGACACGGCTGACCGGCTGGCGCTTCCTGATCCGGTGCGGCGACCGCGCGGTGGCCGCGGCCGAGACCATGCTCACCCCCGACGGCTGGGCCTTCTCCCATTTCTTCGAGGGTCCCTACGTCGCCTCCACCGAGCGCGCCCTGCACCAGGCAGAGGCGCTCCAACAGCCTTACCAGGCACGTCTGTTGTCCGTACCGGGTCTGTACATGCTCACCCTGTGGCTGCACGGCGACTGCTCCGGGGACGGCACCGAGGGGCATCCGGCCGCCACCGACCTGCTCGTGCCGCTGGCACCGGCGCCGCCCGGCATCCCGGCACACCGTCCGTTCCGGGTCGCCGAGTTGCTTCCGGTGCTGACCCATCGGGCGACTCCCCTTCCGCTGCTCGGCTCGCCGGTGCTCGGCTCGCCCGCCTGACCCCCGCACGCGTACCCCGCTCCCCGCAAGGGAAGCGGGGTACGGCCGTTCCCGCGGCCTGTCCCGCCCCGAGCCATCCGGACTAGTCCCATCCGGCCACCGGGGACCACCCGAAGAGCCACCGAGAACCACCCGAAGAGACGGTGCTGTTGGGCTGAACCGTCCACGCGGGTGACGCGTCCTGAACCTGTGAGAAGCGGTGCCGTGAAATCCCTGCGGAACGACGCCCAGAGGACAACACTGGACTCCGACCGACTCATCACCACGGGGGATGGACATGATCACATCAGAGCGAAAGATCCCGCCCATGTGCCAGCACCAGCCGCCGTGCCCGCCAGCCGAATCCGCCGACCGGGAGTCCGCCCGCCTCGTGGCGCACCACCCGGAGCAGGGGTGGAGCCTGCTGTGCAACGGCGTCCTGCTCTTCGAGGACACCGGCGAGCTGCTGCCCGACGGCCGCATCATCGCCCCGCACCGTCCGCTCGGTGCGGATCAGGTGATGACCGCCGCCTGAGCGAGGCACAGTGACCTGAGGGGCCGGCCGCACGCACCCGGTGCGCACCGGCCCCGACGCGTGTCCGGCCGTGGCTGCGCAGCGTATCGGGGTGTCAGCGCAGCGCTTCCCGCAGCGCCTGGTAGGCGGGCTTGGGACGCAGCTCCTCGTCCCACGGCAGGGCCGCGCCCTCACCCGGGAAGAACGCCGGTATCCAGGAGTACTTGTCCGTGTAGTCCCAGATGGTCACACCCGCACAGCGGCGTACGGCCAGACAGGCCGCGGTGAGGTCCCGGTACCACGTCGCCTGTTCGGCGAGTTTCTCCTCGGTAGCCGGCAGCTGCATCCGGACGTCGACCTCGGTGAGCGCGGTGTCCAGGCCCAGCCGGGAGAAGCGGCGGAGGTTGTCCTCCAGGGTGGCCGGATAGCCGTACTGGAGGGCCAGGTGGGCCTGGAAGCCGACGCCGTCGAGGGGCACGCCCCGGGCCTTGAGGTCCTTGGCCAGCCGGTGGTAGGCGTCGCTCTTCGGGCCGGTCGCCTCGATGTTGTAGTCGTTCAGGTAGAGCCTGGCGTGCGGGTCGGCCTGGTGGGCCCAGCGCAGCGCATCGGCGATGTAGCCGGGGCCCAGGGTCTTGTACCAGATGGTCTCGCGGTAGCTGCCGTCCTCGTCGAAGGCCTCGTTGACGACGTCCCAGGCGTACACCTTGCCCCGGTAGTGCCGTACCTCGGTGGTGATGTGCTTCTTCAGCACGGCCCGCAGTTCGCTCGCCGTCCACTGCCTGGAGGTCAGCCAGTCGGGCAGCTGGCTGTGCCATACGAGGGTGTGGGCGCGGACCTTCTGGTGGTGCCTGCGGGCCAGGTCGACGATCTCGTCGCCGTCGGTCCAGTCGAAGACGCCCTGCTGCGGCTCGGTGGCGTACCACTTCATGCCGTTGCCGGGCGTGATCATGTCGACCTCGCTGCCGAGGAGGCGCGTGTAGGCGGTGTCGGTGAGTTCGGGGTTGTCGGTGGCGCTGCCGAAGTAGCGGCCGTGGCGCTCGGCGAGGTCGGCGAGCGTGGGCTGCCGTACCGGGTCCGGTGCGGCCTGCGCGGCGGGGCCCGCGGCCAGTCCGGCGGTGACCAGCACGGCCGCGAGGGCGCCGGCAAGTCTCAGACGCATGGTGGGACTCCTGTCCGGGTGTCGGGAGGGCGCGGTTCAGCCCTTGGTGGCGCCGGTGGTCAGACCGCCGACGAGCTGGCGTTCGGCGACCGAGTAGAAGGCGAGGGCGGGGACCATGGCGAGGACGAGATAGGCGAAGACCCGGGCGTACTCCGCCGAGTACTGCCCCTGGAACTGCTGGACGCCGATGGGCAGGGTCCACCAGGTGCTGTCGGTGAACACCAGCAGCGGCAGGAAGAAGTTGTTCCAGCTGGTGACCACCGCGAGGACCGAGACGGTGCCGAGCGCCGGCCGGGCCATGGGCAGCAGGACCCGCCAGAAGAACCCGAAGGCGCTGCACCCGTCGAGCGTGGCGGCCTCCTCCAGTTCGCCGGGGATCTGCCGGAAGAAGCCGCGCAGGATGATGATCGTCATCGGCAGTCCGAACGCGGCCTGCGGGAGGATCACACCGAGCGGGTTGTCCAGCAGGCCCAGGGAGCGCAGCAGCAGGAACAGCGGCAGGGCGGCCACCGCGAAGGGGAACATCAGCCCCATCGTGAAGACGGTGAACAGCACCTCCCGCCCGCGGAAGGCGAAGCGCGCGAAGGAGAAGGCCGCGAGCGCGGACACGGCGACCACGAGCACGGTCGTGCCCACGGCGATCAGCGTGCTGTTGCCGACCAGCCGCCAGAACCCGCCCGAGCCGAGGATGCCCGTGTAGTTGCCGGTCAGCCAGTGCTCGGGCAGTCCGAACGGGTTGCGGGACAGCTCGTCGGTGGACTTGAAGCCGGACAGGACGGCGTACAGCAGCGGTACGACCATCACCGCGCCGACCACGACGAGGACCAGGTGCAGCGGCAGCGTACGGACGCCCCTGGTTCTGCGGGTCACGTGCCGTCCCCCCTCATCGTCGTGGTGGCGCCTTCGAGGTCGCGGCGGAGCACGAACCGCTGGTAGGCGAGGGCGAAGACGAGGCAGATGCCGAACATGACCACGCTGATCGCGCTGGCGTAGCCGACCTGGTAGCGCTTGAAGCCGTACTGGAACATGGTCACGGCCATCGTCTCGGAGTGGTGGTCGGGGCCGCCCTGAGTGATCACCCACACCAGGTCGAACAGCTGGATCGCCCCGATCACCGACAGGAAGACGCTGATGCGCAGGGTGGGCGCGAGCAGCGGCAGGGTGACGTTGCGGAACCGCTGCCAGGGGCCGGCGCCGTCGATCAGCGCCGCCTCCGTCAACTCGGCCGGGATCGACTGGAGTCCGGCCAGGTGGAGCATCATGTGGAAGCCGAAGTACTTCCAGGTCATGACGAGGAAGAGGGCCGCCATGACGGAGGAGGGGCCGGCGAACCACTCGCCGCCCAGGCCGTCCAGGCCGACGGCGCCCAGGACGTGGTCGGCGAGTCCGTCGTCCGGGGCGAAGACCATGCTGAACAGCACGCCGGTGATGGCCTCGGACAGCACGTACGGCGCGAAGAACAGCATCCGGTACACCGCCCGGCCGCGCAGCCGCTGGTTCAGCAGCACCGCCATGGCCAGGGCGAACGGCAGCTGGAGCACGAGCGAGAGCACCACCAGCACCAGGCAGCGCCACAGGTCGCCGAGGAAGACGTCGTCCTGGAGAAGGCGGGTGAAGTTGTCGCCGGCGACGTAGTCGGAGGGCATGCCGAAGCCGCCCCAGCGGAAGAAGGCGGCGTACAGCGCGAACAGCACCGGCAGCAGCACCAGCCCGGTGAACAGCACCAGCGCGGGCAGCTGGAAGCCGACCGCGGTGAGCCAGTTCAGCGTGCGCCGCCGGGTCCGGGCACGGCCCGGGGGGACGGCCGGGAGCGGGTGGCCCGCGGCGGGGCCGCTCCGCTTGTCCGGGAGGAAGGTGGAGGTCATCGCCGGCTACTGCTCTTCCTTGGCGGTCGTGGTGATCGACTGTGCCACCTGCTCGGCCGACTTGGATCCGGCGATGAGCGCGGCCACACTGTCGTTGACCTCCTGGCCGACGGCGGGCGCGTAGGCCTGGTCGAGGTAGAGCTGGAAGCCGGTGGCCTCCTTCAACCGGGCCTGCACGGCCTTGAGGTTGGGGTCGGTGAGCACGGACTCGGCGGCCGGGACGACCGGCAGCACCCCGGTCTTCCTCACCAGTTCCCGGTCGGTCGCCCGGGAGGCGAAGAACTCCAGGAAGTCGACGGCGGCCTGTGGCGCTCCCCGGCGCAGGGCGTGGCCTCCGCCCCCGCCGAACACCTCGGTGATCTTCCCGTTGCCGCCCTCGACCTCGGGGAACGGGAAGAAGCCCAGGTTCGCGCCGAGGCCCTTGCCGACGTCGGCCTCCACGACCGGGGCCCACTGCCCCATGAGTTCCATCGCCGCCTTGCCGTTGCCGACGGTGGCGGCCTGGCCGGTCGGGGTGGAGTACGCGGCGCCGAGGAAACCCTTCTGGAACGGCTGGAGATCCACCAGTTCCTTCAGGTGCCGTCCGGCCCGCACGAAGCCGTCGCCGGTGAAGTCCTTGCTCTCGCCTGCCTTCCGGAGCGCGTCGACGCCGGCCGTGCGCATCGCCAGGTACGCCCAGTAGTACATGCCGGGCCACTTCTCCTTGCCCGCCAGGGCGAGCGGCGTGACCCCGGCGGCCTTCAGCTTCCCTACGGCGTCCAGGAAGCCGTTCCAGGTGGTGGGGGGTGTGCTGATCCCGGCCTTCTCGAAGAGCGCCTTGTTGTACCAGAAGCCGATCATGCCGATGTCGAACGGGATGCCGTACGCCGTGCCGTCCAGGAGGTACGGCTCCTTCGCCACCGGCAGCAGTCCGTCGGCCCAGGTCCTGGTGCGGTCCGTGAGGTCCTCGACCAGTCCCGCGTCGACCTGCTGCCTGAGCACGCCGCCGCCCCAGGTGTGGAAGATGTCCGGCAGCTTCCCGGAGGCGGTCAGCGCGGTCATCTTCGACTTGTAGGCGTCGTTCTCCAGCTGGACGATCTTTATCCTGACCTTGGGGTTGTCCGCCTCGAACTTCTTGGCCAGGGCCGCCCACACGGTCTTGGCCGGCTGCGTGGTCGAGATGTTCCACCACTCGATCGTGGTCGTCCCCGAGGACGACCCTCCGTCCGAGTCGCCACCGCAGCCGCTCAGTGCGGTCGCACCGAGGCCGGCGGCGACGGAGGCCGCCAGGAAGCCGCGGCGGGACAGTGCAGGGTCGCCCATCATGCGCTCCTTCGAAACTTTCGAGTTGCTTCGGAGAGGGTCCCGACTGAGAAATTCACGCACCACCGGGAGCCGCCGACGCTCTCGTCGGCCAACGGCGGGCCGAAACATTCGAGTTACCCACCGAACGTTCCGAACGGCGACTCTAGGAACGCGCGTGGGGAGCGTCAAGGTGTCGTGCACGAGGTGACGAGCGCACAGCCGACCCCGCCGGAGGCGGCGCGAGCCACGAGAGGGGCCGAATGTTTCGCCACCAGCACCGAATTCGGGTGGCCGGTCCGGACGGGGCGAGGAGGACCGGGCCCTCCGGCTGGTCGAATCGCCGGGGCGGGAGTGGGATGGAAGGAGCGAGACCTTGCCCGGAACGGTGGAGTCATGTCCGGTAACGACGCCTCGGCGGTCGCGCGAGTGGTCGTCGGTGTGAGCGGCTCCCTGAACAGCGTCACGGCCCTGCGCCGGGCCACGGCGCTGGCCCGCCGGCTGGGAGTGGAGCTGTGGCCGGTACTGGCCTGGGAGCCACCGGGCGGTGACCCCGCCGCGCGGCGCGCCCCCGCCGACGGTCCGCTGCTCGACGAGTGGCAGCGTCTGGCCAGGCAGCGGCTGGCCTCGGTCCTCTACGAGATCTTCGGCACGGAGAGTCCCGGCGTACCGGTGCACGCCGTCGTCGTACGCGGCGCCCCGGGCCCGGCCCTGGTGGCGACCGCCGACCGCGAGACCGACGTACTGGTCGTCGGCACGGGCCGACGCGGCCTGCAGCGAGCCTTCTCGGCCCGCGTCTCCCGCCACTGCGTGTCCCGCGCCCGCTGCCCGGTCCTGGCGGTCCCCCCGTCCCCGCTGGAATCGGCACTGCTCTCCGTCCACCGCCGCAACACCTGGCACCTACGGCTCGACACACGGGGGCTGTGACCGGGGCGGCGACGCACGCAGTCGCCCCCGCTGCCGTCCCGTCAAGAATCTCCGCCCCGCCGTCAGGGCACCGTCAAGGGGAGGTGCGACCCGCTGCCGGCGGTCTACCGTCTTTCTCATGGAGCAGCGCGACGGCATCCGCCCCCGGGCGACCGGCTCGCACCCGTCCGGCGCCGGGGCCGTGGCGTACGACCGCAGCTGGGCCCGGGACGTGCGCAGTGCCTGCCGGTGTGCCGGTGCCCTGTTCGGGCTGTTGCTGGGCGTGGACCGGACGGCCGGCTCGCTGACCTGGTGGCGCGCCGCCCTGTGGCTCCTGCTGGCCCTGCTGCTGCTCCTCGTCCTGTTCCCCGTGCGCGTGTCGGCCGGCCCGGGCTGGCTGGCGAGCCGCCGCCTGTTGCGCACCCGCCGCGTCCGCACCGATCTGCTGACCGCCGTACGCCCGCTGGACGGCGTCACCCAGCGCCTGGTGCTGCGCGACGCCCTCGGCAACCGGGTCGAGATCGACCCCGAAGTTCTCGTCCGCAACCCGCAGTTGTGGTACCGGCTGGACGAGGGCGCCCGCGCCTCCGAGGCGGCCGGCACCCTGCTGTGCGGCGCGGCCGCCCTGCACCGGCTGGCCCGCCGCGTGGACCGCGAGACGGCCCTGGGGGTGTTCCGGGTGTCCGGCCTGGAGTGACGCTCGGTGGCCGCCGTACGCCCGGCTCCCGCCGTGGGCCACCCGACCGGCCCCAGCCCGGCAGACCGGCCCCGGCCTCCCCTTTCCGGGGTGGCGGCCCCTCTCGCGGGCCATTCTTAACGCAAGATTGACGCCTTCCGAGCCCTGATCCATGGGCCCAGGCATCACGCTCTGCTTACGCTGGTGCCGCCGTCCGCGTGATGGCCGAGAACAGCTGAGCCGCACGTCAGGAGCAACTCCGATGGTCACGACCGAGCGCCCTCCCAGTACCGGCCGCCTGCGCGCCTGGATGCTGGAAGGACTGTCCGACATGGGCAAGGGCGGTGGCCACACGGGACCGCACGCCGAGCCGGAGCCCCCGCACCAGGGCCAGCGCTGGTGGCGGGTGATGTGCCTGACCGGTGTCGACTACTTCTCCACCCTCGGCTACCAGCCCGGCATCGCCGCCCTGGCGGCCGGTCTGCTCTCCCCGGTGGCGACCATCGTGCTCGTCGTCGTGACCCTGGCCGGCGCCCTGCCGGTCTACCGCCGGGTGGCCGAGGAGAGCCCGCACGGCGAGGGCTCGATCGCGATGCTGGAACGCCTGCTGTCGTTCTGGCAGGGCAAGCTCTTCGTCCTCACCCTGCTGGGCTTCGCGGCGACCGACTTCCTCATCACCATCACGCTCTCCGCCGCCGACGCCTCCACCCACCTGGTGGAGAACCCGCATCTGACGGAAGCCCTGGACGGCAAGCAGATGCTGATCACGCTGGTCCTCGTGGCGCTGCTCGGCGCGGTCTTCCTCAAGGGCTTCCTGGAGGCCATCGGGGTCGCGGTCGCCCTGGTCGGCGTGTACCTCGCCCTCAACCTCGTCGTCGTGGTCACCGGCCTGTGGCACGTCGTCACCGCCGGCCACGTGATCACCGACTGGAGCAGCGCGCTGACCGCGCAGCACGGGAACGTCTTCGTGATGGTCGGCGTGGCGCTCATCGTCTTCCCGAAGCTCGCCCTGGGCCTGTCCGGCTTCGAGACGGGTGTCGCCGTCATGCCGCACGTGCAGGGCGACCCGGGCGACACCGAGCAGCGGCCCACCGGCCGGATCCGGGACACCAAGAAGCTCCTGACCACCGCCGCGCTCATCATGAGCTGCTTCCTGATCGCCACCAGCTTCATCACCACGCTGCTGATCCCGGAGAAGGAGTTCAAGACGGGCGGCCAGGCCAACGGCCGCGCGCTCGCCTACCTCGCGCACGAGTACCTGGGCAACGCCTTCGGCACGGTCTACGACGTCTCGACCATCGCCATCCTGTGGTTCGCCGGCGCCTCCGCCATGGCCGGCCTGCTCAACCTGATGCCGCGCTACCTGCCCCGCTACGGCATGGCCCCGCACTGGGCGCGGGCCGTCCGTCCGATGGTGATCGTCTTCACCCTGATCGCCTTCCTGGTGACCTGGATCTTCGACGCCAACGTCGACAAGCAGGGCGGCGCCTACGCCACCGGTGTGCTGGTGCTGATCAGCTCGGCCGCGATCGCGGTGACCATCGCCGCGCGCAAGGCGGGGCAGCGCGGCTGGACCATCGTGTTCGCGATGATCTCCACGGTGTTCCTCTACACCACCGTGGTGAACGTCATCGAGCGCCCGGACGGTGTGAAGATCGGTGCCTGCTTCATCATCGGCATCATCCTGGTCTCGCTGCTGTCCCGGCTGGCCCGTGCCTTCGAACTGCGCGTGACCAGCGTGTCGCTCGACCCCATGGCGGAACGGTTCATCCGGGACATGGCCAGCCGCAAGATGCGGTTCATCGCCAACGAGCCGGGCCACCGCGACAAGGCCGAGTACCGGGACAAGATCGAGCAGATCCGCGCCGACAACGACATGCCGGAGCAGGAGGACTTCGTCTTCGTCGAGGTCACCGTCACCGACCCCTCCGAGTTCGAGGCGGGCCTGACCGTACGCGGCGAGGTGCTGCACGGCCGCTACCGCGTGCTGACGCTGGAGTCCGCGTCCATCCCCAACGCCCTCGCCGCGCTCCTCCTGCACGTCCGAGACCTCACGGGCTGCACCCCGCACATCTACTTCGAGTGGACCGAGGGCAGTCCGTTCACCAACTTCCTGCGCTTCTTCCTCTTCGGCCAGGGCGAGGTCGCACCGGTCACCCGTGAGGTACTGCGCGAGGCGGAACCCGACCGCGTCCGCCGCCCGCGGGTCCACACGGGCTGACGGCCGGGTGCCGGGCACCCGCCCGCTGCGCCGGTGGCCGACGGGCGGCCGCTCGATGCGGACGAGTGTCACGTCGTACCGAACCGCCGGCCCCACGTCCGCGCTTCCCGGTACTGGCCCTATCGTGACCGGCATGCAGTCCTACACGATCGGCCAGGCCGCGCGGCTGCTCGGCGTCAGCCCGGACACCGCCCGCCGCTGGGCCGACGCCGGCCGGGTGGCCACCCACCGCGACGAGTCCGGGCGGCGGCTCATCGACGGCAGGGACCTCGCCGCGTTCTCCGTCGAGCTGGCCAAGGGGGGCGGCGCCGAGGAGGACGTCTCGCACACCTCCGTCCGCAACGCCTTCCCCGGCATCGTCACCGCGATCAAGCTCGGCGATGTCGCCGCCCAGGTGGAGATCCAGGCCGGCCCGCACCGGCTCGTCTCGCTGCTGACCCGGGAGGCCGTGGAGGAACTGGGCCTGGAGGTCGGCATGGAGGCCACCGCCCGCGTGAAGTCCACGAACGTGCACATCGACCGGGCCTGACCCGGAGCCGGCGAACCGCTCCGCCCGCGCGGCCGGGCGTTGCGCAGCACTGCGGCCGATGCGCACCCGGACACGGCCAAGCCGCGCCCGGATACGGCCGAAGCGTGCCTGGATGCGGGCTGTCACGCCCACGAGCGTCACCGTCGACGCCCTCCCGCGGGACGTGCCCGCCCCGGAGCCCCGTAGAAACGCACATGCAAGCTCTCGGTCCCTGCTTCGCAGCTCATGCGATGCGACAGGAGCCCTATACCTCGCAGATGCGGCAGTATCATCGCGGCAGGGGCCCCACCGGCCGTGCAGGGCGCGACGTTCGTGCGACACAGACCCGAGGAGCAGAGCCGTGATGACCCGTTCCGTATGCCGGACCCGGCGGATGTGGCCGCTGGCCGGTGCAAGCGCCGCCGCCCTCATAGCCCTCAGCGCCTGCTCCGCCTCGTCGGACTCCCCCGCCTCCTCGAAGTCCTCCGACACGGTCACCGTGTTCGCGGCGGCCTCCCTGAAGGAGAGCTTCACGACCCTGGGCAAGAAGTTCGAGCAGGACCACCCGGGCACCAAGGTCAGCTTCAACTTCGGCGGCAGCGACAGCCTCGCCGCGAGCATCACCGGCGGTGCCCCGGCGGACGTGTTCGCCGCGGCCAGCCCCAGGACCATGGCCCTGGTGACGGACAAGCAGGAGGCGGCCGGCACACCCGCCACCTTCGTCCGCAACCAGCTGGAGATCGCCACCGTGCCGGGCAACCCGCACAAGGTGTCCTCCCTGAAGGACCTCACCGAGTCGGGCCTGAAGGTCGTCCTGTGCGACCGGACCGTGCCGTGCGGCGCCGCCGCACAGAAGGCCCTGGACGCGAGCAGGCTCAGGCTCACGCCGGTCTCCTACGAGCAGGACGTCAAGGGCGCCCTGACCAAGGTGGAGCTGAAGGAGGCCGACGCGGCGGTGGTCTACAAGACCGATGTGAAGGCCGCGGGTGACAAGGTGGAGGGCGTGGAGTTCCCCGAGTCGGCCGGCGCGATCAACGACTATCCGATCGCCCTGCTGAAGAACGCGCCGCACGCCGAGGCCGCCAAGGCGTTCATCGCCCTCGTGCGGTCCGCGGAGGGGCAGCAGGTGCTGAGCGAGGCCGGGTTCCTCAAGCCGTGACCCCACTCGACGAGCCCGGCGTCGCGGCCGGCCCCCACACGGGCCGCTCCCGGCGCCGCGGCGTCGGCGCGGGGGGCCGACGCGGCGTGCCGTTGCCACTGCTGCTGCCGGGCGTGCTGGCCCTGGCGTTCCTGCTGCTGCCGCTGCTCGCGCTGCTGATCCGCGCGCCCTGGCGGAGCCTGCCGGACCAGCTGACCAGCGCCGAGGTGTGGCAGGCGCTCCAGCTGTCCCTGGTCAGCGCCACCGCGGCGACGGCCGTGAGCCTCGTACTCGGCGTGCCGCTTGCCTGGCTCCTGGCCCGTACGGAGTTTCCCGGCCGTGGGTTCGTACGGGCCCTGGTGACCCTGCCCCTCGTGCTGCCCCCGGTCGTCGGCGGTGTGGCCCTGCTCCTTGCCCTCGGCCGCAACGGGGTGATCGGCCAGTGGCTGGACGCCTGGTTCGGGATCACCCTGCCGTTCACCACCACCGGGGTCGTGATCGCGGAGGCGTTCGTCGCGATGCCGTTCCTGGTCATCAGTGTCGAGGGCACCCTGCGCGCCGCGGACCCGCGCTACGAGGAGGCGGCGACCACCCTGGGCGCCTCCCGCTTCACCGCGTTCCGCCGGGTCACGCTGCCGCTGATCGCGCCCGGCATCGCGGCCGGAGCTGTGCTGGCCTGGGCCCGGGCGCTCGGCGAGTTCGGTGCGACGATCACTTTCGCGGGCAACTTCCCGGGCCGCACCCAGACCATGCCCCTCGCGGTCTACCTCGCCCTCCAGAACGACCCCGAGGCCGCCATCTCCCTCAGCCTGGTCCTCCTGGCCGTCTCGATCACGGTCCTGGCAGGCCTCAGGGACCGTTGGATGACACCGTCATGACGAACAACTCCGAACCCACACGTCCCCACCCCACATCCCCACCCGGCCAACCCGCACCCGCCGAGACCGCCACACGCGCGCCGGGACCAGCCGCACCCGCCGACGGCGCTCAGCCCCCACAGGGGCCACCCGCACCCGACGACGAAAGCCGCACGGGTGGTGCGAGTGGCAACCCCAATCCGGCCGAAGGCCGACCCCCCGCCACGGACACGCACCCCAACCCCCACCCCCCCACCGGCCTGCAAGCCCACCTCGTGGTCGACCGCCCCGGCTTCCGTCTGGACGTCACCCTCACCGCCGCCCCCGGCGACGTCCTCGCCCTGCTCGGTCCCAACGGCGCCGGCAAGACCACCGCCCTGCGCGCCCTCGCCGGCCTCACCCCTCTCACGGACGGCCACCTCCGCCTGGACGGGACCGCGCTGGAGCACACGGCCCCGGAGGCCCGCCCGGTCGGCGTGGTCTTCCAGGACTACCTGCTCTTCCCGCACCTGTCCGCCCTGGACAACGTCGCGTTCGGCCCCCGCTGCCGGGGCGCGAGCAAGGCCGAGGCCCGCGCCGCGGCAGCGGCCTGGCTGGAGCGCATGGGCCTGACGCCGCACGCCGCGGCCAAGCCGCGCCGCCTCTCCGGTGGCCAGGCCCAGCGCGTGGCCCTCGCCCGCGCCCTGGCCACCCGGCCCCGGCTGCTCCTCCTGGACGAGCCGCTGGCAGCCCTGGACGCCCGTACCCGCCTTGAGGTCCGCGCTCAGCTCCGCCGCCACCTGGCCGAGTTCGAGGCGGTCTCCGTACTGGTCACCCACGACCCGCTGGACGCCATGGTGCTCGCCGACCGGCTGGTGGTGGTGGAGCACGGCCGGGTCGTCCAGGAGGGCACCCCCGCCGACATCGCCCGCCACCCGCGCACGGACTACATCGCCCAGCTCGTCGGCCTCAACCTCTACCGCGGACAGGCCGCGGGGCACACCGTACGGCTGGACGCCGGACCCGCGATCACGACCACGGAGAAGCTGTCCGGCCCGGTCTTCGTGGCGTTCCCGCCGTCCGCCGTGACCCTGTTCCGGGACCGCCCCTCCGGCGCCAGCGCCCGCAACCTGTGGCGCTGCGAGGTCGCCGGGCTGGAGACGCACGGCGACCAGATCCGCGCCGACCTCACCGGCGAGCTGCCGCTCGCGGCGGACCTGACGACGGTGGCCGCCGCGGAGCTGGACCTGCACCCGGGTGCACCGGTCTGGGCGACGGTCAAGGCGACGCAGACCCACGCATACCCGGCCTGAGCGGAAGGGCGCTCTACGGTGGGTGCCCATGACCCTCAGCATCCGCAACCAGCTCCCCGGCACGGTCACCGCGATCCAGCCGGGCGAGGTCATGACCACCGTCAAGCTGCGCCTGCACGGTGGGCAGGACCTCACCGCGGCCATCACCAAGGAGTCCGCCGAGGACCTCGCCCTCGCCCCCGGCTCGTCCGTGCGGGCCCTGGTGAAGTCGACCGAGGTCTCCGTCGCCACCCACCGCGTCGAGGGTCTGTCGATCCGCAACCAGCTCGACGGTGCGGTCGTCGGCCTCACCACCGGCGCCGCGATGGCCTCCGTGCGGATCTCCGTCCCCGGCGGTGAACTGACCGCGGCCATCACCAAGGACGCCGCCACCGGCCTGGGCCTCTTCGTGGGATCCGACGTGGTCGCGCTCATCAAGGCGACAGACGTGTCCCTGGCGACGGCCTGACACGGCGAAGGCCCCGCCCGGAAACCGGACGGGGCCCCGAGGGCTGCCGCTCGCTCAGTCCTCGTAGGCGTCCAGCGGCGGGCAGGAACACACCAGGTTGCGGTCGCCGAAGGCCTGGTCGATGCGGCGCACCGGCGGCCAGTACTTGTCGGCGGCCGAGACGCCGGCCGGGAAGACCGCCTCCTCGCGGCTGTAGGCGTGGGTCCACTCACCGCCGAGCGCGGCGGCGGTGTGCGGGGCGTTGCGCAGCGGGTTGTCCTCGGCGGGCCACTCGCCCGAGCCGACCTTCTCGATCTCCGCGCGGATGGCGATCATCGCATCGCAGAAACGGTCCAGCTCGGTGATGTCCTCCGACTCGGTCGGCTCGATCATCAGCGTGCCGGCCACCGGGAACGACATGGTCGGCGCGTGGAAGCCGTAGTCGATCAGGCGCTTGGCCACGTCGTCGACGGTCACGCCGGTCGCCTTGGTCAGCGGGCGCAGGTCGATGATGCACTCGTGCGCGACCAGGTTGCCGGGGCCGGTGTAGAGCACCGGGTAGTGCGGCTCCAGGCGCTTGGCGATGTAGTTCGCGGAGAGCACGGCCACCTGGGTGGCCCGCTTGAGGCCCTCACCGCCCATGAGGCGGACGTACGCCCACGAGATCGGCAGGATGCCCGCGCTGCCCCACGGCGCCGCCGAGATGGGGCCCACACCCGTCTCCGGGCCGGCCTCCGGCTGGAGCGGGTGGTTCGGCAGGTACGGCGCCAGGTGCGAGCGGACCGCGACCGGGCCGACGCCGGGACCGCCGCCGCCGTGCGGGATGCAGAACGTCTTGTGCAGGTTCAGGTGGGAGACGTCACCGCCGAAGTGGCCGGGCTTGGCGAGGCCCACCAGGGCGTTGAGGTTGGCACCGTCGACGTACACCTGGCCGCCGGCCTCGTGCACCCGGGCGCAGATGTCGGCGACGTGCTCCTCGAACACACCGTGCGTCGACGGGTAGGTGATCATCAGCACCGCCAGTTCGTCGCGGTACTGCTCGATCTTGGCGCGCAGGTCCTCGATGTCGATCTCGCCGTCGTCGGCGGTCTTCACGACGACGACCTTCATGCCGGCCATCACGGCGCTGGCGGCGTTGGTGCCGTGCGCGGAGGACGGGATCAGGCAGACGGTGCGCTGCTCGTCGCCGTTGGCCCGGTGGTAGCCGCGTACGGCGAGCAGACCGGCCAGCTCGCCCTGCGAACCGGCGTTCGGCTGGAGCGAGACCTTGTCGTAGCCGGTGACCTCGGCGAGACGTTCCTCCAGCTCGCGGATGAGCGTGAGGTAGCCCTGCGCCTGCTCCGCGGGCGCGAACGGGTGCAGCTGCCCGAACTCGGGCCAGGTGACCGGCTCCATCTCCGTGGTCGCGTTGAGCTTCATGGTGCAGGAGCCCAGCGGGATCATGCCGCGGTCGAGCGCGTAGTCGCGGTCGGCCAGCTTGCGCAGGTAGCGCAGCATGGCGGTCTCGGAGCGGTGCTCGTGGAAGACCGGGTGGGTCAGGTAGGCGTCGGTGCGCAGCAGCGCCTCGGGCAGGGTGTCCTCGGCACTCGCGTCCAGCGCCTCGACGTCGCCCTCGACACCGAACGCGGCGAAGACGGCGGCCAGCTGGGCCCGGCCGGTGGTCTCGTCGCAGGCCGCCGAGACGTGGTCGGCGTCGACGAGGCGCAGGTTGACCCCGTTGTCCCGCGCGGCGGCGACGACCTCGGCTGCCCTGCCGGGCACGCGCGCGGTGACGGTGTCGAAGTAGGCGCCGTGGACGATCTCCACCCCGCCGGCCTTCAGCCCCTCGGCGAGGATCGTGGCGTACCGGTGCGTGCGCCGGGCGATGGTCTTCAGGCCCTCCGGGCCGTGGTAGACGGCGTACATGCCGGCCATCACGGCGAGCAGCACCTGCGCGGTGCAGATGTTGCTGGTGGCCTTCTCGCGGCGGATGTGCTGCTCACGGGTCTGCAGCGCGAGCCGGTAGGCCTTGTTCCCGTCGGCGTCCACGGAGACGCCCACCAGCCGCCCGGGCAGGCTGCGGGCGAACTTCTCGTGCACGGCCATGTAGCCGGCGTGCGGGCCGCCGAAGCCCATCGGCACGCCGAAGCGCTGGGTGGTGCCGACGGCGATGTCCGCACCCAGCTCGCCCGGCGAGGTGAGCAGGGTCAGCGCCAGCAGGTCGGCGGCGACGGTGACGAGGGCGCCCAGCTCGTGCGCCCGGTCGATGACCGGCTTGATGTCCCGTACGGCACCGGAGGCGCCCGGGTACTGGATCAGCACGCCGTTGATCTCGCGCTCGGCGATCTCCGCCGGGATGCCGTCGCTCAGGTCGGCGACGACCACCTCGACGCCGGTCGGCTCGGCGCGGGTCTCGATCACGGCGATGGTCTGCGGCAGCACGTCCGCGTCGACCAGGAAGAGGCCCTTCTTGTTCTTGCCCATGCGCCGGGACAGCGACATGGCCTCGGCCGCGGCCGTGCCCTCGTCGAGGAGGGAGGCGCCGGAGGTGGGCAGCCCAGTGAGGTCGGCGACCACGGTCTGGAAGTTCAGCAGGGCCTCGAGCCGCCCCTGGGAGATCTCCGGCTGGTACGGCGTGTAGGCCGTGTACCAGGACGGGTTCTCCATGACGTTGCGCAGGATGACGGGCGGGGTGAACGTGCCGTAGTACCCCAGCCCGATCATGGAGCCCAGAACCTGGTTGCGGTCGGCGAGCGAGCGCAGCTCGGCGAGCACCTCGGCCTCGGTGCGGGCGCCCGGCAGGTCCAGGGCGTCGGCGTTCTTGATCACATCCGGGACCGCGGCGGCGGTCAGCTCGTCGAGCGAGCCGTATCCGACCTGCGCGAGCATCTTGGCCCGCGCCTCCTGGTCGGGTCCGATGTGGCGCTGCTCGAACGGAATGCCCGCTTCGAGCTCGGAGAGCGGAATGCGATGGGCGGTCATTGCGGAGGCCTCCTGGTCTGACGCGACCTTCGAGGGGCACCCCGGTACGGATACCCCGACGGCCTCCCCCTCTGTCATCTCAACCTGAGAGCTTCACCGGCCACCCGAGGGCGCCGGCTTTCACCGTCGGTGAGGGCGGGAGCCGTCGACAACCGCCCTGCTTTCCAGAGTGACCTCGTCCGTGCGGTACGTGAGCCTGAGAGATTCCGGGGAGGAGTTGCTCCTTCGGCGCCTCCGAGGTGGTCGGAGGACTCTCCCGCACGGGGTCAGCAGCCGCTGTCAGCCTACCAGCGAGGTCAATGCCGGAGCCTTCGAGTGGCCGCCTCCCTGAATGTGCTCTTTTGTAGTGCTTACGGATGAGTTGCGACCACGTGGAGGGAGAGGGACCGTGCAGACCGACATCGATCCGCGCAACCTGATCGGCCGCAAGGCGTTCGACCGCAATGGCACCAAGATCGGCACCATTGACGAGGTGTACCTGGACGACGCCACCGGAGTGCCCGAGTGGGCTGCCATACGCACCGGCCTGTTCTCCCGGGACGCCTTCGTACCCCTGGAGCCCAGCGAGCTCGTCGAAGGCAGCCTGTACGTCCCCTTCGACCGCGCCCTGATCAAGGACGCCCCCGACTTCGGCGTGGGCCGCCACCTCTCCCCCGAACAGGAACTCCAGCTCTACCACCACTACGGCCTCGACGTGGCCGCACCCCCCACCGTCCCGGACCACGACTTCGGCAAGCTGGCAGGCACGGAAGAACCCTGACCTGACCGACGCCCGACCTGACCGACGCCGGCAGCCCCGCCCCGCCCGCCGTAATCCCCGCGCGGGCCGGCTCGCACCCACAGCCCGACCCCCGTCCGGCCCCGGCCCGGGGCACCCAGACGGGACCGGCCCGGGGCCCGACCTGTCGGCCCCGACCCGCCGGCACACGGACCGGTCCCCGCCCGCTGCCCGGCCTATGTCCGCCCTCCGGCCCCCTCCAGCTGATCACCCACGCCCGAGCCGCCACCACCTTCCTCCGAGCCGTCCCCGACATCCGAGCCCCGAACCGTCTCCGGAGCGGGACCGGTGGGTGCGTGGGCCAGGTCGGCAACCAGCGGCAACGGCTCAGCCGACTCCAGCGCAGGATCGTCGACGAAAAACGTGCGCACACGCCCCGGCTCGGACTGCGGCGTCTCGAACCGCACCGTCACCCGGCCCAGTCCGCTCCCCTGCACCCATCCGGGCCCGTACTCCGCATGCCGTACGTCCTGCCCGGCGCGCCACTGCCGTTCCACCGGCTCCGCCCGCTCCGCGACGGCCTCGGCCACGGCCTCCTCCGGCGCCTCCACCGCCCCCGCGGGCATCGCCTGCGCGAACAGGTCCTCCTGCGTGTAGTCGGCGAGCCCGGACACCCCCACCCCGAGCAGCCGCACCCCGCCCGTGGTGTCCACCGGGTCCAGCAGCCGCGCCGCCGCCTCCCGGATGACCGCGGGGTCGTCCGTGGGCCCCCTGAGCGTCTCCGAGCGGGTCAGCGTGGAGAAGTCGTACCGCCGCACCTTCAGCACGATGGTCCGCCCGGACAGCCCCGCGTCGCGCAGCCTCCGCACGCACCGGTCGGCCAGCCGCTGCACCTCCAGACCGACCCGCAGCCGGTCGTGGATGTCCACGTCGTACGTGTCCTCCACCGACACCGACTTGGTCTCCCGCTCGGCCACCACCGGTCGCTCGTCCCGGGCCAGGGCCATCGCGTACAGCGCGTGCCCGTGCGCCTTGCCGAGCAGCCGGACCAGCTCGTCCTCCCCGGCCTCGGCCAGCTCCTGCACGGTGCTGATCCCGGCCCGGCGCAGATGGTCCCCGGTGGCCGGCCCCACCCCCGGCAGGGTCCGCACCGGCATCGGCCCCAGCAGCGCCCTCTCGGTGCCGGGCTCGATCAGCACCAGGCCGTCCGGCTTGGCCTGCTCGGAGGCGATCTTCGCCAGCATTTTCGAGGCGGCGAGCCCCACCGAACCGGTGAGCCCGGTGACCGCCCGGATGTCAGCGCGCAGCTTCTCCCCGGCCCGCCGCGCCGACTCCTCGTCCCAGGCCGCTCCCCCGGCCTCCAGATCCACGAACGCCTCGTCCAGACTCAGCGGCTCCACCAGCGGTGACAGCTCCCGCAGCAGCGCCATCACCTGCTCGCTGACCGACCGGTACAGGGTGAAGCGCGGCACCAGGTACGCGGCGTTGGGTGCCAGCCGGCGCGCCTGCGCCATGGGCATCGCCGAGTGGACCCCGAACACACGTGCCTCGTACGACGCGGTGGCCGCCACCCCGCGCGGTCCGAGCCCGCCCACGACGACCGCCTTCCCGCGCAGGCTCGGCTTGGACGCCTGCTCCACCGAGGCGAAGAAGGCATCCATGTCGAGATGCAGGATCGTGGGCGCGTTTCTCACATCTCCGATGCTGCACCACGCCACTGACAATGCGGTGGTGCCGGAGCGCCCCTCGGGAGACCCGGCGGTCAGACCGCCCGGTTGCGGCGCCGCGCCAGCTCGTCCGCGGGGTTGTGCCCGACGAGCGTCTCGCCGGTGTCGATGCGCTCACCGTGCAGCTGGGAGAGGGCGCTTTCCACATCGCGCCACACCACGCCGACGGCGATCCCGAAGATGCCCTGACCACCCTGGAGCAGGGCGTGGACCTCGTCCGGCGAGGTGCACTCGTACACGGTCGCACCGTCGCTCATCAGGGTCATCCGCTCCAGGTCACGGAAACCGCGTTCCCTCAGGTGCTGGACGGCCGTGCGGATGTTCTGCAGCGACACCCCGGTGTCCAGGAACCGCTTCACGATCTTCAGGACGACGACGTCCCGGAAGCTGTACAGCCGCTGGGTGCCCGACCCGTAGGCGGGCCGCACGCTGGGCTCGACCAGACCGGTCCGCGCCCAGTAGTCGAGCTGCCGGTAGGTGATACCGGCCGCCGCGCAGGCCGTGGGCCCGCGGTAGCCGATCTCTTCGGACGTCATGGCCGCCACCCCTCCACCGTTCGGCACCGCCGTCGGCAGCTGCGGAGCGTGATCCACCGCGCTGCCCGGATGGGGGTGTCCCCCGCCCGAGCGCAGTCGCGGGCTCGGGGGCGGGTACGGACCGCTCTCCCCGAAGCTGCGTCCGGGGGCACCCCCAGCCGTACCGTCGCCGCTGGTTCTCACGCCGACCTCCGTCCTTGACCTGCCTTCTCGACGGTAGGCAGTCACCAGGGGTGCGTCAACGATCGCCACACTCGGCACGCCGAGTGATAATCACCCTAGGAGTGGTTTCTCGTGTCCCACCGCGGGGAAAGGCTAGCCGAATGCGTTCGCGGCGGGCCGTAGGACGCTCTCACTGGCCGGAGGCACATGCCGAGGCGACGGCCGCGCGGAGCCGCCGACCGGCCGGGGCGGAACCCCGGTCCGGCGGGGCCGTGCCCCGCTGTTCACTGGCTGCTGGTACCGAAGTCCTCGGGCGAGATCTGGTCGAGGAACTCGCGGAACTTCTCCACCTCGTCCTCCTGCTCGTCCGGAATGGCGATACCCGCGTCGTCCAGCACCGTGTCACTGCCGTAGATCGGCGTTCCGGTGCGCAGAGCCAGCGCTATGGCATCGGAGGGGCGGGCGCTGACCTCGACCCCGCTGGCGAACACCAGCTCCGCGTAGAAGACGCCTTCTCGCAGATCGGTGATGCGCACTTCGGTCAGCTCCTGGCCGACGGCCTCCAGCACGTCCTTGAACAGGTCGTGGGTCAGCGGTCGCGCGGGGGCCATGCCCTGCTGGGCGAAGGCGATCGCCGTCGCCTCCCCCGGCCCGATCCAGATGGGGAGGTAACGGTCGCCCCCCACTTCGCGCAGGAGCACGATCGGCTGGTTGGAGGGCATTTCGACCCGGACACCTACGACATCGAGCTCGTTCACACAGCAACCCTAGGCCGTGCTCGGGACGTTTGGGTAGTCGGGCCGGGAACAGGTGCCCGATCCGGCCGTCCCGCGGGACCGCCGTCTCAGGGCAGCCGCACGCCCAGAGCGGTCTGTACCAGTGCCGCGTGCAGCTTCACCGCGAGGGCCGCCAGCTCTTTGGTGCGGGCCTCGGCGTGGGCCCTGGTCTGCGGGTTGCGGTGGCGCCTGAGCGGGGCCACCACCTGGTCGACCAGCCCCGCCTCGCGGTCCGCGGCGGCCTTCATCACCCGAAGGTGGCGTGGCTCGATCCCGAAGCGGCCCAGCTCGGCGATGAGCGAGGCCACCGTGACGGCCTCGGCGTCGTACGCCCCGTCCGCCAGGGGAGCGAGCAGCCCGTAGGACTCCCACTCCTTCAGCTCGTCCTCGTCGACGTCCGCCGCGGCCAGCAGCTCGGCCCTGCCGACCCTGGCCACCGTGCGCCCCTCGGCCGGCGCCGGCACGTCGTCGGGGGTCCGCTGGCGCCCCACCACGGGCAGCGGGGCGGCCTCACCCCGCTCCATGGCGTCCAGATGCTCCCGGATCACCTTCAGGGGCAGATAGTGGTCCCGCTGCATCCGCAGGACGTGGCCGAGGCGCTCGACGTCCGCGGCGCTGAACTTGCGGTACCCCGACGGGGTCCGCTGCGGCTCGATGAGCCCCTCCGACTCCAGGAAGCGGATCTTGGAGATGGTGACTTCGGGGAACTCGTCGCGCAGCACGTTCAGCACCGTGCCGATGCTCATCAGCCCACTGTCCCTGGCGGCGGTACCGCTTCCGGCACCGCCGCTCGGTGTTTGAAGCATGGACCTTCCCTGGGGATCCCCCCGGACATCGGTCCGGGGGCGGGTCAGATGCCCTGCCGGCTCGCGTAGAACACCAGCCGGTACTTGCCGATCTGCACCTCGTCACCGTTCGACAGAGCGACCTGGTCGATGCGCTCGCGGTTGACGTAGGTGCCGTTCAGGCTGCCCACGTCGGCCACCGTGAAGGAGCCGTCGGGGGAGCGCCGGAACTCCACGTGCCGCCGGGAGACCGTCACGTCGTCCAGGAAGATGTCGCTCTGCGGATGGCGGCCGGCCGTGGTCAGGTCGCTGTCCAGCAGGAAGCGGCTGCCCGAGTTCGGACCGCGGCGCACCACCAGCAGCGCCGAGCCCACCGGCAGCGCGTCCACCGCGGCCTGCGCCTCCGGGGAGAGCATCGGCAGCGGCGTCTGGCCGGTCGCCTCGGAGTCGTACGCCTCCAGACCGGAGATCGAGATGGTGGACGTCGTCTCGGAAGCCCGCTCGGGCGCCACCCCGGGGCGCAACGGCGCCCCGCAGTTGGAGCAGAACCGGGCGTTCTCCGCATTCCGGTTACCGCACCTCGTACACACCAGGACCGACATCGACGGATCCTCCTGCCGCGGCTGCCCCGCCGGGGCGTTGGACGCGTACGGACCGGAGGCAAACCCTCCACCCGTACCTGAGGTTGACGGTTGCCCGAAACCTATGCCGCCGGAGTGGGCAGGGTCAACAGACGCCGCGCCCTGACCACCGGAAATGTCACCGCCCGGACCAGCGACCTGGTCCCGGAACAGCGGGCGCTGGCCCTCCGCGTCAGGCTGTGCGCGATGACGAGCGGTCGCGTTGTCGCGGCCCTCTCGCGCGCTCTTGCCGAACAACTTCGCAAACAACTTCACGGGCGATTCCCCTTGACCGAAACAGACCCGCCCGTGGGGCAGGACGAACCCTGATTGCCTACACCGGCCGAGCCGGACATTCTCACAACGTCCGTAACCACCAGACAGTTTCCACCACGCGCCACCCCTTTGGTGCGCCGACCCCCCGCAACCTCATGCCCCTGCGCGACGACCGCCATGCACCACCGGTTCACCGGGAGGACGACCGAGCGTAGTCAGGCCGCTTCGCCTGCCGCAAGGCGTCCACGACGATCTTGTCCGACCGCTCGACGGTCACCGTGGCCTGCTCCTTCTCCAGAGTCTGCACCACGCCTCCAGGGATGTTCAGCGCCGGCTCCAGGTCCTGCGGCTTGCCGATGACCTTGAAACGATAGGGGGTGTTGATCTTGTTCCCGTCGACGCTCACGCTGTCGCCGGAGTCGGTGACGTAGGTACCGGCGACCACCCGGACCCCGTTGACCTGGATCGCCTCCGCGCCGGCCGCGCGCAACTCCTGGATCGCGTCGAGCAGCATGTCCGCCTGGACCGTCCCCTTCGTGTCCTCGATCGTCATGGTGATGCCGGGACCCTGCGCCGCCACGGTCCCCGCCAGGATGCCGAGTTGTCTCTCCTTCTCGGCGGTCTGCCGGCGGGCCTCGGCGGCCTGGTCGGAACTGGACTGCAGCTCCTGACGCTGCTTCTCGAGTCCCTGCTTCTCGTCCTCAAGACGCTGAGTACGGGAATCCAGTTCATCGAGGATGCGAACAAGATCTTCCTGACGCGCGCCGCGCAGCGCGCCGTCGGTGTCGCTGTTCGACGCCACCTGGACGGCCAGGCCGAAACCGAGGCCGAACAGCAGCAGCGCGACGATGAGTTGGGCCCGCGTGAAACGCGGCGGCCACAGGCCATCGACGAGCCGCTGCCTGCCCGTGAGCGGCTGCTGGGGCTCCTCCTGGCCCTGGCCCTGCTGCCCGGCCTCGGGCGCGGGCGCGGGCACCTCGGCCGGCAGCTCCCTGCGCAGCGGGTTCTCCGGCTGGGTCCGGTCGTTGCGGTCGTTCTGTTCGCTCATCGGAGTCACGCCCGGAACACATGCCGTCGGATCGCCGCGGCGTTGGAGAAGATCCTGATGCCCAGGACCACGACGACACCCGTGGACAGCTGCGCGCCCACGCCCAACTTGTCACCGAGGAACACGATGAGCGCGGCGACGACCACGTTCGACAGGAACGACACCACGAACACCTTGTCGTCGAAGATGCCGTCCAGCATGGCCCGCAGACCGCCGAAGACGGCGTCCAGCGCCGCGACGACGGCGATCGGCAGATAAGGCTCGACGACCGCCGGAACCTCGGGTCGGACCAACAGGCCGGCCACGACTCCCACGACGAGGCCCAGTACGGCGATCACGATGTGCCCTTCTCGGTTTTCTCGGACTTCGGCTGTGCTGTACGTACGATCACACTGGGGGCGGCCGGCAACCGGACGTCGCCCTCCGTGGAGATGGTGGCGCGGATGCCGTAGTTCTCCTCCAGGGCATGCAGATACAGGCCGTCGGCGCCGTTCTGGAACCTGGTGCTCAACCTCTCCCCGTCCCCCACCGCCAGCACCGTGTACGGCGGCACCAGCGGCCTGTTGTCGACCAGTATCGCGTCACCCGCGGCCCTGATCGCGGACAGGGCGGTGAGCCGCTGTCCGTTGATGGAGATCGCTTCCGCCCCGGAGGCCCACAGGCCGTTGACCACGCGCTGCATGTCGCGGTCCCGCACCCGGCCGGTGTCGGAGAAGCCGGAGGTCTCGCGAGGGTTGTTGCCGTCCCCGCCGCCGGCGGCCTCCTTGGCGTCGTCCACGACGAGCCTGACGCCGGGACCGTGCACCGCGGTGGCCCCCGACAGCAGGCCCACGAGGTCCGCCTCGGCGCTGCCACCGCTCGATCTCAGGGCTGCCCGCTGGCGGGCGCTGACGTCGTCGCGCAGCGTGTCGACGGTGCTCTCGAGCTTGTCCGCGGCCGCGGTCTCGGTGTCGATGCGGTCGATCAGCTCCTGGCGCTCCTTGGCCACGACGGGCGCCGTCACGCGCGCCTGCGCCGCCCCCACGGTCACCACCAGCGCCGCCAGGACGAGACCGGCGGCCAGGCCCAGCTTGGCCCGGAGCGTCTTCGGCAGGCCGCCCTCGCCCTGCGACTGCTTGCGGGCTGCGGCCTCGGCGTACCCGTCGTCGAGGCTGTGGTCCATGACGTTGGTGATCAACGACATGGAGGCGTCCGGGCGCTGCGGCCGCGTGGGGCTGCTCCGAACGGGGGGTTGCTGCGGCATGCCGCACATCGTCGCATGTCGCGCGCAGTACCTCCGAACGGCCCCACCGGCGTGCCGGACAGGCACCCTTGGGGGCACTTGTCCGGCACGCGCGCGTGCAGTGGCTTTCCGCCGTTCTCAGCCGCCGGGAGCTACCGGCCGGCGCTGTCCACGACCGCCGACCACTCGTCCAGCAGGGCCTTCGCGGAGGCGTCGTCGGGCCCCTCGGCCCACAGATGGGTCACGGCCTCGGCCGGGTCGGGCAGCACCATCACCCAGCGCCCGTCGGTCTCCACGACCCGCACACCGTCGGTCGTGTCGACGGAGCGGTCCCCGGCGGCCTCGACCACGCGCCGCATCACCAGTCCCTTGACGGCCCACGGCGTCGCCAGGTCCCGCTTGAGGACGTGGGCCCGCGGGATCCGGGCGTCGATCTGGCTGAGCGTGAGCTGGGTGCGCGCCACCAGCCCGATGAGCCGTACGAAGGCCGCTGTGCCGTCGTAGACACTGCTGAACTCGGGGACGATGAAGCCGCCCTTGCCGTCACCGCCGAAGATGGTGCCTTCCTCGCGTCCCACGCGCGTGAGGTCGTCGGGCGAGGTGGTGGTCCACTCGACCTGCGTGCCGTGGTACGCGGCCACCTGCTCGGCGATCCGGGTCGTGGTGACGGGAAGCGCCACCCGCCCGCTGCGCCGCTCGGCGGCCACCAGGTCCAGCATCACCAGCAGTGCCCGGTCGTCCTCGATGATCCGGCCCTTCTCGTCCACGAGCGACAGCCGCTCGCCGACGGGGTCGAACCGCACACCGAACGCGGCACCCGAGGACGCCACGATCTCACCGAGCCGCACCAGCCCCTTCCGTCGCATCTCCTCGGTCTCCGTGGGCCTGGACTCGTCCAGGCCGGGGTTGATGGTCAGCGAGTCCACCCCGAGCTTGCCGAGCAGGCTGGGCAGCACGAGCCCGGCACTGCCGTTCGAGGCGTCCACGACGACCTTGAGACCCGATTCGGCTATCCCGGTCGTGTCGACGTTCCGCAGCAGCGATCCGGTGTACGAGTCGAAGACGCTGGCCGGGAAGTACAGGTCACCGATCTCGCCCGGGAACGCCCGCCGGTACTCCTGGCGCGCGAACACCCGGTCCAGCTTACGCTGGCTGCCCTGCGAGAGGTCCGCGCCCTGCCCGTCGAAGAACATGATGTCGACCGAGTCCGGGACGCCCGGAGAGGTCCGGATCATGATCCCGCCGGCGCTGCCGCGCGCGGTCTGCTGCCGGGCCACCGGCAGCGGCACGTTCTCCAGGTCGCGTACGTCGATGGCGCTGGCCTGGAGCGCCGAGATCACCGCCCGCTTGAGCGCACGGGCACCCCGGGAGTGGTCGCGGGCCGTGGTGACCGTCGAGCCCTTCTTCAGCGTCGTGGCGTAGGCGCCGGCGAGCCGCACCGCCAGCTCGGGCGTGATCTCCACGTTCAGGATGCCGGAGACACCGCGGGCGCCGAACAGATGGGCCTGCCCCCGGGACTCCCAGATCACCGAGGTGTTGACGAAGGCACCGGCCTCGATGGTCTTGAACGGGTACACGCGAACGTTGCCCTGAACGATCGATTCCTCACCGATCAGGCACTCGTCGCCGATGACCGCGCCGTCCTCGATCCGGGCGGCGCGCATGATGTCGGTGTTCTTGCCGACGACGCAGCCGCGCAGATTGCTGTGCTGTCCGACGTACACGTTGTCGTGCACGACGGCCTTGTGCAGGAAGGCGCCGCTCTTGACGACCACGTTGGATCCGACCACGGTGTGCTCGCGGATCTCCGCGCCGGCCTCGACCTTCGCGTAGTCGCCGATGTACAGCGGCCCGCGCAGTACGGCGTCGGGGTGCACCTCGGCGCCCTCCGCGACCCACACGCCCGGGGAGATCTCGAAGCCGTCGATGTCGACGTTGACCTTGCCTTCGAGGACGTCCGCCTGGGCCTTCACGTAGCTCTCGTGCGTCCCGACGTCCTCCCAGTAGCCCTCGGCGACATAGCCGTAGATCGGCTTGCCTTCCTTCATCAGCTGCGGGAAGACATCCCCGGACCAGTCGACGGGCACATCGGCTTCCACGTAGTTGAAGACCTCTGGCTCCATGACGTAGATGCCCGTGTTCACCGTGTCGGAGAAGACCTGTCCCCAGGTCGGCTTCTCCAGGAAGCGCTCGACCTTGCCTTCCTCGTCGACGATGGTGATGCCGAACTCCAGCGGGTTGGGCACGCGGGTCAGACAGACCGTGACCAGCGCACCCTTCTCCTTGTGGAAATTGATCAGCTCGGTGAGGTCGAAGTCGGTCAGGGCATCGCCGGAGATGACGAGGAAGGCATCGTCCTTCAACGCCTCCTCGGCGTTCTTGACGCTTCCGGCGGTACCGAGTGGCTTCTCCTCATTGGCATACGTGAGCTCCATGCCAAGCTCTTCGCCGTCTCCGAAATAGTTCTTGACGAGCGAGGCCAGGAACTGCACGGTGACAACGGTCTCGTTGAGCCCGTGCCTTTTGAGCAGCCGTAGCACGTGCTCCATGATCGGGCGGTTGGCCACAGGCAGGAGCGGCTTGGGCATGCTAGAGGTCATGGGGCGCAGGCGAGTGCCTTCGCCCCCGGCCATCACGACGGCCTTCATGTCGGAAGCGTCCTCCTCCAAGAGACGACGGTCTAGCCGACTTCACCCGTCCAGATTGTCCCGCACTTTTCCACCGCGGGCCATCGAGGCGTTACGTCCGGACAATCGCCGAGCTCAATCGGCCATGGCGTCCGCACGAACCAAACGGCGGACTTGTACCACGTAGAGCACTCCTGCCCACCAATAGAGGGTTGTACCCCATCCGGCGAACGCCCATCCGAAAATAGCAGCGAGTGACGCGATCCAACCACTTCCGTCACTGAGGAGCAGGAGCGGGAAGGCGTACATCAGGTTGAAGGTGGCGGCCTTCCCGAGGAAGTTCACCTGCGGCGGCGGATACCCGTGCCGGCGGAGGATGCCCACCATCACCAGGAGAACCAGTTCCCGCGCCAGCAGCAGGCCGGTCAGCCAGATCGGCAGGATCTCCCGCCAGGTCAGGCCGAGGAGGGTGGAAAGCACGTAGAGGCGGTCGGCGGCGGGGTCGAGAAGCCGGCCCAGGCTGCTGATCTGGTTCCAGCGCCGGGCGAGCTTGCCGTCGAGATAGTCACTGACCCCGCTGAAAGCCAGCACGAGGAGGGCCCAGCCATCACTGTTGGGGCCGCCGAACTCCGGCCTGAGGATCAGCCACAGGAAGAGGGGTACGCCGACGAGCCGCGCCATGCTGAGGATGTTGGGGATGGTGAGGACCCGGTCTGTCTGGACACGGGTCTCCTGGACCTCCACCCGGGGGCCTCCTGTGCGAAACGAGCCAACGATGCCCAATGACCTTACCTCAACGCAAAAAAGCTCCGGCCCCTGGGCAGTGCCCAAGAGCCGGAGCTTCAAAAGGAGTTCGGCGGCGTCCTACTCTCCCACAGGGTCCCCCCTGCAGTACCATCGGCGCTGTGAGGCTTAGCTTCCGGGTTCGGTATGTAACCGGGCGTTTCCCTCACGCTATGACCACCGAAACACTATGAAACAATCAACAACCGTTGGCTGTTCGTGGTTTCAGAACCAACACAGTGGACGCGAGCAACTGAGGACAAGCCCTCGGCCTATTAGTACCGGTCACCTCCACACGTTACCGTGCTTCCAGATCCGGCCTATCAACCCAGTCGTCTACTGGGAGCCTTACCCCATCAAGTGGGTGGGAGTCCTCATCTCGAAGCAGGCTTCCCGCTTAGATGCTTTCAGCGGTTATCCCTCCCGAACGTAGCCAACCAGCCATGCCCTTGGCAGAACAACTGGCACACCAGAGGTTCGTCCGTCCCGGTCCTCTCGTACTAGGGACAGCCCTTCTCAAGACTCCTACGCGCACAGCGGATAGGGACCGAACTGTCTCACGACGTTCTAAACCCAGCTCGCGTACCGCTTTAATGGGCGAACAGCCCAACCCTTGGGACCGACTCCAGCCCCAGGATGCGACGAGCCGACATCGAGGTGCCAAACCATCCCGTCGATATGGACTCTTGGGGAAGATCAGCCTGTTATCCCCGGGGTACCTTTTATCCGTTGAGCGACGGCGCTTCCACAAGCCACCGCCGGATCACTAGTCCCGACTTTCGTCCCTGCTCGACCCGTCGGTCTCACAGTCAAGCTCCCTTGTGCACTTACACTCAACACCTGATTGCCAACCAGGCTGAGGGAACCTTTGGGCGCCTCCGTTACCCTTTAGGAGGCAACCGCCCCAGTTAAACTACCCATCAGACACTGTCCCTGATCCGGATCACGGACCCAGGTTAGACATCCAGCACGACCAGACTGGTATTTCAACGACGACTCCACAAACACTGGCGTGCCTGCTTCACAGTCTCCCAGCTATCCTACACAAGCCGAACCGAACACCAATATCAAACTGTAGTAAAGGTCCCGGGGTCTTTCCGTCCTGCTGCGCGAAACGAGCATCTTTACTCGTAGTGCAATTTCACCGGGCCTATGGTTGAGACAGTCGAGAAGTCGTTACGCCATTCGTGCAGGTCGGAACTTAC
>NZ_CP071839.1:2032500-2220000 GCF_017526105.1 Streptomyces cyanogenus
ATCTCGGGAGCTCCGAGCCTTCCGAACATAAGTCTTTACCTTCTCACCGAGGCGGCTGGGTGGGTGCTGTCCGACCAGTCGGATATGTGTCCGATGGTCGTGCTGGCAGCGATCGTAACGCTCAGGGGTAAACGAGAGGCAATCCCCGTGCGTACTCCCGGTCCACGGTACGGGCCTCGTTCTCCGCACCACGACCAGCAGCGTACCTTTCCCGCAGGGCAGCATGACAGGGCGAAGTGACGCAAAGCGCTTGCCCCACCGGCCCCACCGGCACCGCCGGGCGCTGCTCAGAGCGTGTCGACGGCGCGGGCCGCGCTCACGGCCGCCCGCTCCAGGTCCTCGGCGGCCCGGTTGATACGGCGCGCGGAGTCCGCCACCTGCTCACCGAGGCGCCGCGCCTCCAGGAACACCCGCACGGCGAGCACCCCGAGGACGGCAAGACCCAGGAAACCCAGCGCTACCGCGAACATCGGCCAGAACATGACGTCGAGACTAGACCGTCCGCCGGCCCGGAACGCGACCGGCTACACCGTGGAGTGCAGCCGCAGGGTGCGGACCCCGCCGCCGGTGAGCAGTTCCACGATCCGTTCCCCGGCGGGCTTGCGGACGGCGGCGCCGCAGCCGGGGCAGGTGAAGGAGTAGAACGTCGTCCGGCTGCTGGCGCCGATGGCCAGGCGCAGCGCGCTCGCGGCGAGTTCGAAGCGGCCGCGGCAGTCCGGGCAGCCGGCTCTGAACACCACCGGGACCACTTTGCGCATCCCGGCGAACGCGGTCGCCACCGTCATCTCACCCGCACGCTCGCTCACAGGCCTCGCTCCTTCTTCTCGTCCGCCGGGCGCGCCGCCGGGAGTGCCGCTCGTGCCGTCTCACGTCCGCGGCGCCGCCGGGGCTGGTCGCGCGGCTCTCCGCGCCCCCCACGGGCGTGCCTCACCGGCCGGAGCTTGCCGACCGCTCCGTGTCGTACGCCGCCAGTGCCTCCGCCGCCGCACTCCGGGCGCTCTCGGCCAGCTCCGGCGGCGAGACGATCCGGCCGTCGCCGCCGAGCCGCAGCGCGAGCCGGCGCAGGGAGGCCGGATCGGGGGTGCGCAGAGTGATACGCAGCCCGCCGTCGGGAAGCTCATCGGCGCTGTCGTGCGGGTAGTACTCGGCGACCCAGCGGCCGCCGGGGCCGACCTCGACCACGACCTCCGGGTCCTCGGCGGCCGGCTGGACCAGGGCCTCGGACAGGTCGCGCAGTTCTATCTCGGGCGGGGCCGCGGGCGCGTCGAGGATCCTGATCTCGGCGACCCGGTCGAGCCGGAAGGTGCGCCGGGCCTCGGAGCGGCGGCACCAGGCCTCCACGTAGGTGTGGCCGACGCTGACCAGCCGGATGGGGTCGATCTCGCGCTCGGTGACCTCGTCGCGGGCCGGGGAGTAGTAGCGGATCCACAGCCGGCGGCGCTCGGAGATCGCCCGGTCGACGTCGGCGAAGACACCGCCCTCGGACTCGAAGGTCACCGACAGCCGGGAGCTGGCACCGGCCGCCTCGCCCGCCGCGGCCTCCACCTTGGCGGTGGCCCGCAGCAGGGCCTGCCGGTCGCTCTCCCGCAGGCCGGGCAGGGTCGACACCGCGCGGGCGGCGACCAGCAGGGCGGTGGCCTCGTCGGCGGCGAGCCGGAGCGGTTCGGCCGCCTCCTCGCCGAGGGCGGCCGGGTTGTGCCACCAGATGCGCTCGCCGTCGGTGTCGATGTCCAGCAGGTCGCCGCCGCGGAAGCTGGTGCCGCACATGGGCAGCAGATCGAGGTCGGCCACCAGCTCGTCCTCGGTGATGCCGAAGGCGCGTGCGACATCGGCGATCCGGGCTCCGGGGCGCTCTCTCAGATACGTCACCAGGGAGAGCATCCGCCGGGTCTGGTCGATGGCGTTGACGGTCCTGGCCGGTTTGACTGCCACAGTCCTGCTCCCCCTCAGCCCTTGGCCACGGCACGCAGCCGGTCCACCACGTCGGCGCGCAGCTCGGCCGGTTCCAGGACCACGACGTCCGGCCCGAACTCCACCAGCCAGGCGTCCAGGCCGTGCCCGTACGGAATCTCCAACTCGTCCCAGCCGTCGCCGAGTTCCCGGACCCCGGTGGCCTTCGCCCGAAGGGGGTAACCGGCGCCCGACCGCAGCCGGATCAGCGCCGAGCGGTCGGCGATCTCGCCGGCCCAGCTCGCGACGGTCTCACGCACGGTGACGACATCGGGCACGGGCGCGGTGAAGCCCGTACCCCGGGAGCGGACCTTGCCGGTGATCCGGGAGAGCCGGAAGACGCGCTCGGCGCCCCGGTCGCGGTCGAAGCCGGCCAGGTACCAGTGACCGCGCCAGCACTCCAGCGCCCACGGCTCGACGTGCCGGGGCTCGGGGCGGGCGGCGGAGGCCTTGCGGTACTCGAAGAGCACCGGGCGGCGGTCGCGGCAGGCCAGCATCAGCGGCTCGAAGGCGGCCTCGTGCACCGGGATGCGCGGTTCCAGGGCGCCGTGCGCCTCGTACGGGTCGACGTCCTCGGGCAGGCCGGCGGCGCGCAGCTTCTGCAGGGCGCCGCTGGCGGCTCCGGCCAGCCGGGCCTGCTGCCAGACCTTGGCGGCGAGGCCGAGGGCGGCGGCCTCCTCGGCGTCCAGGGTGATGGGGGGCAGGCGGTTGCTGTCGCGGCGGGCGAGGTAGCCGACCTCGCCGTCGAGGTTCTCGACGGTCTCGATGACGAGGCCCAGTTCGCGCAGGTCGTCCTTGTCCCGTTCGAACATGCGGTTGAAGGAGTCGTCGTTGCCCGCTTCCAGGTAGGCCTCGATCGACTCCCGCAGCTCGCGCTTGCTGAGCGGCCGGCGGGTGCCGAGCAGACACAGCGCGAGGTTCATCAGCCGCTCGGCCTTGGCAATGGCCATCGACGCCCTTCGCCTTCCCTATGGTGCTTCTGACCGATGACCGTACCGCTCCGCGGGGCGGTGACAAAAGCCGAGGGCCCATGCCCGAGCAGGCATGGGCCCCAGGTGATCGAAACCGGTCGGACCCGGCCGGCCGATCAGGAGTGGATCAGGTGTGGATCAGACCCCGAGCAGGTCCACCACGAAGATGAGGGTCTCGCCGGGCTTGATCGCCGGGGTCGGGCTCTGGTTGCCGTAGGCGAGGTGGGCGGGGATGGTCAGCTGGCGGCGGCCGCCGACCTTCATGCCCTGCACGCCCTGGTCCCAGCCCTTGATGACCCGGCCCGCGCCCAGCGGGAAGCGGAACGGAGTGCCGCGGTTCCAGCTGGCGTCGAACTCCTCGCCGGTGCTGAAGGCGACGCCCACGTAGTGGACGGTGACGGTCTGGCCCGCCTGCGCGACGGGGCCGTCGCCCTCCCAGATGTCCTTGATCTCAAGGTCAGCCGGAGGCTCGCCGCCCGGGAAGTCGATCTCGGGCTTGTCGATGCTCACGTCAAAAGCTCCTGCTTGTGTACGACACGAAACGCGGACAGTCTTTCATCTCCGCGGCCTTCCCGCCCGCTCCGGGCGCCGGTGGGGTCACATCGCCGCGAGGATGTCCACGGTGAACACGAGGGTGGAGCCCTTCTCGATGACACCACCGCTCGGCGGGTTGTCCCCGTAGCCCAGCTCCGGCGGGATGACGATCAGGACCCGGCTGCCGACCTTCTTGCCGGTCAGCCCCTGGGCCAGGCCCTTGACCGCCTGCTGCATCTGCTCCAGCCCGAACTGGCTCAGCCGGCCGGAGCCGTACGTCCGCTCGAAGGTCTTGCCGCTGTCCCAGACCAGGCCCTGGAACTGGCACAGGACGGCCTGGTCGGCCTTCAGCTCGGGGCCGTCGCCCTCCAGGACGTACGCCGACACGAGCTTCTTCGGCGGGCCGGCCTTGGGGATGGTCACCTTGGGCACCTCGCCGTCGGTGTTGGTGGCCACCTTCGGCAGCGCGGCGTCGGTCTGCGGGACCGGCTCGCCCTTGGCGGAGCTCTTGGAGTTGAAGGAGTCGATCAGGTCGATGACGAAGACCAGGGTGTCGGTGCCCTTGATGCCCGCCTTCGCGTTGCCCTCCTTGCCGTAGCCCCAGGTGGGCGGGACGGCGATCTCGACACGGCTGCCGGTCTTCTTGCCCGCGAGCGCGTACCGCCAGCCGTCGATGACGCTGCCCTGGGCGAGCTGGATGACCAGCGGGCGCTTGCGGTCGTAGGAGTTGTCGAAGACCTTGCCGGTGCTCCAGATCTGGCCGAGGTAGTCGGCCTGGACGAAGTCGTTCTCCGCGACCGTGCGGCCGCTGCCGGCGATCAGCGTCTTCACCGCGAGGTTCTTCGACGGCTCGCCCGACCCCTTGGCGACGGTCGGCTTCTCGCCGAACTTCCGGCCCGCCGTGACCGCCGGCAGCGGGCCGTCCACGATCTTGGGCGGGGGCACGGAGGACACCGAGGGCGACGGCGAGGCGCCGGCCTTGCTGGAGTCGGACTTGTCGTCACCGCATCCGGCGAGTGTGACCAGTCCTGCGGGTACGGCGGCCAGGAGGAGTGAGCGTCGGCGCACGGAAGAGCCTCGTAATCGGTCGATCTTGCGGATGGCGTGCGCGCAACTCTACGACCCGAGAAGGGCGCCGTACGGGAAACGTACGGCGCCCGTGTGGCGTTCCGGCATTCCTGTGCCGAAACGCCCTGCTCGCGGATCCCGCTCTACATTCCGGCGATCAGCTTCTCCACCCGGTCGTCCACCGACCGGAACGGGTCCTTGCACAACACGGTGCGCTGCGCCTGGTCGTTGAGCTTGAGGTGCACCCAGTCGACCGTGAAGTCCCTGCGCTGTTCCTGTGCCCGCCGGATGAAGTCGCCGCGCAGCCGGGCCCGAGTGGTCTGCGGGGGAACCGACTTGCCCTCGAAGATCTTCAAGTCGTTGCAGATCCGGGCGGCTTGCCCCTTCTTCTCCAGCAGGTAGTACAGGCCACGACGGCGGTGGATGTCGTGGTAGGCGAGGTCTATCTGGGCGACCCGCGGGTGCGACATCGTCATGTTGTGCTTGGCCCGGTACCGCTCGATGAGCTTGTACTTCATGACCCAGTCGATCTCGGTCTCGATGCGGTCCAGTTCCTCGCTCTCGATCGCCTCCAGGGTGCGGCCCCACAGCTCCAGGACCTGCGCGACGGTGCCGGTGCGGATGCCCCGGCGGTCGCAGAAGTCCAGGGCCTTGTCGAAGTACTCGCGCTGCACCTCCAGCGCGGAGGCCTCCCGGCCGCTGGCCAGGCGCACCTTGCGCCGGCCGGTGATGTCGTGGCTGACCTCGCGGATCGCCCGGATCGGGTTCTCCAGGGTGAGGTCGCGCATCACGGTGCCCGCCTCGATCATGCGCAGCACCAGGTCGGTGGCGCCGACCTTGAGCAGCATCGTCGTCTCGGACATGTTGGAGTCGCCGACGATGACGTGCAGCCGGCGGTAGCGCTCGGCGTCCGCGTGGGGTTCGTCGCGGGTGTTGATGATGGGCCGGGAACGGGTCGTCGCCGAGGAGACGCCCTCCCAGATGTGCTCCGCGCGCTGGCTGACGCAGTAGACGGCGCCGCGCGGGGTCTGGAGCACCTTGCCGGCGCCGCACAGCAGCTGCCGGGTGACCAGGAACGGGATGAGGATGTCCGCGAGCCGGGAGAACTCCCCGTGCCGCGCCACCAGGTAGTTCTCGTGGCAGCCGTAGGAGTTGCCCGCCGAGTCGGTGTTGTTCTTGAAGAGGTAGACGTCGCCTGCGATTCCCTCCTCGTGCAGGCGTCGTTCCGCGTCCACCAGGAGTCCTTCGAGAATGCGCTCGCCGGCTTTGTCGTGGGTGACCAGTTCGGTCACGTTGTCACATTCGGGGGTCGCGTATTCCGGATGTGAGCCCACGTCGAGATAGAGCCGGGCGCCGTTTCGCAGAAAGACATTGCTGCTGCGGCCCCATGACACGACACGGCGGAAGAGGTACCGCGCCACCTCGTCAGGAGACAGGCGCCGCTGTCCCCTGAACGTGCACGTGACGCCGTACTCGTTCTCCAGCCCGAAAATGCGGCGGTCCATGAGGGAACATTACGCCCGATCCCCCGAGCTGAAACGGGGTTCGGCAGCACGATTTGGATCATTTTCCGGTGAAGCCGCAACGACCGCACCCCGCGCGGGAGCTGCGAGGACCCGTCCGGTGGCCAGCATGACCAGCAACGACACGGTCCCGGCGGCCCCCGGCAGCGCGAAGCCCCACAGGGTGCCACCGGCCTGGACCACCGGCCCGGCCAGGCCCGTTCCGACCGAGGCACCCACGGTGAACGTCGTCACCAGCCAGGAGAACGCCTCGGTGACGGTCCCGCTCGGCGCGTGCCGGTCCACGATGATGAAGGCGCAGGCGATGGTGGGCGCCAGGAACACGCCGGAGACCACGCTCAGCAGCACCATGGCGACCGCGCCCGGCGTCAGCATCAGCGGCAGGTAACAGACCGCCAGCAGGGCCACCAGCACCCTCAGTCGCCGTTCGGGCACGCCGGCCCACCGGCGGGCGCCGTAGACGCTGCCGCCGGCCAGCGCCCCGAGGCCCAGTCCGGCCATCAGCCAGCCGTAGACCGCGTCGCCGCCGTGGCCGTCGGCGTACGACACCGAGGCGACCGTGATGGAACCCAGCGCGATGCCGACGAACAGGAAGGCGGCGAGCAGGGCGAGCAGGCCGGGCGAACGCAGGGCACCCAGCCAGTGGGCCTCGCGCGGGGCCGAGCGCCACGCGCGCGAGGGCGGCGAGACCACCACGGAGAGCGCCCCGAGCACGCCCAGCAGGCTCAGCACCAGCAGGGCGGCGCGCTCGTCCCACAGGGACACGCACAGGGTCACCAGCAGCGGGCCGACGGTGAACATGACCTCCTGGGCGATCGCGTCCATGGCGTACGCGGTGTGCACCTGTTCCTCGCGGTCCAGCACGGAGGGCCACAGCGCCCGCAGGCCGCCCTCCAGGGGCGGGGTGAACAGCCCGGCCGCCGCGACGGCCGCGTAGGCGAGCGGCAGCGGATCGGTGCCGGTGCAGGCGAACAGCGTCATGGCGAGGGCGGCGAGGACGGCCGCGGGCAGCTGGACGCGGGGCTGACCGTGGAGGTCCACGAGGCGGCCCAGCACCGGCTGGCCGACGGCGTTGGCGACGCCGTACACGGCCGCGAGGGCGCCCGCGAGGCTGTAGGTGCCGCCCTCTGCGCGCACGAACAGCACCAGGGCGATGGCGGCGGTGGCGTTGGGCAGCCGGCCCACCAGGGTGCCGGCGAGCAGCCGCAGGGCGTGCCTCGCCTTCAGGATCTCCAGGTACCCCGTGGCCATGTCCTGCCCTTCCGTGGCTCGCCGGGACGCCGTGACGGCCCGAAGTGTTACGTATAACGTCCCTGTTCATACGTACCATGTGCGCTGTTCGCACGTCCAGACGACCGGGAGTGAGTGGTGGCCCGCAGCAGCACGCGCCCGACCAGCCGGGACGTCGCCCAGGCGGCCGGGGTCTCCCAGGCGGCCGTCTCGCTGGTCCTGGGCGACAAGTGGCGCGGCCGGGTCTCGCAGACCACCGCCGAGCGGGTGCGGGAGGCCGCCCGCGAGCTGGGCTACCGCCCCAACCTCGCCGCCCGCAACCTGCGCCTCGGCCGCACCCGTACCGTCCTGCTCGTGGTGCCCGCCCTGACGACGGAGTTCTTCGCCGGTGTCTACACCGGTGCCGCGCGCGTGGCCGCCGAGCACGGCTTCGGCGTGGTGCTGTACCCCTCCCCCGAGGGCATCGGCCCGGCCCGCGACCCCTTCGCCTCCGCGCAGGCCGCCCTGGACGGCGTCATCGCCTCCTCGATGGCCGCCGACGCCCTCACCGCCATCCGCGGCGACCAGCTGCCCCTGGTCATGCTCGACAGCGACCCCGCGGGCAGCCTGGGCGCCGCGACCGTGAACCTGGACATCGCCGACGGCGTCCGCCAGGTCGCCGAGCACCTGCTGGGGCTCGGCCACCGCCGGGTGCTGCACCTGGCCGCGGACGTGCCGTCCTGGACTTTCGAGGTGCGCGCGCGAGAACTGGCCGCGCGTCTGGCCGCCGTCCCGGGCACCGGGATCCGCACCGCCCGGGCCCCGATCTCCATCGAGGGCGCGCTGGCCGCCACCGAGACCGCGCTCACCGCGCCCGGGCCCCGGCCCACGGCGGTGGTCTGCGACGACGACAAGCTCGCCGCCGGCGCCTACAAGGCGCTGCGCCGCCTAGGCCTGCGGGTCCCCGACGACGTCTCGGTCACCGGCCTGGACGACCTGGCACTGGCCACCGCGATCGACCCCGAGCTGACGACCGTACGACTGGACGCCGAGCTGTTCGGGGAACGGGGCATGCGGGCCCTGCTGGCGGTCCTGGAGGGCCGGGAGCCGGAGGGCGGGGACATTCCCGTGGAACTCGTCGTCCGGGGCTCCACGGCGCCGCCACGCGCGTCCGCCTGAACGCCGGGTGCCCCGGCCGGGGCACCCGGCGGTACGTGCGCCACGGCAGGCGCCTCACTCCTCCTCGGAGTCCTCGGCGCCGTCCGCGCTCTCCGCCTCCGTGCTCGCGCCGTCCGCCGCCAGCAGGCGGGCGAGCTGGCGGCCGACGATGCGCTTGAACTTGCGCTTCTGCGGGCGCGTGCGGTCCAGTACGGCGACCTCCAGGCGCTCGGCGGGGATCTCCCGCTCGCTGCCGTTGGTGTCGCGGGACAGGGCCTGCACGGCCAGCTTGAGGGCCTCCGCCAGGCTCATGCCGTCGCGGTGGCGCTGGTCCAGGAAGCTACTGATCTGCTCGGCGTTGCCGCCCACCGCGACCGAGCCGTGCTCGTCCACGATGGAGCCGTCGTGCGGCAGCCGGTAGATCTGGTCGCCCTCGGGGGTCTCCCCGACCTCGGCCACCACCAGCTCCACCTCGTACGGCTTCTCGGCCGCCGAGGAGAAGATCGTGCCCAGCGTCTGGGCGTAGACGTTGGCCAGGCCGCGGGCGGTGACGTCGTCGCGGTCGTAGGTGTAGCCGCGCAGGTCGGCGTAGCGGACGCCGCCGATGCGCAGGTTCTCGTACTCGTTGTACTTGCCGGCCGCGGCGAAGCCGATCCGGTCGTAGATCTCGCTGAACTTGTGCAGCGCGCGGGACGGGTTCTCGCCGACGAACACGATGCCGTCGGCGTACTGCAGCACGACCAGGCTGCGGCCACGGGCGATGCCCTTGCGGGCGTACTCCGCCCGGTCGGCCATGGCCTGCTGGGGTGAGACATAGAACGGCGTCGACACCGGTTATCCGTCCCTTTCTGTCATGGTCACTGGATCACCTTGGTAAGAACCGGGCCCGCGCTCAGAGCAGGGCGGCCTTGGGGCCGTCGGGCTCCTCCAGGCGCCTCTGGAGCACCGAGCGGGACAGCTCGGAGGCCTCCTGCTCGGTGAGCCGGCGGAAGCCGTCCTCGGTGATCACGGTGATGATCGGGTAGATCCGGCGGGCGACATCGGGACCGCCGGTCGCCGAGTCGTCGTCAGCCGCGTCATAGAGGGCCTGCACCACCAGCGTGGTGGCCTGCTCCTCGGTCAGGTCGTCACGGAACAGCTTCTTCATCGCACCCCGCGCGAAGACCGAGCCGGAGCCCGTCGCCGCGAAGTTGTGCTCCTCGGAACGGCCGCCCGTGACGTCGTAGGAGAAGATGCGCCCCTTCTCGCGGTCCAGGTCGTACCCCGCGAAGAGGGGCACCACGGCCAGGCCCTGCATGGCCATGCCGAGGTTGGAACGGATCATGGTCGACAACCGGTTCGCCTTGCCCTCCAGGGACAGCTGGGCGCCCTCGACCTTCTCGAAGTGCTCCAGCTCCAGCTGGAAGAGCTTGACCATCTCGACGGCCAGGCCGGCGGTGCCGGCGATGCCCACGGCCGAGTACTCGTCGGCCGGGAAGACCTTCTCGATGTCCCGCTGGGCGATCACGTTGCCCATCGTGGCCCGGCGGTCACCGGCGAGCACCACGCCGCCGGGGAACGTCACGGCCACGATGGTCGTGCCGTGCGGCGCCTCCAGCACACCCTGGACGGGCGGCAGCTGCCGGTTGCCGGGCAGCAGCTCCGGCTGGTGCTCGGCGAGGAAGTCCATGAACGAAGAGGATCCTGGCGTCAGGAAGGCAGCTGGTAGACGCCCGGTGCCACGAGTGTTGGCTTCCACAGGTTTCCTTCCAGGTAAGCAACAGCGCGACGGCCAACGTCGGGATCGTCCCGCAACTTGCCGATGGCCGAATTGCAGTTGAAGCACAGTACGCCACGGACCCTACCCGTCTTGTGGCAGTGATCCACATGCGCGGGCGGGGCGGCCAGACAGATCGCACAGAGTCCGTGCTGGGAGGCGATCAGCGCGTCGCGCTCGGCTTCGGTGAGGCCGTAGTTGCGCTTGAGGTGGTGCTGCCGGCCTTTCACCGCCTTGCACGCCTTGCACAGTGTCGCCAGACCGTCCGAGGCACTGCTGTTGCGAGTCCACTCACCATGCGGCTTGATCTCGCCGCAGGTGCGGCAGTACTTGTGCCCCTCGGGCGCCTGGACCCTTGGACGGACATTAAGGCCCCGCGCCAGTTGCCGCTGCTGGTGGTAGGCAGCCGCGCACTCACGGCAATAGGCCTGCAGGCCGTCCCTCATGGACTTGTTCTTCGCAAATGCTGCTCGCGGCTTGGGTTCCCTGCACCGCGAGCAGCGCTTCGCGCTCGCCTCACTTGCCAACTCAGACCCCCCAGCGACCTTCGATTCGAAGGCTACTCGCCGCCCTTCTGAACGAAACTTCGAACGAAGTCCTCTGCGTTCTCCTCCAGGACATCGTCGATCTCGTCCAGGACCGAGTCCACGTCGTCGCTCAGCTTCTCGTGCCGTTCCTTGAGGTCCTCCGAGGCCTGCGCGTCCTGCGCCTGCTCCTCGACCTCTTCCGTGGACCGGGTGGCCTTCTGCTGGCCGCCGCCGGTGTCCTTGGTCGCCATAACCCTCACCCCGCTCAGTTCGCCTGCCGATCGGTGATGATCAGACCCTATAGTCCGGGTCCGACATCGGCCCCGTAGTTTCCACAACATACGGGGGCCACCTGGATGATTCCCGGGCGGTGGGGTTTCCACCCCGGCCGCCCGGGTCGGAACCAGTACCCGCTGATCGCTCTCAGTTGCCCGACAGGACCCTGACCAGGTCTTCCGCCGTGCGGCAGCGGTCCAGCAGCTCCTTGACGTGATTTCGCGTTCCGCGTAGCGGTTCCAGGGTTGGGACGCGCTGCAGGGAGTCGCGGCCGGGCAGGTCGAAGATGACCGAGTCCCAGCTCGCGGCGGCCACGTCGTCCGCGTACTGCTCCAGGCAGCGTCCGCGGAAGTAGGCGCGCGTGTCCTCCGGCGGCTTCGTACGCGCCCGGTCGACCTCGGCCTCGTCCAGCAGCCGCTTGATGCGCCCGCGGGCCACCAGCCGGTTGTACAGGCCCTTCTCGGCGCGTACGTCGGCGTACTGGAGGTCGACCAGGTGCAGCCGGGCCGCGTCCCAGTCCAGGTCGTCGCGCCGGCGGTAGCCCTCCATCAGCTCCCGCTTGGCGACCCAGTCCAGCTCGCCGGCCAGGCTCATCGGGTCGTTCTCCAGCCGGGTGAGGGTGTCCTCCCAGCGGCTGAGCACGTCCTTGGTCTGGTCGTCGGCGTCGGCGCCGAAGCGCTCCTCGACGTACTTGCGGGCCAGCTCGAAGTACTCCATCTGCAACTGGACCGCGGTGAGTGTGCGCCCGCTGCGCAGGGTGACCAGGCGCTTGAGGGACGGGTCGTGCGAGACCTGGTGCAGGGTGCGCACGGGCTGGTCGACGGCGAGGTCAACGGCGATGAAGCCGTCCTCGATCATGGACAGGACCAGGGCGGTCGTGCCCAGCTTGAGGTAGGTGGAGATCTCCGAGAGGTTGGCGTCTCCGATGATCACATGCAGCCGGCGGTACTTCTCGGCGTCCGCGTGCGGCTCGTCGCGGGTGTTGATGATCGGGCGCTTGAGCGTGGTCTCCAGGCCGACCTCGACCTCGAAGTAGTCCGCGCGCTGGCTGAGCTGGAAGCCGTGCTCGTGCCCGTCCTGGCCGATGCCGACGCGGCCCGCTCCGGCGAAGACCTGACGGGAGACGAAGAAGGGCGTGAGGTGGCGCACGATGTCCGAGAACGGGGTCTCCCGCTTCATCAGGTAGTTCTCGTGCGTGCCGTAGGAGGCGCCCTTGTTGTCGGTGTTGTTCTTGTAGAGGTGGATCGGCTGGGCCCCGGGCAGCTGTGCCGCCCGCTCGGCGGCCTCGGCCATGATCCGCTCGCCGGCCTTGTCCCACAGGACGGCGTCGCGGGGGTTGGTGACCTCGGGGGCGCTGTACTCGGGGTGGGCGTGGTCGACGTACAGACGGGCACCGTTGGTGAGGATCACATTGGCCAGGCCGATGTCCTCGTCGGTGAGCTGGCTGGCGTCGGCGGCCTCCCGGGCGAGGTCGAAGCCTCGCGCGTCCCGCAGCGGATTCTCCTCCTCGAAGTCCCAGCGGGCCCGGCGGGCCCGGTGCATCGCCGCCGCGTAGGCGTTGACGATCTGGGACGAGGTGAGCATGGCATTGGCGTTCGGGTGGCCGGGGACGGAGATCCCGTACTCCGTCTCGATGCCCATTACTCGCCGTACGGTCATGCGGCCCTCCTTGCCCGGCGGCACCCTCGGTCGTGGGCGCCGCTCAAGTACCGCTGGCGCTCCGGTGCGTGTGCGGTGCCCGTCCCCGCACGGCGCGACTCGGCGGCAGGAACGAGCCTAGAACGCCTTTGCGCTGGTGGGGAGATCATTTGCGTCATTGACTGCTCCGGTCGTGGCCCGCAAAACAGTCGGCTGCGGGTACCCGCCGAGGGCACCCGCAGCCGCCCTGCCGTTACAGGTACTGACCGGTATTCGCCACCGTGTCGATGGAGCGTCCGGTGTCCGCGCCCTGCTTTCCGGTGATGAGGGTACGGATGTAGACGATCCGCTCGCCCTTCTTTCCGGAGATCCGAGCCCAGTCGTCCGGGTTCGTGGTGTTGGGCAGGTCCTCGTTCTCCTTGAACTCGTCCACGCAGGCCTGGAGCAGGTGGGAGACGCGGAGACCCTTCTGGCTCTTCTCCAGGAAGTCCTTGATCGCCATCTTCTTGGCGCGGCCCACGATGTTCTCGATCATGGCTCCGGAGTTGAAGTCCTTGAAGTAGAGGACTTCCTTGTCGCCGTTGGCGTAGGTGACCTCCAGGAAGCGGTTCTCCTCGGACTCGGCGTACATGTGCTCGACCGCGGTCTGGATCATGCCCTGGACCGTGGCGCTCTTGTCGCCGCCGTGTTCCGCGAGGTCGTCCCCGTGCAGTGGGAGACGCTCGGTGAGGTACTTGCCGAAGATGTCCTTCGCCGCCTCGGCGTCCGGACGCTCGATCTTGATCTTCACGTCGAGCCGGCCGGGGCGCAGGATGGCGGGGTCGATCATGTCCTCGCGGTTGGAGGCGCCGATCACGACCACGTTCTGCAGGCCCTCCACGCCGTCGATCTCGGCGAGCAGCTGCGGGACGATGGTGTTCTCCACGTCCGAGCTGACACCGGAGCCACGGGTGCGGAAGAGGGACTCCATCTCGTCGAAGAAGACGATCACGGGGGTGCCCTCGCTGGCCTTCTCACGCGCACGCTGGAAGACCAGGCGGATCTGCCGCTCGGTCTCGCCGACGTACTTGTTGAGCAGCTCGGGACCCTTGATGTTCAGGAAGAAGCTCTTGCCCGCGGCCTGACCGGTGACCTCGGCGACCTTCTTGGCCAGCGAGTTCGCGACCGCCTTGGCGATCAGCGTCTTGCCGCAGCCGGGGGGGCCGTAGAGCAGGACGCCCTTGGGCGGGCGCAGCTCGTGCTCCTTGAACAGGTCCGGGTAGAGGTACGGCAGCTCCACCGCGTCGCGGATGGCCTCGATCTGGTTGCCGAGGCCGCCGATCTGCTCGTAGCCGATGTCGGGGACCTCTTCGAGGACCAGTTCCTCGACCTCGCTCTTGGGCACGACCTCGTAGACGTAGCCGGAGCGGGGTTCGAGCAGGAGGGCGTCGCCGGGGCGGATGGTGACGTCCAGCAGCGGCTCGGCGAGCCGTACCACCCGCTCCTCGTCGGTGTGCCCCAGCACGAGGGCGCGCTCGCCGTCCTCCAGGATCTCCTTGAGGGTGACGATGTCGCCGACGCGCTCGAACTCCATGGCCTCGACCACGTTGAGCGCCTCGTTGAGCATGAGCTCCTGGCCGCGCCGCAGGTCGTCGAGCTCGACGCTGGGGCTGACGTTCACCCGGAGCTTGCGGCCCCCGGTGAAGATGTCGGCGGTGCCGTCCTCGTTCGCCTGCAGGAAGACACCGAAGCCGGCCGGCGGCTGAGCGAGCCGGTCGACCTCCTCCTTGAGGGCCACGATCTGGTCGCGGGCCTCGCGGAGGGTGTTGGCCAGTCGTTCGTTCTGGGCGGACACGCCGGCCAGGTTGGTCTGCAGCTCGACGATCCGCTCTTCGAGAATCCTCGTGTGGCGCGGAGAGTCGGCGAGCTTGCGGCGCAGGACGGCGATCTCCTGCTCAAGGTAGGCGATCTGCCCGGCCGGGTCCTCGGACCCTCGTCCCGGGCGGATGCCGCGGTTCATGTCGTCGTCGTGGGCTGCCACGGTCCTCACCTCCTCCAAGGGGAGCTGGACGCTTCCAGACCCTACCTGGGTGGGTGTCGATTGAAACCCCTAGATCACAAAGACTGTCAAGGTGTGTCGTCGGTCACCCGGCGCACACTCCCTCGCACGGAGGGGATACCCACTCAACGTGAGGGGAAAGCCGCTTGTTCCATGCATGGCGCGGTCGAATCCCTTCCCCACCGGCCGGAGTTGTCCGCTCGTGGCCGATCGGCCGGTCCGCGGGCAGCACGCAGGGCGCTCTTGCGATCATCACGCAGAGCGACGGCACCGGCGGGCGGGGTCACCGCCGTGGTGGCCTGAAGTGATCGACCCGGCCGTCGGGGCACCCCTGTCCCGGTCCGGCGCTGGTACCCGAGCGGGCGGGGCCGGAAACCCGGAACCGGTGCCACCGGGCCGCGCCGCGGGCGGAGGTAGGGTCGAGGGTGTTCAACAGCCGCTGGAGCGGACCCGGCTGGCCCTCGTGGGCCCGGACCGCCCGGCGAACCGACGGCAGGAGAGATGACCGTGCAGCAGGAGGCCCCGGGCGGCGAGGCGCTGGAGGTCTGGATCGACCAGGACCTGTGTACCGGCGACGGGATCTGCGCCCAGTACGCCCCGGAGGTGTTCGAGCTGGACATCGACGGGCTGGCCTATGTGAAGGGCGCGGGCGACGAACTGCTCCAGGCCCCCGGGGCGACCACGCCGGTGCCGCTGCCGCTGCTGGCGGACGTGGTGGACTCGGCGAAGGAGTGTCCCGGGGAGTGCATCCACGTGCGCCGGGTTTCGGACAAGGTCGAGGTGTACGGGCCCGACGCGGAGTGAGTCCGGGTCAGACGCTGTGGGCCCCGGCCGGCGTGGAGCGCAGGAAGGCGTTGCCGTTCCACCGCCACGCGGCCGGGGTCTTCACGTCGGGGCAGCAACTGGGCACGGCGTCCGAGGAGTAACCGAGCAGGGTGGCGGAGACGGTCCGCCGGCGCAGTGCGAAGTCGGTGACCGTGAGCCGCTGCCGGGGTTCGACGAGGGTGGCGACCACACGTGGCCTGCCGCCGTCCGCGGCGCGGGTGAGGACGTAGACCCCGTCGGGCGGGGTGCCCATGGGGGCGTCGCAGTGCACCACCGCGACGGTTTCCGGTCTGCCGTCGCCGTCCAGGTCGCCGGTGGCCTTCTTGGCGACCACCGCCTTCACCGGGCCGCACTGCAGCGGGAACGCCACCCCGGCCGTGCTCGGCGGCGCGACGGCCGCCGTGGCGGACCTGCCCTCGGCGGCGGAGGCGGACTGGGCGGCCGTGGCCGATCCGGGCTGGACGACGGAGGAGAGGGCCACGACGCCCGCGACGGCCGTGGCGGTGGCGACCCAGTGGATGGGCCGGGTGTGCGTGTGGGCGAGCTCCGGAACGGCGGATTGCTGCACGAGGAGTGTCTCCTGTGAGGGCTGTGCCGGTGGGGTGGCCTGCATGGTGCCACACGTCACAGTGCGAGGGAACGGCGGGGTCCGCCGTTCCCGCAGGCGACGGGCCCGCGCGCGGGAGGCTCCGATGCTGGTACCGCGTCAACGGACGGGCGCCGTGACCGAGTTCCCGTCCGTCGGTGGGGAACTGGGCCACGGCGCCCTGACGTTGTACGCGCGCGTGCCGGTCAGCGGCCGGCGCCGCCGTCGGCGTTGGGGCCGGCGTAGTCCTCGCCGTAGGCGCCCTTGGCGGGGCGGCGGCGGCGCATGGGCGGCTCGACGCCGTCCGCGAGGCGGCGGGCGGTGAGCAGGAAGCCGGTGTGGCCGATCATCCGGTGGTCCGGGCGGACGGCCAGGCCCTCGATGTGCCAGTTGCGGATCATGGTCTCCCAGGCGGTCGGCTCGTTGAAGCAGCCGATCTCGCGGATGGACTCCACGGTCCGGGCGAGCTGGGTGGTGGTGGCCACGTAGCAGCACAGGATGCCGCCCGGCACGAGCGCCTTGGAGACGGCCTCCAGGCACTCCCAGGGGGCGAGCATGTCGAGGATGACGCGGTCGACGTCGGTGTCGGACAGGTTGTCCTGGAGGTCGCCGACGGTGAGCTGCCAGGCGGGGTGCGGGCCGCCGAAGTAGCGCTCCACGTTCTGCCTGGCGATCTCGGCGAAGTCCTCGCGGCGCTCGTAGGAGTGCAGCATGCCCTGGTCGCCGATGGCCCGCAGCAGGAAGCTGCTGAGCGAGCCGGAGCCGACGCCGGCCTCCACGACGCGGGCGCCGGGGAAGATGTCGGCGAAGGCGAGGATCTGCCCCGCGTCCTTCGGGTAGACGACGGCTGCCCCGCGGGGCATGGACAGGACGTAGTCGGGGAGCAGGGGGCGCAGCGCGAGGTAGGCCACGTTGCCGGTGGTGCGGACAACGCTGCCCTCGGGAGCGCCGATCAGTTCGTCGTGCGGGAAGGAACCCTTGTGGGTGTGGAAGTTCTTCCCTGCTTCGAGCGTGAACGTGTAGTGGCGGCCCTTGGGGTCGGTCAGCTGTACCTGGTCCCCGACCTTGAAGGGCCCGCGCCTGCGGGCGGCACCGGTCGGTTCGGACATGTGACCAGCGTACCGGTCCCGGTGAGGGGTGCCGACCACGGCGGCTAGGCGGTGGGCCTCGCCATCGCCTTGACGAAGGCCCGCTCGACGTCCGCGGCCGACAGGACGCCGTAGATCTCGCCGTTCTCCTCGACCACCAGGTACTCGGTGGCCGGGGTGGCGCGCAGGACGTCCAGGAGTTCTTCCCCGGCCAGCTCGGCGGAGACCCGCATGCCGTCGGTCAGCTCCTGGGCGAGCCCGCTGACGGCCACCCAGGGGCGGCGGTGCTCGGGTACGCCGACGATGGCGGCCTCGCGGACGAGCGAGAGCGGCTTGCCGTCGGCGTCCACCACGACCAGGGCGCGGGCGCCGGCGGCGTTGGCACGGCGCAGCGCCTCGGAGAGCGGGGTGTCGTTCTCGACCGGTACGGCCCGCCGGGTCAGGGCGCGGGCGCGCAGCTCGGGGAGGTGTTCGCGCAGCCGGGCCATGCGCAGACTGTTGCCGGCGCCGGTCCAGATGATCGCGGCCAGGATGGCGGCGAGCAGGGCGTCGGTGACGGTGTCCATGCCGCCCACGTCCTCGCCGCTGCCGCCGAGGGCGCCGGACTGGTTGAGCAGCGGGAGGCCGATCAGGACGGCGACGGCCAGGGCGCGGCCGACCCAGGCGGCGGCGACCGTGCCGGTCATCGGCTTGCCGCTGATCTTCCAGACGACGGCGCGGAGCATGCGGCCGCCGTCCAGGGGGAGGCCGGGGAGGAGGTTGAAGATCGCCACGATGAGGTTGGAGACCATCAGGCCGGCCAGCAGGACGCCGGGGACGGTGCCGGGTTCCACGGGTTTCATGGCGAGGTAGAACAGGCCGGCCAGCACGAGGGAGAGCAGCGGGCCGACGAAGGCCAGCACGAACTCCCGGCCGGGGGTCTCGGCCTCCTTCTCGATCTCCGAGACGCCGCCGAAGAACTGCAGCTGGATACGGCGGACCGGGAGCTTGAAGCGGATCGCGGCGACCGTGTGGGCCAGCTCGTGGACCAGGACGGAGGCGTAGAAGGCGACCGCGAAGAAGAGGGAGACCAGGTAGCGGGCGGCGCCCAGCTCGGGCAGCACGCGGTCGAGCTGTCCGGCGAAGACCCAGGTGATCAGGGCGGCGACGAGGAACCAGCTCGGCGCGACGTAGACGGGCACGCCGAAGGGGCGGCCCATCAGCAGGCCGCCGCCGGGTTCCTTCGGCCGGGGCTCGGGCGGTTCGCCCTTGGCGATGCCGGAGTGGGCGAGGGAGCGGTGTTCGGCGGTGGCGTCCGGGGCCGGGTGCTCGGCCGCGGCGTGCGGGGCCCGGTGTTCGGGGGCGGCGTCCGGGGCCCGGGGCTCCGGCTCGGCCGGCTCGTCGGGGGCGGGCGCGCCGCCGCTGTCCGGGGCGGGGCCGGCGGGCCGGGTCTGCTCGGCGTCGTCCTGCCGGGGCGCGGGCGTGTCGGGCTCGGGGCCGGAGTGGTCGGTGGGTCCGGTCGCCGGGGCCGTAGGGTCAGCGGAGTGCTCGGCCGGCTCGTCGTTGCCGGACCGCGGCTGCCCGCTCCCGCCGCTCACGTCCACGGTGTCCCCTCGTTCGAAGCGTCTTCCGTGCCTGCCGGACGGAAGGGTCTCTGGTCGATGGTATGCGGCCGTCGTGGCACGTTTCGCCCCGGCACCCCTTGTGTTTGCCCCGCGATCGCACGGTCGACCCGGGCGGCGACCGGGTCACTGTCAGTGGCGGGCCGTAAGGTCTGTGGACATGGACAGCAGCATCGACGAGGTGGCGGCCCAGCCGGGCGGCGCCGACCGCACACCCCCGGCCACCCCGTCCCGGCCACCGAGCCCGCCGATGCCCGCCCCCACGGAGCCGCCGGCGGGCGACGGATCCGGCACCGCCCCCGGACCGGCGAGCGGCACGGCCGAGCACGACGGACGGGCGGCGCCCGTCCCGGCAGCGGGCGGTGAGGACGACGCTCCCGGTACGGCACCGGCAAGCGGCACCACCGAGACCGGCTGCCCCGGCACGGCCGGCCTGGCAGCGGGCGGCGCCGCTGTGACCGGTACCGCTGTGACCGGTACCGGGCAGGACAGCGGTTCCGGCACGGGTGGGGGGCGCGGTGGTCCGCCCACCTCCTTGTCGCCGTCCCGGGCCAGTGACTTCATGCAGTGCCCGTTGCTGTACCGGTTCCGGGTGATCGATCGGCTGCCGGAGAAGCCGAGCGCGGCGGCGACGCGGGGCACGCTGGTGCACGCCGTGCTGGAGCGGCTGTTCGACGCGCCCGCCGGGGAGCGGACCGCGCCGCGGGCCAAGGCGCTGATCCCGGGGCAGTGGGACCGGCTGCGGGAGACCAGGCCCGAGGTGACCGAGCTGTTCGCGGACGACCCGGACGGGGAGCGGCTGGCCGGCTGGCTCGCCGAGGCCGAGCGGCTGGTGGAGCGCTGGTTCACCCTGGAGGACCCGACGCGGCTGGAGCCGGCCGAGCGCGAGTTGTTCGTGGAGGCCGAGCTGGAGTCGGGGCTGCGGCTGCGCGGGATCATCGACCGGGTGGACGTGGCGCCGACCGGCGAGGTGCGGATCGTCGACTACAAGACGGGCAAGGCGCCCCGCCCGGAGTACGCCGAGGGCGCGCTGTTCCAGATGAAGTTCTACGCCCTGGTGGTCTGGCGGCTGAAGCGGGTGGTCCCGCGCCGGCTCCAGCTCGTCTACCTCGGCAGCGGGGACGTGCTGACGTACGACCCGGTCCCCGCCGATCTGGAGCGGGTGGAACGCAGACTGCACGCGCTGTGGGAGGCGATCCGGCAGGCCACGGAGACCGGGGACTGGCGGCCCCGGCCGACCAAGCTGTGCGGCTGGTGCGACCACCGGGCGCACTGCCCGGAGTTCGGCGGCACTCCCCCGCCCTACCCGCTGCCGGTCGGGCCGGCCGGGTCCTCCGGGACCGGGTGATCCGGGAAACGCGGGCAGGGCAGAATGGGGCGGGACTAGCGAAGGAGTGTCACGTGGCCATCCGTGTCCTACTGGTCGACGACCAGCCCCTGCTGCGTACCGGTTTCCGGATGATCCTGGAGGCCGAGCAGGACATCGCGGTCGTCGGCGAGGCCGGTGACGGCCTGCAGGCCCTCGACCAGGTGCGCGCGCTCCAGCCGGACGTCGTGCTCATGGACATCCGGATGCCGCGGATGGACGGCGTGGAGGCCACCCGGCAGATCACCGGGCCCGGCCGGGACGGTCCGGCCAAGGTGCTGGTGCTGACCACGTTCGACCTGGACGAGTACGTGGTGGAGGCGCTGCGCGCCGGCGCCAGCGGCTTCCTGCTCAAGGACGCGCCCGCCGACGAACTGGTGCAGGCGATCCGGGTGGTGGCGGCCGGTGAGGCCATGCTCGCGCCGAGCATCACCCGGCGGCTGCTGGACAAGTACGCCACGCACCTGCCGTCCGGCGAGGAGCCGGTGCCGGACACCCTGCACACCCTGACCGACCGTGAGGTCGAGGTGCTGAAGCTGGTGGCGCGCGGGCTGTCCAACGCCGAGATCGCCGCCGATCTGTTCGTCAGCGAGACGACGGTGAAGACGCACGTGGGGCATGTGCTCACCAAACTGGGCCTCAGGGACCGCGTGCAGGCCGCCGTGTACGCGTACGAGAGCGGTCTGGTGCGCCCCGGCGCCCAGTGAGATCCGCGAGACGGAAGGGCCCGTACGGGAGCCCGTACGACGGCGAAGGGCGCCCCTGCCTCTGCGGAGCGGGGCGCCCTCGGCGTATGCGGCTTCAGCTCTTGCTGAGTTCCCAGAACCGGAACACCGTGGAAGCGTCCAGGCAGTACTCGAGGCCGTAGACGCCGTCGCGGACGACCGCGTACTGCTTGGCCTGCCACACCGGCAGGACCGGCAGTTCGGCGGCGACGATGTCCTGCAGCTTCCCGAAGTCCTTGTCGGTCGCCGCGCGGTCGCTCTGCGCGGCGGTGCCGGGGATCAGGGACTTGACGATGGTGCGGTTGCTGTAGTTGTTGCCCAGCACGTTGCCCTTGCCGAAGAAGGGCGCGGTGAAGTTGTCGGCGTCCGGGTAGTCCGGCACCCAGCCCTTCACGTACACGCCGTACTTGCCGGCGGCGATGTCCTTCTCGTACTGGCCGTAGGCGACCGACTGGACGTCGGCGTCGAACAGTCCGCTGGCGTTGAGCTGGCCGGCGATGGCCTTCAGCTCCTCGTCGGTGGCCGGGCCGTAGCGGGACGGCGTGGACCACAGGGTGAGCTTCACCTTGCCGGTGATGCCGTCGGCGCGCAGTGCGGCGGCGGCCTTCTCCCGCGAGGGGCGGGCGCCGTAGCTGTCGAAGAACGCGGTGTTGTGGCCGGTTATGCCCGCCGGGATGATCGAGTACAGCGCGGTGGCGGTGCCCTGGTAGACGTCCTTGATGAGGGCGTCGCGGTCGATGAGGTAGGCCATGGCCTTGCGGACGCCGAGCTTGCCGGCCACCGGGTCCTTCATGTTGAAGACCAGGTGCTGGACCTCGGCGCTGCTGCCCTCGATGACGTCGACGCCCTTGCTGTCGGCCTGCTCGTCGAGCTGGGCGATGTCGGCGGCGGTCAGGCCTCGGTAGGCGATGTCGATGCCGCCGTCGAGGAGGGCCTGCTTCAGGGCGGTGCGGTCGCCGTGGAAGAACTTCAGCGTGACGCCGGAGTTCTTGACCTTGGCGGTGCCCCGGTAGTTGCCGTTGGCGGAGAAGACGGCCTGGTCCTTGTCGAAGGATTCCAGCTTGTAGGGGCCGGAGCCGACGGCCTGGTGGTCGGTGCGCAGGCCGTTCGCGTCGTACTGGCTGTGGTCCACGATGGAGCCGGCGCCGGAGGCGATCTTGCTGGGGAAGGTGGCGTCGGGCACCTTCAGACGGAAGACGGCCGTCTTCGCGTCCGGCGTCTCGACCTTGTCGAGCATCGGGAACATGATCGCGGGACCGGCGGGATCGTTGATCTTCAGCATGCGGTCGAAGGAGAACTTCACGTCCGCGGAGGTGAGGGCGTCACCGTTGCTGAACTTCAGGCCGTCCTTCAGCTCGCACTTGTAGACCATGGCCCGGGAGTCGGTGAAGCCGCACTGCTTCGCCAGTTCGGGCTGGGGTTCGGTCGCGCCCTTGGGGAAACTGAGCAGCGACTGGAAGACGTTGTTGAACAACAGCCAGGAGCCGGGGTCGTAGCCGGATGCCGGGTCCGTGGCGAGGACGTCGTCGGACATCCCCATCACCACGGAGGAGCCGGTGCCCCCGGAGTCACCGGTCTCGGAGCCGCAGCCGGTCAACAGGCCGGAGGCCAGCCCCGCCACGAGGGGCAGGACTGGCCACTGGTTGCGCATGTTCACTTTGAAATGTGCCTTGTCGTCGGTTCGTCAGCCCGGGGCCGCCGTCCCTGGTCCCGGGCGCCGGGGCCGCGCTGTGCTCGGCCCCGGGGGCGGAGAGCCGTCAGCCGCTCACACCGCGGCCGAGCTCCCACAACTGAAGCGTAGACGACGAGTTGAGGGCGTAGGCCACGCCCGTGATGTCGTCCCGTGCGGCGACGTACTGCTTGCCCTGCCACAGCGGCAGCACCGGGACGTCCTCCGCGACGATGTCCTGGATCTCGGTCAGGCTCTTGGACGCGCCGAGCCGGTCCGCCTCGCGGCGGGACTGGGGGATCAGCGTGCGCTGGATGCTGCTGTTGTCGTACGGCGAGCCGAGGAAGTTGTTCTTGTCGAGGAAGGGCGCGAGGAAGTTGTCGGCGTCCGGGAAGTCGGGGAACCAGCCCATGCCGTAGACGTCGTACTGGCCCTTCCGCTCGGCGGGCCGGAAGGTCGCCCAGGGGTGGCCCTCGATGGAGACGTCGAACAGACCGCTGTCGTTGAGCTGCTTCTGCAGGATCTCGAACTCCTGCTTGGTGGCCGAGCCGTAGTGGTCGGTGGTGTAGTGCAGGGTCAGCTTCACCGGGGTGGTGATGGCGGCCTTGGTGAGCAGGTCCTTCGCCTTGGCGAGGCTGGGGTTGCCGTACTTGTTGAAGAACGAGTTGGAGTGGCCGGTGACGGTGGCCGGGACCAGCGAGTACAGCGGCTCGGCCTGGGTGCCGTAGACCTTGGAGACCAGTTCGCCGCGGTTGATGAGCTGGGCCATGGCCTGGCGTACGGCCTTCGACTTGACGCTGGAGGCGTCGGTGTTGAAGGCGAGGTAGCGGATCTCCAGACCCGGCATGTCGACCAGGTCGACCTTGTCGTCGCCGCCGCCGTCCAGCTTCTGGATCTGCGCGGGCGACATGGTGCGGGTCATGACGTCGATGTCACCCTTGTCGACCGCGGCGCTCATGGCGTCGGCGTCGGCGAAGGAGCGCAGCTCGACCTTGTCGTTGTTCACCTTCACGCTGCCCTTGTAGGAGGGGTTCCTGGTGAAGGTGGCGGAGACGATCGCGTCGTCCTTGACCTCGGCCTTGAAGGTGTACGGGCCGGAGCCGTCGACCTCGAAGCCGTCCCGGAGCTTGTCCTTGTCGTAGTCCTTCGGGTTGACGATGCCCGCGACCGGGGTGGACAGCTTGTACGGGAAGGTGGCGTCGGCCGTCTTCAGGTGGAAGACGACCTCGCGGTCCCCCTGCGTCTCGATGGTGTCGATGGTGTTCAACAGGGCCGAGACACCGCTGTCGGCGTTGATGCGCAGCGCACGCTCGATGGAGTACTTGACGTCCTGGGCGGTCACCGGGTCGCCGCTGGAGAACTTCAGGTCCTCGCGCAGCTTGCAGGCGTAGCGCTCACTGCCGCTGTCGGTGAAGGAGCAGCTCTCGGCGGCCTCCGGGGTGGGGGCGCCCTCGCCCTTGGGCTGGGCCATCAGGGTCTGCACGGACTGGCGCAGGATGTTCCACGTGCCGACGTCGTAGGCGTAGGCCGGGTCGAGGGGCGCCGGGGCGTCCTTGGTGGCCGTGAACTGGTCCGTGGTACCGACGACGATGGCGTCACCGCTCTTGCTCCCGCTGTCCGATCCGCCGCACGCGGCGAGAACCGGGGTGAGCAGGCCGGCCACCGCCGGCAGCACCAAAGTCTTGCGGTTCATGCGGGAGTTTCTCCAGAGCTGTTCGGGTCCTTGTATCCGGCATGCATGGGTGGTGCGGCGGATCACAAGGGTTCTCGGTGATGTTCTCGCGATGAGATTAGTCCGCGCCGACAGCCCGGTTCACAGCGCCGTGAGTTGACCTCTCATCACGCAGTGGAACCGGCCGCGGACACACCGAAAACCCGACAGCGACAGGATTAGTGCAGCGTCCCCCCAATCGGGACACAAGGTGCCGCCGATCCCCCCACCTCAGGGTGGGTCAGCACACTTGGCCGACGTTGTCGAGCCGCTCCGGCGTGAGGAACGTCACACCCCCAACTGTCCCGTCGGTCAGCAGAATTCGGCCGGTCGGCAGCCTGTTAATTCCCCGCCGGTGTACTTCCCCGGAAATATGTCCAGCACGGCCAATGGACATCGCACTCTGGGTGAACGGCTAGCGCATTTCCGTCATCAGGCCCCGGAGAAATGCCAGGTCGACCTCTTCCAGGGAGGAGACGACGGTCCGCCCCGCGGCCGGGCCGATGGGTGCGACGGAGGGTACGGCGACCACCCGGCAGCCCGCGGCCTCGGCGGCGGCGACCCCGGTCGAGGTGTCCTCGACGACGGCACATCTGGCCGGATCCGCACCGAGCCCCGCGGCGGCGAGCAGATACGGGTCCGGGAACGGCTTGGTGCGGGAGACCTCGTCGCCGGCGACGGAAAGGGTGAAGTGGTGCGGGCCCAGGACGGACAGCACACGGTCGATGATGCGCCGGTGGGAGGCGGAGACCAGGGCGGTCGGGATCTCGTACTCGTACAGCTCGGCGAGGAGCCGGGAGGCGCCGGGCATCAGCGGCAGGGTGCGGCCGATGCGGTCCTCGAAGCCCTCGTTCAGCAGCACGGTGAGTTCGGCGAGCGTGATGTCGGCGCCGGTCGCCTCGATGAGGAAGCCGGCGCTGCGGGTCATGGGACCGCCGACGACGACGTGCCGCCAGGTCTCGTCCAGGGTGTGCCCGAGGGAGGCGAAGACCTCCACCTCGACGTCCCACCAGAAACCCTCGGTGTCCACCAGGGTGCCGTCCATGTCGAGCAGCACGGCCTGCAGGGCGGAGCCTTCGGCCGTACGGGTTCCGAGCGCGGGGACCGTGCTGGTCATCCTGGCGCACCTCCTTGAGGGACGACCAGGCCGGTTCCCGGGCTGGGAACCGGCCTGCAGTGGACCGACCAGTGTACGACTTATCCGATCAGTGTGCTGGGTGAGACACGCTTCACCGTGCGTTGAAGTACTTCGCCTCGGGGTGGTGGATCACGATGGCGTCCGTGGACTGCTCGGGGTGGAGCTGGAACTCCTCGGACAGGTGGACGCCGATCCGCTCGGGCCGGAGCAGCTCCGCGATCTTGGCGCGGTCCTCCAGGTCGGGGCAGGCGCCGTAGCCGAGGGAGAAGCGGGCACCCCGGTACTTCAGGTCGAACATGTCCTGGATGTCGGCGGGGTCCTCGCCGGCGAAGCCGAGTTCGGCGCGGACGCGGGCGTGCCAGTACTCGGCCAGGGCCTCGGCCAGCTGGACGGACAAGCCGTGCAGTTCGAGGTAGTCGCGGTAGGCGTTGGCCGCGAAGAGCTTGGCCGTCTCCTCGCCGATGCGGGAGCCGACGGTGACGACCTGGAGGCCGACCACATCGGTCTCGCCGGACTCCTCCGGGCGGAAGAAGTCGGCCAGGCAGAGGCGACGGCCGCGGCGCTGGCGCGGGAAGGTGAAGCGGGTGCGCTCGTTGCCCTGCTCGTCCAGGATGATCAGGTCGTCGTCCTTGGAGACACAGGGGAAGTAGCCGTAGACGACGGCGGCCTCGAGGAGGTTGTCGGTCTGGAGCCGGTCGAGCAGACCGCGCAGCCGGGGCCGCCCCTCGGTCTCGACCAGTTCCTCGTAGGTCGGCCCCTCGCCGGTGCGGGCCTGCTTCAGCCCCCACTGGCCCTTGAACAGCGCACCCTCGTCCAGCCAGCTCGCGTACTCCTTGAGCTGGATGCCCTTGACGATGCGGGTGTCCCAGAAAGGCGGGGTGGGCACGGGGTTGTCGGTGGCGACGTCGGAGCGGACATGGCCCTCCTCGGGCCGCTCCTCGACCTCGACGGCGGCGGTGGCCCGCACCCGGCGCTGCCGCAGCTCGGGCAGCTGCGCGCCGGGGACGCCCCGCTTGACGCCGATCAGGGCGTCCATCAGGCGCAGGCCCTCGAAGGCGTCCCGGGCGTAGCGGACCTCGCCCTCGTAGATCTCGTGCAGGTCCTGTTCGACGTAGGCCCGGGTGAGGGCGGCGCCGCCGAGGATGACCGGGAAGCGGGCGGCGAGGCCGCGCTGGTTCAGCTCCTCCAGGTTCTCCTTCATGATCACCGTGGACTTCACGAGCAGCCCGGACATGCCGATCACGTCGGCCCGGTGCTCCTCGGCCGCCTCCAGGATCGCGGAGACGGGCTGCTTGATGCCCAGGTTGACGACGTTGTAGCCGTTGTTCGACAGGATGATGTCGACCAGGTTCTTGCCGATGTCGTGCACGTCGCCGCGCACGGTGGCCAGCACGATCGTGCCCTTGCCCTCGGCGTCCGACTTCTCCATGTGCGGTTCGAGGTAGGCGACGGCGGCCTTCATCACCTCGGCGGACTGCAGGACGAACGGCAGCTGCATCTGGCCGGAGCCGAACAGCTCGCCGACGACCTTCATGCCGTCCAGCAGGGTCTCGTTGACGATGTCGAGCGCCGGGCGGTCCCGCAGGGCCTCGTCGAGGTCGGCCTCCAGGCCGTTGCGCTCGCCGTCGATGATCCGGCGCTTGAGCCGCTCGTCCAGCGGCAGCGCGGCCAGTTCTTCGGCCTTGCCGGCCTTCAGGGACTTCGCCGTGGCGCCCTCGAAGAGCTGCATGAGCTTCTGGAGGGGGTCGTAGCCCTCGCTGCGGCGGTCGTGGATCAGGTCGAGGGCGGTCTGGACCTCTTCCTCGCTGAACCGGGCGATCGGCAGGATCTTGGAGGCGTGCACGATCGCCGAGTCCAGGCCCGCCTTGACGCATTCGTCCAGGAAGACGGAGTTCAGCAGGATGCGGGCGGCCGGGTTGAGGCCGAAGGAGATGTTCGACAGGCCCAGCGTGGTCTGCACGGCCGGGTGCCGCCGCTTCAGTTCACGGATCGCCTCGATGGTGGCGATGCCGTCCTTGCGGGACTCCTCCTGACCGGTGCAGATGGTGAAGGTCAGGGTGTCGATGAGGATGTCCTCCTCACGGATGCCCCAGTTCCCGGTCAGGTCGGCGATCAGCCGTTCGGCGATCTCGACCTTCTTCTCCGGGGTGCGGGCCTGGCCCTCCTCGTCGATGGTGAGCGCGATCAGCGCGGCGCCGTGCTCCCGCGCCAGCTGCGTGACCTTGGCGAACCGGGAGTCCGGGCCGTCGCCGTCCTCGTAGTTCACCGAGTTGATCACCGCGCGGCCGCCGAGCTTCTCCAGACCGGCCCGGATGACGTCGACCTCGGTGGAGTCCAGGACGATGGGCAGGGTGGAGGCGGTGGCGAAGCGGCCGGCCAGCTCCTCCATGTCGGCGACGCCGTCCCGGCCGACGTAGTCCACGCACAGGTCGAGCATGTGCGCGCCCTCGCGGATCTGCTCCCGGGCCATCTCCACGCAGTCGTCCCAGCGGCCCTCCAGCATGGCCTCGCGGAACTTCTTGGAGCCGTTGGCGTTGGTGCGCTCGCCGATGGCCAGGTAGGAGGTGTCCTGCCGGAACGGGACCGACTGGTACAGGGAGGCGGCGCCCGGCTCGGGGCGCGGGTCGCGCTCGGCGGGGGCGAGGTCCCGGACCCGCTCGACGACCTGGCGCAGGTGCTCGGGGGTGGTGCCGCAGCAGCCGCCGATCAGGGAGAGGCCGTATTCGCGGACGAAGGTCTCCTGCGCGTCGGCGAGCTCCGGTGCGGTCAGCGGGTAGTGGGCGCCGTCCTTGCCGAGGACGGGCAGGCCCGCATTGGGCATGCAGGACAGGCGGACGCGTGACTGGCGGGCCAGGTAGCGCAGGTGCTCGCTCATCTCGGCGGGGCCGGTGGCGCAGTTCAGGCCGATCATGTCGATGCCGAGCGGCTCCAGCGCGGTCAGCGCGGCGCCGATCTCCGAGCCGAGCAGCATGGTGCCGGTGGTCTCCACCGTCACCGACACGATCAGCGGGACCTCGTACCCGGCGGTCTCCATCGCCCGGCGGGCGGCGATCACGGAGGCCTTGGTCTGGAGGAGGTCCTGGGTCGTCTCCACCAGCAGGGCGTCGGCGCCGCCGGCCAGCAGGCCCTCGGCGTTCTGCTGGTAGGCGTCGCGGATGGCGGTGAAGGTGGTGTGCCCGAGGGTGGGCAGCTTGGTGCCGGGTCCCATCGAGCCCAGCACCCAGCGCTGCCGGCCGTCGCGGGCGGCGAACTCGTCCGCCGTCTCGCGGGCGATGCGGGCGCCGGCCTCGGACAGCTCGGCGACGCGTTCGGCGATGTCGTACTCGCCCAGGGCGGTGAGGTTGGCCCCGAAGGTGTTGGTCTCGACGCAGTCGACGCCCACGGCGAAGTAGGCCTCGTGGACGGAGCGCACGATGTCGGGCCGGGTGAGGTTGAGGATCTCGTTGCAGCCCTCGAGGTGCTGGAAGTCCTCGAGGGTGGGCTCCTGTGCCTGGAGCATCGTGCCCATCGCTCCGTCGGCGACCACCACACGGGTGGCGAGCGCCTCACGGAGCGCGGACGCACGGGTCCGGCTGTCGGCGGAAGGGGACGTCGGCGACGAGGCCATGTAGGGGCTCCCTGGGATGCGACGGCTGTCGGCTATGCGGCTTTCCCGGCGGGCGGGGCCGGGCCGCACGGCGCCAGGGTAACCGGCCGTCGGCTTGGATGGGCACAGGCGTCCACGAGGCGGACGCGGGTGACCCCGATGCCACGCGAAGGTCACCTTGGATGTAACAGGTGTCGTCCGACCATTAGCGAGAGGTCGGCATCGACCGGTAGTGTTCGACATTGCCGAACGGTGGGTTTCCGCACCGTGGGCAGTCGAAGGGGACGGAGGCAGAACGGCGATGGCACGGAACATCCAGTCGCTCGAACGGGCGGCGGCGATGCTGCGGCTGCTCGCGGGTGGCGAGCGACGGCTCGGCCTCTCGGACATCGCCTCGTCGCTGGGCCTCGCCAAGGGAACCGCCCACGGCATCCTGCGCACCCTCCAGCAGGAGGGGTTCGTGGAGCAGGACGACGCCTCCGGCCGCTACCAGCTGGGCGCGGAGCTGCTGCGTCTCGGCACCACCTATCTCGACGTGCACGAACTGCGCGCGCGGGCGCTGGTGTGGGCCGACGACCTGGCCCGGTCCAGCGGGGAGAGCGTGCACCTGGGCGTCCTGCACCAGCAGGGCGTGCTCATCGTGCACCACGTCTTCCGGCCCGACGACAGCCGGCAGGTGCTGGAGATCGGGGCCATGCAGCCCCTGCACTCGACGGCCCTGGGCAAGGTGCTCTCGGCGTACGACCCGGTGGCGCACAGCGAGGCCCTGGAGGCCGAGCGCAAACCCTTCACGGACCGCACGGTGTGCGATGCCGAGGACTTCGAGCACCTCCTGGACATGACGCGCGCGCGTGGCTACGCGGCCGACGTGGAGGAGACCTGGGAGGGCGTGGCGTCGATCGCCGCGCCCATCCACGACCGGCGCCGCATGCCCGTGGGCGCGGTCGGCATCACCGGGGCCGTGGAGCGGCTGTGCCGGGACGGCGAGCTGCGCCCCGAGCTGATCGCGGCGGTGCGCGACTGCGCCCGCGCGGTCTCGCGGGACCTGGGCGCCGGGCGGTTCTGACCGGCGAAGACGTCAGGGAACGACCGGGACGCCAGGCGGCGTTCCGGTCATCGATCTACCCTGAAATGGACAAATGGGGCTAGATCGTGCGTCCGCACACGAAGCTCGATAACCCGCAGCGATCAATAACGATCCTGTTTTCGATAACAGAACTCTTGACGCACGCGTAACGCCGAAGCAAGACTCCCGTCCATCGGTCGGCATTGTCGAACACCTAACGGCAATACGCGCTAGAGTGTGACAACGCCAAGGGCCGGCATCGCTCTCACCCCCGAGGGCGCCTGAATCCCGGCGGGACCCGGGGTTCGGCCCCTGGACGAAGGACAAAGGAGTCGCGGGTGTCCAGCTCCGACATCTTCATCGGCGAGACCATCGGTACCGCCATACTCATCCTGCTCGGCGGCGGCGTCTGCGCCGCTGTGACCCTGAAGGCCTCCAAGGCCCGTGACGCCGGCTGGCTCGCCATCACCTTCGGGTGGGGCTTCGCCGTACTGACGGCCGTCTACACCTCGGCGCCGCTGTCCGGCGCCCACCTGAATCCGGCCGTGACGCTCGCACTCGCGATCAAGGACAAGGACTTCAGCAACGTGCCCACGTACGTGGGCGGCCAGCTCCTCGGCGCCATGATCGGCGCGACGCTGGTCTGGGTGGCCTACTACGGCCAGTTCCGCGCCCACCTCACCGACAAGGAGATCGTCGGCGGTCCGGGTGCGCAGGCCACGGCGACCAAGGCCGTCGAGGCCCAGGAGAAGGGCGCCGGCCCCGTCCTGGGTGTCTTCTCCACCGGTCCGGAGATCCGGAACGTGGTGCAGAACCTCGCCACGGAGATCATCGGCACCATCGTGCTGGTGCTCGCCGTCCTCACGCAGGGCCTGAACGACAAGGGCAACGGTCTCGGCACCCTGGGCGCCCTGATCACGGCCTTCGTGGTCGTCGGCATCGGCCTCTCGCTCGGCGGCCCGACCGGCTACGCGATCAACCCGGCCCGTGACCTCGGTCCGCGCATCGTGCACGCCCTGCTGCCCCTGCCCAACAAGGGCGGTTCGGACTGGAGCTACGCCTGGATCCCGGTGGTCGGTCCGCTGATCGGCGCCGCCATCGCGGCAGGCATATACAACGTCGCCTTCGCCTAGACATCACTTCGAAGCATGCGCCGTACGTACAGCCCCATCACCACGGATCTTCTCAGGAGCACACAGTGACCGACGCCCACACCGCAGGCCCCTTCATCGCGGCGATCGACCAGGGGACGACCTCCTCGCGCTGCATCATCTTCGACCGGGACGGCCGTATCGTCTCCGTCGACCAGAAGGAGCACGAGCAGATCTTCCCGAAGCCGGGTTGGGTCGAGCACAACGCCAACGAGATCTGGACCAACGTCCAGGAGGTCGTCGCCGGCGCCGTCGCCAAGGCCGGCATCACCCGCGACGACATCAAGGCCATCGGTATCACCAACCAGCGCGAGACCACCGTGCTGTGGGACAAGAACACCGGTGAGCCCGTCTACAACGCCATCGTCTGGCAGGACACCCGCACCGACGCGCTCTGCAGAGAGCTGGGCCGCAACGTCGGCCAGGACCGCTTCCGCCGCGAGACCGGCCTCCCGCTGGCCTCGTACTTCGCCGGGCCCAAGGCCCGCTGGCTGCTCGACAACGTCGACGGTCTGCAGGAGCGCGCCGAGGCCGGGGACATCCTCTTCGGCACCATGGACACCTGGGTCATCTGGAACCTGACCGGCGGTGTCAACGGCGGCCGCCACGTCACCGACGTCACCAACGCCTCCCGCACCCTTCTCATGAACCTGCACACCACGCAGTGGGACGAGAAGATCTGCGAGTCCATCGGCGTGCCGATGCAGATCCTGCCCGAGATCCGCTCCTCCGCCGAGGTCTACGGCGAGGTCACCGGCGGCAAGCTCGGCGACCTGCTCGGCGGCATCCCGGTCGCCTCCGCGCTCGGCGACCAGCAGGCGGCCCTGTTCGGCCAGACCTGTTTCTCCGAGGGCGAGACCAAGTCCACCTACGGCACCGGCACCTTCATGGTGATGAACACCGGTGACAAGATCATCAACTCCTACGCCGGTCTGCTGACCACGGTCGGTTACAAGATCGGCGATCAGCCGACGGTCTACGCCCTGGAGGGCTCGATCGCCGTCACCGGCTCGCTGGTGCAGTGGATGCGCGACCAGATGGGCCTGATCTCCACCGCCGCCGAGATCGAGACGCTCGCGCTCTCGGTGGAGGACAACGGCGGCGCCTACTTCGTACCGGCCTTCTCCGGCCTGTTCGCCCCGCACTGGCGTTCCGACGCCCGCGGTGTGATCGCCGGCCTGACCCGGTACGTCACCAAGGCGCACCTCGCCCGCGCGGTCCTGGAGGCCACCGCCTGGCAGACCCGGGAGATCGCCGACGCCATGGTCAAGGACTCCGGCGACGAGCTGGTGGCCCTGAAGGTCGACGGCGGCATGACCTCCAACAACCTGCTGATGCAGACCCTCGCCGACGTCCTGGACGCACCCGTGGTGCGCCCGATGGTCGCCGAGACCACCTGCCTCGGCGCCGCCTACGCCGCCGGCCTCGCCGTCGGCTTCTGGTCCAGCACCGACGAACTGCGCGCCAACTGGCGCCGCGCCGCCGAATGGACCCCCCAGATGGACGCGGAGACCCGCGACCGTGAGTACAAGAACTGGCTCAAGGCCGTCGAGCGGACCATGGGCTGGATCGAGGACGAGAGCTGAGCGGCTCCCCCGGCTCAGCCATCTCTGACGAGGAGTAAGTACCCGACATGAGCAGTCAGTCCACCCTGAGTTCCGTGCCTGCCCTGGGGACGCACCCGGCCTCCGGCTCCAACCCGAGCCGGGCCGAGACCAGGGAGCAGCTCTCCAAGGCGTCGTACGACCTTCTGGTGATCGGCGGCGGCATCCTGGGCATCTCCACCGCCTGGCACGCCGCGCAGTCCGGCCTCAGGGTGGCACTGGTCGACGCCGGCGACTTCGCCGGCGCCACCTCCTCCGCCTCCTCCAAGCTGCTCCACGGCGGTCTGCGCTACCTGCAGACCGGCGCGGTGAAGCTGGTGGCGGAGAACCACTTCGAGCGCCGTGCGGTCTCCCGCCAGGTGGCCCCCCACCTGGCGAACCCGCTCACCTTCTACCTCCCCGTGTACAAGGGCGGGCCGCACGGCGCGGCGAAGCTCGGCGCGGGCGTCTTCGCCTACTCCGCGCTCTCCGCGTTCGGTGACGGCGTGGGCCACCTGCTCTCGCCGGCCAAGGCGGCGCAGGACGTGCCCGAGCTGCGCACCGAGAACCTCAAGGCCGTGGCCGTGTACGGCGACGACCAGATGAACGACGCGCGCATGGCGCTGATGACGGTCCGCGCGGCCGTCGAGGCGGGCGCGGTCGTCCTGAACCACGCCGAGGTCACCGGCCTGCGCTTCACCAAGGGCCGGGTCACCGGCGCCGACCTCAGGGACCGGCTGTCCGGTGAGGAGTTCGGCGTCAACGCCCGCCTGGTGCTGAACGCGACCGGCCCCTGGGTCGACCACCTGCGCAGGATGGAGGACCCGAACGCGGCGCCGTCCATCCGCCTGTCGAAGGGCGCGCACCTGGTCCTGAAGCGCACCTCCCCCTGGAAGGCCGCGCTCGCGACCCCCATCGACAAGTACCGCATCACCTTCGCCCTCCCGTGGGAGGACATGCTGCTGCTCGGCACCACCGACGAGGAGTTCGAGGGTGACCCGGCGGACGTCTCGGTCACCGAGAAGGACATAGCCCAGATCCTGGACGAGGCCGCGTTCTCCGTCCGGGACCAGCAGCTCCAGCGCGACCTGATCACCTACGCGTTCGCCGGTCTGCGGGTGCTGCCGGGCGGCCCCGGCGACACCGCCAAGGCCAAGCGCGAGACCGTGGTGACCGAGGGCAAGGCCGGCATGCTGTCCGTCGCGGGCGGCAAGTGGACGACGTTCCGCCACATCGGCCGCACGATCATGCAGAAGCTGGAAGCGCTGCCGGGCCACCCGCTGGGCGAGGACTTCGAGCCGATCTCCTCGCTGCCGAAGAAGCTGCCGCTGCCCGGTGTCGCCAACCCGCGCGCGGTGGCCCACCGCCTCCTGGTCGACCACCCGGCACCGGGCCCGCGCATGGCGGCGGACACGGCGAAGCACCTGGCCACCCACTACGGCTCCCTCGCCTTCGACATCGCCCGTCTGGCGAACGACGACCCGCAGCTGGCCGAGCGCGTCCACCCCGACGCCCCGGAGATCTGGGCGCAGGTCGTCTGGGCCCGTGACCACGAGTGGGCCGAGACGCCGGACGACGTGCTGCGCCGCCGTACCACGCTGACCATCCGGGGCCTGGCCACGGACGAGGTCCGCGCAAAGGTCCAGGACCTGCTGGACAAGAAGTAGACCCGAGCGGCGGCCGGTCTCCCCTGACCAGGACCGTCCGCCGCCGGCACTCCGGACCCCGCCGCACCGGGTCCGGACCACCGAGGGGGGCGGCTCCACGCCGATGGAGCCGCCCCTTTCGCCTGCCCGGGAGAACCGCCGTGCCGTGCCGGCCGGCCGGCAGGGCGGAGGCCACCTCGCCGCGAAGGGCCGCCCGCACCGGCCCCGGCGCCCGGCCGGGCCCCGGCCCGTCCGTCCACGGGCCCGGGGCCGGCCCGCCGCACTGCGGGCGGTGCCCGCCACCGTCCCCGCCCGCCGGGAACCCCCGTTTTCTCGGGACGATCACGCCGGAGACGGCCCCGCATAATGTCGCTGAGACATCCGAGGTCTGGGCGACAGGAGGCCGGCCGTGGCAGTCACCGACGAGGCGATCGAGAAGATCAAGGGCATGATCGTCTCCGGTGCGCTGGGCCCCGGCGACCGGCTGCCGAAGGAGAGCGAACTGGCCGCCGAGCTGGGCCTGTCGCGCAACTCCCTGCGGGAGGCCGTGCGTGCGCTGTCGCTGATCCGGATCCTCGACGTACGGCAGGGCGACGGCACCTATGTCACCAGCCTCGACCCTCAGTTGCTGCTGGAGGCGATGAGCTTCGTCGTGGACTTCCACCGCGACGACACGGTGCTGGAGTTCCTGGCGGTGCGCCGGATCCTGGAGCCGGCCGCGACCGCGCTGGCCGCGTCGCGGATCGGGGAGGACCAACTGGACGTCCTGTCCGCCCAGTTGGACGCCCTGGGCACGCAACCGTCGGTGGAGCAACTGGTCGCGGCCGACCTGGAGTTCCACCGGAGCATCGTGCGCGGTGCCGGCAACTCGGTGCTGTGCTCGCTGCTGGACGGGCTGTCCGGGCCGGCCACCCGGGCCCGGATCTGGCGGGGGCTCACCCAGGAGGCCGCGGTCGGGCGCACGCTGCGCGAGCACCGGGCGATCCTGGGCGCGCTGCGCGACCGGGACGCGGAGGCGGCCCGCTCCTGGGCGACCGTGCACATCGCGAGCGTGGAGCAGTGGCTTCGCCGCTCCCTGTGAGGGCGCCGTGCCGGCGCCGGCCTCCCCGCTGACCGGGGGTGTTCCGGACCCGGGAACGGGGCAGTGATCCGTTCACTCCCCCGTGCAAGGGGGCTGCGGGCGCCCCCGCCGGACGCCGTAAGGTTGGTGGGTCAAGCGAGGGCACGTCGGAAGGAGGCACTGGGTGATCGAGCTGGAGGGGGTTCCCGAGCTGATCGACCCAGTCATGGTGGCCGCGTTCGAGGGCTGGAACGATGCCGGCGACGCCGCCTCCACGGCGGTCGCGCACCTGGAACGCGAGTGGAAGGGCGAGGTGTTCGCGGCGCTGGACGCCGAGGACTACTACGACTTCCAGGTGAACCGCCCCACGGTGTTCATGGACGGCGGTGTGCGCAAGATCACCTGGCCGACGACAAGGTTGTCGGTGGTCCGCGTCGGCGGCGAGAAGCCGCGCGACCTGGTGCTGGTCCGGGGCATCGAGCCGTCCATGCGCTGGCGTTCGTTCTGCAACGAACTGCTCGGCTTCGCGCACGAGCTGGGGGTGGAGCTGGTGGTCATCCTGGGCGCCCTGCTCGGTGACACCCCGCACACGCGGCCGGTCCCGGTCAGCGGGGTCACGTCCGACCCGGACCTGGCCCGCCGGATGGACCTGGAGGAGACCAAGTACGAGGGCCCGACGGGCATCGTCGGCGTCCTGCAGGAGGCGTGCACGCACGCGGGCGTCCCGGCGGTCTCGCTGTGGGCGGCCGTACCGCACTACGTCTCCCAGCCGCCCAACCCCAAGGCCACGCTGGCGCTGCTGAACCGGCTGGAGGACCTGCTCGACCTCCGCATCCCGCAGGGCGAGCTGCCCGAGGACGCGCGGGCCTGGCAGGTGGGCGTGGACCAGCTGGCCGCCGAGGACAGCGAGGTCGCCGAGTACGTGCAGACGCTGGAGGAGGCCCGGGACACCGCGGAGCTGCCGGAGGCGTCCGGTGAGGCGATCGCGCGGGAGTTCGAGCGGTACCTGCGGCGGCGGGACGTGGGCCCTCCGGGCGGCAAGCAGAGACCGCCCGCCTCCGGCGGCGGGGGCCGGGAGGACGACGAGGACGGCCCGGAGGACTGAGGTCCGTCGGCCGAGGTACGAGGAAGGGGCGCCTCCCGCGGGGGAAGCGCCCCTTCTTCGTGTTGCCGGCGCCTCAGGCGGTGCCGCTGGGACCGTCGGGCGTCTGCGGGTTCGTTGTTACTGGTCGCGCAGCTCCCCGCGCCCCTGACGGGGCGCTGTCCCTGGCGGTGCTCAGAGAGCCACCCCCAGCAGCGCGTCGACCGCTCGTGTGACCAGTCCCGGTGCGCCCGTGTCCGTGCCGCCCTCCTGTTCCTGGCGGGCCGCCCAGCGGTCCACCGCAGCGAGCGCGGCCGGCGCGTCCAGGTCGTTCGCCAGGGCCTCGCGGATCTCCTCCACCAGCGCGTCGGCGGACGGGCCGTCGGGACGGGAGACCGCCGCGCGCCAGCGGGAGAGGCGGGTGACGGCGTCCTGGAGGACCTGGTCGGTCCACTCCCAGTCGGCGCGGTAGTGGTGGGAGAGGAGGGCCAGGCGGATGGCGGCGGGGTCGACGCCGTCCCGGCGGAGCCGGGAGACGAAGACGAGATTGCCCTTGGACTTGGACATCTTCTCGCCGTTCAGGGCGACCATGCCGGCGTGGACGTAGGCCTTGGCCATCGGGAACTCGCCGGTGAGCACCTGGGCGTGCGAGGCGCCCATCTCGTGGTGCGGGAAGGCGAGGTCGGAGCCGCCGCCCTGGACGTCGAAGCCCATGCCGAGGTGGTCGAGGGCGATGGCCACGCACTCGATGTGCCAGCCGGGCCGGCCGCGGCCGAGGGAGCCGCCGTCCCAGCTCGGCTCGCCGGGCCGGGCCGCCATCCACAGCATCGGGTCGACGGGGTTCTTCTTGCCCGGGCGGTCCGGGTCGCCGCCGCGCTCGGCGGACAGCAGCCGCATGGCGGCGGCGTCGAGGTGGGAGACCTTGCCGAAGTGCGGATCGGCCTCGACGGAGAAGTAGATGTCGCCGTCCAGCTCGTAGGCCGCGCCGAGTTCGCGCAGCCGCTCCACGACCGGGACGATGCCGGGTATCGCCTCGACGGCGCCTATGTAGTGCTGGGGCGGGAGCATCCGCAGGGCGGTCATGTCCTCGCGGAAGAGGGCCGTCTCCTTCTCGGCGAGGGCGACCCAGTCGACGCCGTCCCGGTCCGCCCGCTGCAGCAGCGGATCGTCGACGTCGGTGACGTTCTGGACGTAGTGGACCTGCCGCTTGGTGTCGAGCCACACGCGCTGAACGAGGTCGAACGCGTTGTAGGTCGCCGCGTGACCCATGTGGGTCGCGTCGTACGGCGTGATGCCGCAGACGTAGATACGGGCGACGGGACCGGGGTCGAGGGTGACCAGGCCGCCGGTCGCGGTGTCGTGGATCCTCAGGTCGCGGCCCTGACCAGGCAGGGCGGGGACCTCGGAAGCGGGCCAGGCATGCATGTACATGAGCCTAACCGGCGCCGAGCTGCGGATACGAACGGGAGCGCGCCGGATGGCCAATTTCGCGGTCTTGTACCTCGGGGCCGGATGTGCTTACACGGGCGGCCAGGGGATGGCGGGCCACTCCCCGCCCGGCTCCGGGTGCAGGCCCGAGGTGAGCAGCGCGTCGACCCGCGCGCGCGTGGCGTCGATCTCCGCCGCCGTGATCAGCGCGGCCAGCCGCACCCCCAGCTCCGCGTCCAGGGCGTCGCGCAGCCCCTTCAGGACGCCGACGGCCTCCTGGGTCAGGGGCTCCCCGGCCCAGCCCCACAGCAGCGTGCGCAGCTTGTCGTCGACGTTGAAGGTGACGCCGTGATCGATGCCGTAGAGCCGGCCGTCGGCGGTGGGCAGCAGATGGCCGCCCTTGCGGTCGGCGTTGTTGATCACCGCGTCGAGCACGGCGAGCCGGCGCAGCCGCTCGTCGTCGGCGTGCACCAGCAGCGCGGTGCGGCCCTCGCCGACCTCGGCGAGGGCGACGGCCTTCCAGCCCGGCTCCGGCTCCTCGGCGTCCACCAGGGCGAGCAGCTCCGCCTCGGCGTGGACGTCGATCCACAGCTGGCACATGCCCTCGCCGTACGGCCCGTCGCGCAGCACGGTGGCGGGCACGAGCCCCCAGCCGGTGGCCTCGGAGACCTCGTAGGCGGCCACCTCGCGGCCGGCGAGGGTGCCGTCGGGGAAGTCCCACAGGGGACGCTCCCCGGCCACCGGCTTGTACACGCAGGCGGCTTCCCGGCCGTCCAGGGCTACCGTGCAGAACAGGGCGGCGTTGGACGCCTCGCGGATCCGGCCGCGCACGGTCAGCTCACCCCGCGCGAGCAGCTCGGCGGGGTTCGGGTCGGCCGTCACGCTCCGCGGCGGTATCCGTTCTGGCGCGGACATACATGTCCTTCCGGATCGAGCGGGAGGCTGCACAGCGGGCACGGTGGCCGCCCGGCGTTGACGATGTCGAGGGCGCGCTTGGCGAAGGCCCGGGCCTGCGCGCCGGTCAGCCGGACCCGCAGCATCGGGGGTCCGTTCTCCTCGTCCTGGAGCAGCCGCTCCTCGGCCTCCGCGAGGTCCTCATCGGTGTCGGCGTCCAGCTCGACCAGAGCCTGGGCCTCGACGATCATGCGCTGTTCCTCGCCGTCCCAGGCCAGGGCCATGGTGCCGACGCGGAACTCCTCCTCGATGGGGGTGTCGAGCGGGGCGGTGTCGGTGATCTCGGCGGGCGCCACGGCGGGGACGGGGGCGCTGCCGCCACTACGCCGGACGACCTCGTCCAGCAGTTCTTCCATGCGCTCGGCGAGCGCGGCGACCTGGGTCTTCTCCAGGACCACGCTGGTCACCCGGGAGCCTGCGATGGCCTGGAGGAAGAAGGTACGGCGCCCGGGCAGTCCGACCGTGCCGGCCACGAAGCGGTCCGGCTGGTCGTAGAGGAACACCTGACGGGACACGTCCTGTCTCCATTGGATTCGTGGTTTCGAGCGGTTCAGCGGTGCGTGCCGTGCGGATACGCCACGGGGGTGGATCGCTTCACCCTACTGCGGCGGACGATCACGGTGCGCCCGCACCGCCCCCGACGGGGGCGTCGCCGTCACCGGGTTCCTCGTGCGGGGCGAGCGAAGCGAAGTCACCGGTGTCGCCGAGCCGGACGAGGAAGGGCCGCAGGCGGGTGTAGCGGATGACGGTGACGGAGCAGGGTTCCACGGAGATCCGCTGGAACAGGTCGAGGTGGAGGCCGAGGGCGTCGGCGACCAGCGATTTGATGATGTCACCGTGGGAGCACATGAGGTAGACGGCGTCGGCGCCGTGCTCACGCTCCACGCGCGCGTTCCACTCGCGTACGGCCTCGGCGGCGCGGGTCTGCATGGCCCGCATGGACTCCCCGCCGGGGAAGGCGGCGGCGGACGGGTGGGCCTGGACGACCTCCATCAGCGGCTCGTCCTTCAGCTCGGCGAGCTTGCGGCCGGACCAGTCGCCGTAGTCGCACTCCCCGATCCGCTCCTCGGTGTGGCAGCGCAGGCCGGGGCGGGCCTCCAGCAGCGGCCGTACGGTCTCCTGGCAGCGCTGGAGCGGGCTGGTGACGACCTCGGCGATCGGCAGGCCGGCGAGCCGGGCGGGCAGCGCGGCGGCCTGCGCGGCACCGCGCTCGTCCAGCGCGACGCCGGGGGTCCGGCCGGCGAGCACGCCCGAGGTGTTCGCGGTGGAACGTCCGTGCCTTACGAGGATCAGCGTGGGCATGCGGACCAGGGTAGGCGCATCACCCGGTGCGCCGACGGTCGGGCGAAGGGAGAATGCGCACCGTGATCGTGGACTGCGCCATCTACCGGCACGGACACCGCACCGAGGGCCCGGAGGACCTCTCCGACGCGCTCGCCGAGGCGCGGGCCGCGGGCGGGTTCGTGTGGATCGGTCTGTACGAGCCGTCGGAGCGGGAGTTCGATCTCGTCACCGACGAGTTCGGGCTGCATCCGCTGGCGGTCGAGGACGCCCTCAAGGCCCATCAGCGGCCCAAGCTGGAGGTGTACGACGACTCGCTGTTCATGGTGGTCAAACCGGTCGTGTACGAGGCCGACAGCGACACGGTGTCGGCCGGCGATGTGATGGTCTTCGTCGGCGACTGTTTCGTGGTGACCGTCCGGCACGGCGAGGGCGCGCCGCTGGCGACGGTGCGGCGCCGGCTGGAGGAGGAGCCGGAGATGCTCGACAAGGGGCCCACCGCGGTGCTGTACGCGATCGCCGACGCGACCGTCGACCACTATCTGGAGGTGGCGACGGAGCTCCAGACCGACCTGGACGAGCTGGAGGCGCAGGTCTTCGAGCCGGACACCGGAGGTTCCCGCACCACCGCGTCCCGGATCTACACCTTCAAGCGGCAGGTCCTGGAGTTCCGCCGGGCCACCGGGCCGCTGGCGCTGCCGCTGGCTCGGCTGGCCGGCAACGGCCCCCTCGGCGGCGCGACGCCGTTCGTCCACGACAAGGCGCGGCCCTTCTTCCGGGACGTGGGCGACCACCTCACGCGCGTGAACGAGTCCGTGGAGGCCCTCGACCGGCTGGTGTCGGACATCCTCTCGGCCCACCTGGCGCAGATAAGCGTGCGGCAGAACGACGACATGCGGAAGATCTCCGCGTGGGCGGCGATGGCCGCGGTCCCCACGATGATCGCCGGGATCTACGGCATGAACTTCGACCACATGCCCGAGCTGCGCTGGCTGTGGTCGTACCCGGCGGTGATCCTGCTGATGGCCGTGCTGGAGGTACTGCTGTACCGGCTGTTCAAGCGGCGCGGCTGGCTGTGAGGCCGGTTCAGGCGAACTCGGGGGCGGGCGCCGCGGGGCCGCCGAGGGGGTCGCGGCGCTCGGGCGTGTTCAGGGTGACCATGCGGTGCCAGCCGGCGAGGCGTTCGTAGACGTACACGGCGTGGATGCCGGCCGCGAGCAGCGCCGACCTGGCCCTGGACCAGCCGAGGATGCGGCCCATGCGCGCCATGACGGCGAGGCTGACGTCCCGGTGGACGCGGATCTCGGTGAGCGCGCACGCGCGCAGGGTGCGCTGGATCAGCCGGCCGTGCCCGGCCGCGGCCAGGCGCAGGAGTTCCTCGTGGGTGTAGGCGAGGTGGTCGTCCTCGTCGTCCGCGATCACACGGACGGCCTTGCCGACCTCGGGGTGGCCGGCGAAGCACGTCCGGAGCACCGCCATCTGCTCGGCGGCGCGCTGTTCGGTGACCCGGCTGTGTGCGAGGTAGACGATGACGTCCCGCACGGTGAGCGGCTCGTCCCGGCGGAGCCTGTCGTGGGCCAGGCCGATGCCGCACCGCTCCAGGAGCATGGTGTAGTCGGTCTCGGGCGGGACGGGGACCGGGGTGAGGCCGCGCTTCCTCAGCAGGGCGTGGAAGATGCGGCCGTGCTTGTCCTCGTCGGCGCCGTGCCGGGCGATCTTCGGGGCCAGTGCGCGTTCGCTCTCCGGTACGAGTGCGGCGATCCGGCCGTTCTCCCAGCCGCCCTGGGCCTCTCCGCTGGCGGCGATGGAGCAGAAGAGCCGGAAGGACTCGTCGTGGTCGAGGATCTCCTGGAACAGACTCTTGGCCGAAAGCATGGCAGACACCTCCGCGGCTCCGGCGGACTCCCGCACCGAACGGATTCCGCGAAGAACGAGTCAAATGCGGACAGACCCGGGCCGCAACAGGGGTGCCGGCCGGCTCGTCCGAACGGCGGAGTCCCGGCCCCGGCGGAAGGCGGGGCGCGAGGGCCGGGAAAGAAGGGCCGCGCGGGTCGTAACCGCGCGGCGCCGGGCGCGTTGTTCCGGGTGACGGCCGTGGCGGGGAAGACCCCCGAGCCCCCACCACGGCCGCTGGAACCCCTTACGCCAGCCCGGCGCGCTCCAGTGCCTCGCTGCCGGCCCGCAGGGACGCGATCCGCTCCTCCAGCGTGAAGCCGGCCGGGGCCAGGCTGAGGGTGGTGACCCCGGCGGCGGCGTAGGCCTTCATCCGGTCGGCGATGCGCTCGACCGAACCCAGCAGCGTGGTCTTGTCGATGAGGTCGTGCGGGATCGCGGCCGCGGCGCCCTGCTTGTCCCCGGACAGGTACTTCTGCTGGATCTCGGCGGCCTCCTTCTCGTACCCCATGCGCTGCGCGAGCCTGTTGTAGAAGTTCTGCTTGGCGCTGCCCATGCCGCCCACGTAGAGCGCGGTGTACGGCCTGAAGGTGTCCGCGAGCCGGGGCACGTCCTTGTCGTCGCCGACCGCGAGCGGCAGGGTCGGGCACACGTCGAAGCCGTCGAGCGTCAGGCCCGCCTTCTCGCGGCCGGCGCGCAGGTGGGTGATCGTGGTCTCCTCCAGGTGCTCGGCGGAGGGGAAGATGAGCAGCGCGCCGTCGGCGATCTCGCCGGTCTGCTCCAGGTTCTTCGGGCCGATCGCGGCGATGTAGAGCGGGATGTGCTCGCGCTGCGGGTGCACGGTCAGCTTGATCGGCTTGCCGGGGCCGCCGGGCAGCGGCAGCGTCCAGTGCTCGCCCTCGTACGTCAGCCGCTCCCGGGTCATCGCCCTGCGGACGATCTCCACGTACTCGCGGGTGCGCGACAGCGGCTTGTCGAACTTGACGCCGTACCAGCCCTCGGAGACCTGCGGGCCCGAGACGCCGAGGCCGAGCCGGAACCGGCCGCCGGAGAGCGAGTCGAGCGTGGCCGCGGTCATCGCGGTCATCGCGGGCTGCCGGGCCGGGATCTGGAAGATGGCCGAGCCGACGTCGATGCGCTCGGTCTGCGCGGCGACCCAGCTGAGCACGGTGGCCGCGTCGGAGCCGTAGGCCTCGGCGGCCCAGCACACCGCGTAACCCAGCCGGTCGGCCTCCTGCGCCACGGCCAGGTTGTCGCCGTCCATTCCGGCACCCCAGTAGCCGAGGTTGATCCCGAGCTGCATGGCCGATTCCCCTTACCCATGAGTAACGTGCCTGTCGGGGTGACCTTAGCGCGAGGGCGGGTGCCGGGGGCAGGGTGTGGGGACCGCTGCTCATCGGGGCGTTCACGCGCCCGACACGGTTATCCACAGGCAACCCACCGCGCCCGTTCCGGCCAGTAATCTCGCCCGCATGGAGCAGAGGCATCTCGGCCGGACCGGCCTGCGCGTGTCCCGGATCGGGCTCGGCACCCTCACCTGGGGCCGGGACACCGACGAGCACGACGCCGCGGACATGCTGAAGGCGTTCTGGGAGGCCGGCGGCACCCTTGTCGACACCGCGGACGTGTACGGCAACGGGGAGGCGGAGTATCTGCTCGGACAGCTCATGGACGGCCTGGTGCCGCGCCGGGACCTGGTGATCTCCACCAAGGCGGGCAGCGTCCCCGATCCTGACCGCCGCTTCGACGGCTCCCGCGGCCATCTGCTCGCCGCGCTCGACGCCTCCCTGGCCCGCCTGGGCACGGACCACGTCGACCTGTGGCAGGTCCACGCCTACGACCCCGACACCCCGCTGGAGGAGACCCTCCACGCCCTCGACCTCGCGGTGAGCAGCGGTCGGGCGCGGTACGTCGGGGTCGCCAACTTCTGCGGCTGGCAGCTGGCCAAGGCGGCCACCTGGCAGCTCGCCGCGCCGGGCACCCGCACCCGGCTGGCCGGCACGCAGATGGAGTACTCGCTGCTGCAGCGGGGCGTGGAGCGCGAGGTGCTGCCGGCCGCGCTCGACCTCGGCGTGGGCCTGCTGCCCTCCTCCCCGCTGGGCCGGGGCGTGCTCACCGGCAAGTACCGGCACACCACTCCCCCCGACTCGCGCGGCGCCTCGGAGCATCTGGCGCCGTTCGTCGAGCCGTACCTGGACGACACGGCGACCCGGATCGTGGACGCGGTGACGACGGCCGCGGACGGGCTCGCGGTCACCCCCCTCCAGGTGGCCCTCGCCTGGGTGCGGGACCGGCCCGGGGTGGCCGCGCCGATCGTCGGCGCGCGCAACGCGCAGCAGCTCACGGCGGCGTTGTCAGTGGAGGCCCTTAGTCTTCCTGACGAGATCTGCCGGGCGCTGGACGATGTGTCGGCGCCCGTGCACCGCTACCCCGATCACGACTGGAGCACGCTGTGAGCACGGAGCCGGAGACCACGGAGAACGCCGGGCCGGGGACACCGGACACCCGTGAGACCCCGGACCGGAGCACCGGCGGGGACGTCACGACCGAGGGCCCGGAGACGGCCGACGGCACGGAAACCGCCGAGGGAACAGTGACCGCCGACAGCACGGAGACCACCGACGGCACAGTGACCGCCGACGACACGGAGACGGCCGACGGTGGCGAGCCCGTCGAAGGTGCCGGCGGTGGCGAGCCCGTCGAAGGTGCCGGCGGTGGCGAGCCCGCCGGAGGCGGGGACGGGGCCGCCGCCGAGGGCGGTGCCGGCGCCGGGCTGTCCGAGGCGGAGGCCGAGCTGGCCGCGCAGCGGATCGAGCGGGAGCGGATCGAGCGGCGCAAGGCCGAGAAGACCCCGGTCGAGAGCGGCGGCAAGCTCCGCGGCAAGGCGGCCGACCTGCTCGCGGCGGTCCGGGCCGTGGAGAGCGGCGAGAAGCCGACGGCCACGGTCTTCGCGGAGCCCGCGCCGGCACCGCGCCGCCCCGCTCCGGAACCGGTGCGCAGGCCCCAGCCCGTTGCCGCGCCGGTCGCCCCCGGCGGCCCCGCCCCGCAGACCGTCGACGCCGTGCGCCGGGTGCTGGCCGAGGGCGGCGCGCCCGACGCCCTGGCCCCCCAGGTCGCCGCGGCCCTCGGCGAGGGCGCCGACACCGCGCTCCGCGAGGACCCCTGGCAGCTGCTCCGGGTCGCCGGGGTGCGGCCGGAGCAGGCCGACGGCTTCGCGCGGGCGCTGCTCGGCGCGGACTGCGGCCCGGACGACGAGCGGCGGGGCCGCGCGGTGACCGTCTGGCTGCTGGAGCAGGCGGCCGTGGCCGGGCACACCGCCCTGGACCTGCCCACGCTCACCGCGGCGCTGGGCCGGCAGGGCGTGCCGGACCCGGACGCGGCGGTGCAGGCCACGCTCGCCGAGGGCGAGGCTCTGGTGTTCCAGGACGCCCTGGAGGAGCCCGGCGCCCCCGCGCCCCGGGACACCGGCACCGGCACCGGCACCGGCGGGGACACCGACGAGGAGCAGGAGCGGCCGGTCCGGGTCCTCGTCGGTCTGGAGCGGTACGCGCTGGCCGAGGAGAGCCTCGCCGACGGCCTGGCCCGGCTGGTCAACTCACCGTCCCAGGAGGCCGGGCAGGTCTGGGAGGCGGTCGTCGCCGGGCTGTCCGGCGGTGCGGCCGAGCTGGCCCGCGCGGTCGCCGGGCACGGCCTGGTGCTGCACACCGGCGGGGAGGCGGCCCGCGCCGAACCGGCCGCGCTGCTCGGCGCCGCCCGAGCCGCCGGCCTGCGCGCCTTCGCCGTGTGCCACACCCCGGACGGGCGTGGGCGGCTGGCCGCGCAGCCGGGCGGGGAGCCGGCGGAGCAGGGCGTGGGCACGGTGGCCGGGCTGCTGTCCGGCGCCGAGGGTCCGGGCCGGGACGCGGACGGCGCCCTGGAACTCGACCTGCTGATCGTGCTGGACGCGCCCCAGCTGGACGTGGAGGGCGCGGCGATGCTGGTGGAGTCGCTGCCGGACGGGGCCCGGCTGGTGCTGAGCGGCGACCCGGGGGTGCTGTGGTCGGCCGGTCCGGGCCGGGTCTTCGCCGACCTGCTCGCGGCCCGGGTCTGCCCGCAGACCGTCTCCCGCGTCCCGGACCCCGGCCCCCTCGGCGAGCTGGTCTCCGGCATCGGCATCGGCGAGCTGAACCAGGTCGCCGCCCCGGGCAAGGAGATCGTCATCGTGCCGGTGCGGGACGCCGGCGAGGCCGTGCACCGGACGGTGCAGCTGGTCGCGGACTCGGTGCCGCGGGCGATCGGCGTCCCGGCCGACCAGACCGTGGTGATCACCCCGGGCCACGGTGGCGCCGCGGGCACCCGCGCGCTCAACACCGCCCTGAAGGAGCGCCTCAACCCCGGCCCCGGCCGGTTCGGCGGCTTCGACCCCGGTGACCGGATCGTCTACTCCCCCGCGCCGGGACGCGCGGTGCCGGGCGTGGTGGTGGGGGCCGACGCCGAGGGGCTGCACCTGTCCTGCGCCGGCGCCGCCGTCGTCGTACCGCGGGAGCGGGTGGAGGGTGGTGTCCGGCACGGCTGGGCGCTGACCGCGCACCAGGCGGTGGGCGCCCGGTGGCCGGCGGCGGTCGTGGTGCTGCCCGGCGACGCCGCCCAGGCCCTCAGCCGCCCCTGGGTGTACACGGCGTTCGGCCGGGCGGAACGGCACCTGTCCGTGGTCCACGGCGTGGAACAGGCCCTCCCGAAGGCGGTCGCCGACATCCCGCCGAAGCCCCGTACGACCCGCCTGCAGACGCTGCTGCGCCCGCAGGAGGCGTGACGCTGCTTCCGGTTGTCTCCGCCGCCAGGGCGACCGGCCACGGCGGCGGATCGTGGCGGTGCCGTACCGGCCCCGGGCCGCGACGGCACCGCCGCCCCGCTCACTTCTCGGCGTCGAGCGGCTCCAGCTCCTCGTCGTCGTCCTCGGCGTCTTCCTCGTCCTCGTCGACGAAGTCGAGGTCGTCGTCCCCGCCGGCGGAGACGTCGTCGTCGTCGAACACCGCGCTCACATCGAACCGGCACACCACCTGCTGGGCGTCGATGTGCTCGAACGGTGCCTCCAGCCACTCCCCGGCCTCGGGCGGCTCCTCGGCCGCGGTGACCCAGAGCGTGGAGTCGCCCTCCTCCAGCCCGAACTCCTTGTGCCGGGACGCGATCTCGTCCGGTTCGAACTCGCCGAAGAGGATGCCCAGAGCCCCGGGGAGGGTCCCGGCGGCACGGTCGTCGTCCACGGCGTCGTCGAACTCCGCCGCCTCCACCCGCTGGGCCTGCGCCAGCAGCCGCTGGGGTTCCGCCACGGTGTAGTCACGGCGGATCAGCACACTGATGGCGTTCGGTTCGTCCGGGCCCGCGTACGGCGGCAGGGTGTCCTCCGCCCCGGGGATCTCGAAGGGCGTGACCTCGTCGAAACGGTCGTAGAGCAGCTCGTCGTACGCCTCGGCGGCAGCGGCCAGCTGGTTGAACGCCTCGGAGACGGCCGGGTCGTCCTCCCCCGTCCTGCGTTCGACCGCGGCCAGGTGGCGGTCGATCGCGGTCTTGACCGCCTCGGCGGCGGCACGTACCTCGGCAGCGGTGGGCTGCGCAGCATCAGACATAGTGCAGACGCTATCCGTACCGGGCACCAGCCCGCACAATAGATGCGATGCCGGAATACGAATTTGTCGACGTGTACGTGCCTCGCGGGGTCTCCCGCAAGGAGGCGACACGTCTGCTGACGGACCATGCCGAGTACGGACACTGGGAGTTGGACCGACTGAGCCTGTTGCGCGACGGCAGCCGCAGGGTGCGGTTGCGCCGGCGGATCATCCGCCAGGTGCGTGCCACGTGGTGACTCCGGACCTGTGACCGGACAAGACGGAAGCGGGCCCCGCCGGCATGGCAGGGCCCGCTCCGCTTGTGGTCACGCCGCGGCCCGTGCCTTGCGGTACAGCACCGAGCCGGCGAGCAGTGCACCCGCGCCGACCGGCAGCGCGATACCGAGCGGCACCTCGCTGCCCGTGTGCGCGAGCTGGGCGGTGCTCAGCGGCTGGGTGGAGCGGCCCGCCTCGGCCCTGACCTGGGAGGCACCGTGGCCCGTGGAGCCGCCCTTGCCGGTCTGGGTGCCCGTGCCGGGGTGACCGGGGTGACCGGGCTTACCCGGCTGACCGGGGTGCCCCGGGTGACCAGGCTGGCCCGGGTGACCAGGCTGACCCGGGTGACCAGGCTGACCCGGCTCGCCCGGCCCGCCCGGCTTCCCGGGCGGGGTGCCCTGCTCGCTCCCGCCACCGTTGGCGCAGTCGTTGCCCGCCGTGGGGTTGCCGGCCCCGACGACGTCGACGCTGTTGCCGCAGACGTTCACCGGGACGTCGACCGGCACCTGCACGGTGTTGCCGGAGCCGACGCCCGGCGAGTCGGCGGTGTCGCCGCTCGCGTGTGAGCCGCCGGAGCCTCCGTGCTCACCGTACTGACCCTCGGAAGGGCCGTCGTGGTTGGCGCATTTGTTGCCCACCGACGGGTTGAGCAGCCCGACGACGTTCACGGTGTTGCCGCAGACGTTCACCGGGACGTGCACCGGCGCCTGCACGATGTTGCCGGACAGTACGCCCGGTGAAGCGCCGGCGCTGCCCGCCGCGCCCGAGTCGGCGTGTGCGTAGCCACTGGCGGCGGCGATCACACCGGTCGCGGCGGCCATGGTCATCAAGCCCTTGCGCGTGCCCTGTCGCATGCTGAATTCCCCCCTGCCTTCCATGTCTTCGTGGGAGAGACCGGTCGGCCTCGGAGCGCATGACGCGTGCTCCGAGGCCGACGGCTTGTCGAAGGACGCCCTTCAGAGAACCGGCGTCACTCGTTGACGCAGGCGGCACCGAAGGTGGGGTTCAGGAGCCCGATCACGTCGATCGTGTTGCCGCACACGTTCACCGGGACGTGGACAGGCGCCTGGACGGCGTTGCCGGACGCGACGCCCGGCGAGTGCGCGGTGGCACCCTGGGCACCGGAGTCGGCGACGGCAAGGCCCGCGCCCGCGAGAACCAGCCCGCCGGTGGCGGCCGCAGCAGCGACGACCTTCTTGATCATTCTTCCTCCTCGTTGGCAATGCGACCCCAAGGTGCGGGATCACATCACCTGTAACGAGGAGGGACTGATGAAGCTACGAACCGATGGTCGCATTCACCCTTCTCAGTCGGTCTCGTACGACTGCCCGAATGCCGCAGGGCACGACGTCACGACGCGTCGATGAACCGGTCGAGCACCCGCACGCCGAACTGCAGGCCGTCGACCGGCACCCGCTCGTCCACGCCGTGGAACATGCCGGCGAAGTCCAGCTCCGGCGGCAGCTTCAGCGGGGCGAAGCCGAAGCCGCGGATGCCGAGGTCGTCGAAGGACTTGGCGTCGGTGCCGCCGGAGAGCATGTAGGGGATCGCCTTGGCGGTGGGGTCCTCGGCGAGCAGCGCGGACTGCATGGCCTCCACCAGCGCGCCGTCGAAGGTGGTCTCGACGGCCTTGTCGGCGTGCACGTCCTCGCGGCGGACCTTCGGGCCGAGCAGCCGGTCGAGGTCGGCGAGGAACTCCTCCTCGTGGCCGGGCAGGAACCGGCCGTCGATGTGGGCGGTGGCCTCGCCCGGGATGACGTTGACCTTGTAGCCGGCGTTCAGCTGGGTGGGGTTGGCGGTGTTGCTCAGGGTCGCGCCGATCAGCTTGGCGATGCCGCCGAGCTTGGCGAGGGTGGACTCCATGTCCTCCGGGTCCAGCTCGGTGCCGAGCGCGTCGCCGAGCTCGTCGAGGAAGGCCCGGGTGGTCTTGGTGACCCGGACCGGGAACTTGTGGCGGCCGACCCGGGCGACCGCCTCGGACAGCTCGGTGATGGCGTTGTCGCGGTGGATCATCGACCCGTGCCCGGCGGTGCCGGCCACGGTCAGCTTCATCCAGTGCATGCCCTTCTCGGCCGTCTGGATCAGGTACAGCCGCCGCTGGTCGTCGACGGTGAAGGAGAAGCCGCCGACCTCGCTGATCGCCTCGGTGACGCCCTCGAACAGCTCCGGGTGGTGGTCGACCAGGTAGCGGGCGCCGTACGTGCCGCCGGCCTCCTCGTCGGCGAGGAAGGCGACCACGACGTCCCGTGGGGGCCGGCGCCCGCTGCGCAGCCGGTCGCGGACGACCGCCAGCGTCATGGCGTCCATGTCCTTCATGTCGACGGCCCCGCGCCCCCACACGCACCCGTCGGCGATCTCGCCGGAGAACGGGTGGTGGGTCCAGTCGACGGCGTTGGCCGGTACGACGTCCAGGTGGCCGTGGATGAGCAGCGCGGGCCGGGACGGGTCCTCGCCCTCGATGCGGGCCACCGTGGAGGCGCGGCCGGGGTGGGACTCGTAGATCTTCGGCTCCAGCCCGACCTCGGCGAGCTTCTCGGCGACCCACTCGGCGGCCTTGCGCTCGCCCGGGCCGGAGTGGTCGCCGTAGTTGCTGGTGTCGAACCGGATCAGCTCGCGGCAGAGGTCCACGACCTCGTCCTCGCCGGTGACGCCCCTGGCCGTGTCCGTCTCGCTCACGTGCTTCCTCCCGCTGTCACTGCTGGTGGTCCCCTCATCCTCTCCCCGGCCCCGCTCCGGGCCCAAGACCGGACCCGGCCCGACACACGTCCTTTACGAGCCCGGCCCGGGACCGGGGGTGATCAGCCACCCCCGAAGGCCGGGGTGATCAGCCACCCCCGAAAGCCTGGTAAAGTCTCCTTCGTCGCCGCGAGGGAAACCCCGCCGAAAGGGAAACCCCGCACGACAGACACCTTGTCCGGGTGGCGGAATGGCAGACGCGCTAGCTTGAGGTGCTAGTGCCCTTTATCGGGCGTGGGGGTTCAAGTCCCCCCTCGGACACCAGTGAGGCCCCTGCTCTGCGGGGGCCTTTCGCATGCCCCGGCGCGGCTCCCTAGACTTGAGGGATGGCCCGGCCCAACGACGAGGTCGAGGCGCTGCTGCGGGAGTACGCCGACCTCATCGCGATCACCGGAGGCGACGCCTTCAAGGCGCGCGCCTACGAGAAGGCGGCGCGGGCGATCGGCGGGTACCCCGCGGACATCTCCACCCTGGACGCCGAGGGGCTGCGGGAGATACCGAACGTGGGCCGGTCGATCGCCGACAAGGTGGCCGAGTACCTGCGCACGGGCCGGATGGCGGCGGTCGAGGAGCGCCGGGCGAGGATCCCCGCCGGGGTGCGCGAGCTGATCACGATCCCGACGCTGGGCCCCAGGAAGGCGCTGCGGCTCTACGAGGACCTGCACATCTCGTCGGTGAGCGAGCTGGCCGCGGCCGTCGAGGCGGACGCGCTGGCCGATCTGAAGGGCTTCGGGGAGAAGACGCAGGAGAACATCCGGCACGGCATCGAGCTGCTCCAGCGGGCGGGCGACCGGGTGCCGCTGTCGCTGGCGCTGGACACCGCGGAGGAGATCGTCGGGGAGCTGTCCGCCGTGACGGGCTGCACGCGCTGCGCGTACGCCGGTTCGCTGCGCCGGATGCGGGAGACCGTCGGCGACCTGGACGTGCTGGTCGCGGCGAAGCGGTCGGCGCCGTTCATGGACGCGCTGTGCGAGCTGCCGGTCACCGCCGAGGTCGTCGCGCGGGGCACGAAGAAGACCTCGGTGCGCACCGGCAAGGGGCTCCAGGTCGACCTGCGGGTGGTGCCGCCGGAGTCGTGGGGGGCCGCGCTGCAGTACTTCACCGGGTCCAAGGCGCACAACATCCGTACCCGGACCATCGCCGTGCACCGCGGGCTGAAGCTCTCCGAGTACGGCGTGTTCGACACCGGGAGCGGGGAGTCGGTGGCCTCCCGCACCGAGGAGGAGGTGTACGCGCGGCTCGGGCTGCCGTGGATCGCGCCGACGCTGCGCGAGGACCGCGGGGAGATCGAGGCGGCGCTGGGGGACGGCCTGCCGGAGGTGGTGACCGAGCGGGACATCCGCGGTGACCTGCACACGCACACCGATCTCACGGACGGTCTGGCGTCGCTGGAGGCGATGGTGGAGGCCGCCGCCGAGCGCCGGTACGCGTACTACGCGGTCACCGACCACGCGCCCGACCTGTACATGCAGCGCATGACGGACGAGAAGATCCTCGCCCAGCGGGAGCGGCTGCGGGAGCTGGACGGCACCCGGCACGGGATGCGGCTGCTGCACGGCACCGAGCTGAACATCGGCCCGGACGGGGAGGTGGACTGGCCACAGGAGTTCCTGGCCGGTTTCGATCTGTGCGTGGCCTCGCTGCACTCGCACTTCGACCTGGGCCGCACCGCGATGACGCGGCGGCTGGTGCGGGCCTGCGAGAACCCGTACGTCCACATCATCGGGCACCCCACGACCCGGCTGATCGGCAAGCGGCCGGGCGTCGACGCCGACTGGGACGCGGTGTTCGCCGCGTGCGCGCGCACCGGCACCGCGCTGGAGGTCAACGCCCAGCCGGACCGGCTGGACCTGCGCGACGAGGACATCCTGCGGGCCCGGGAGCACGGCGTGAAGTTCGCCGTGGACACCGACGCGCACTCCGTCCCGCACCTCGCGCAGCTGCGCTTCGGCGTGGGCACCGCGCAGCGCGGCTGGCTCACCGGGGAGGACGTGATCAACACCTGGCCGCTGAGCCGGCTGCGCCGGTTCCTGCGCAAGGGCGGACGGGAGTGAGGAGCCGTCTCACGGGAGGGGCCGTGCCGTCAGCGTGCCGTCGTCGCCGTGTTCGACCCGGGTGCCGAGGTCGCGGGCGTAACCGTCGAGGACGGTACGCAGCCAGGAGGTGTCCTCGGCCGAGGCGTGCTCCAGGCGGAGCCGGCGGACCTGGAGCGGCACCATCCGCAGACCGGTGAGCCGGCCGGTGCCGCGTTCGGCCGAGACCAGGTACAGCAGGCGCAGGTCGTCGCGGTAGCGCTCGTAGCCGCCGATGCCCTCGTAGTCGTCGACGAGGTCGCCGCAGCCGTACAGGACGAGCCGGTCGCGGTAGATCTCCGGCGGGCGCGGGTGGTGCGAGGAGTGTCCGTGGACGACGTGGGCGCCCGCCTCGACGAGCGCGTGGGCGAACCGGACCTCGGCGCGGGAGGGGACGTAGCCCCAGTTGGGGCCCCAGTGGACGGAGGCGACGACGAGGTCGCCGGGCCGCTCGACCCGGCGCAGGCGGTCGGCGAACTCGGCGGCGGCGGCCGTGGTCGGTGCGGTGACGAGGGCGACGCCGGGCCGGTCGGCGGTGGCGGCCCAGCCGTGCGGGATGCCGCTGGAGGGCATGCCGAAGGCGAAGACGAGGACGCGTCCGCCGGACCGCAGCGGGACGGTCGCCGGGCGCCATGCCGCGGCCGCGTCCCGGCCCGCCCCGGCGGTGCGCAGTCCGGCCGCGGCGAGGGATTCCAGCGTCTCCTGCAGGCCGGCCGGCCCGAAGTCGAGTACGTGGTTGTTGGCGAGGACGCAGACGTCCGGGCGGGCCGCGGCGAGGCAGGGCAGGTTGGCGGGGTGCATGCGGTAGTGGACGGCCTTGCCGGGCGCGAAGTCGCCGTCCCGGGTGACGGCGGTCTCCAGGTTGAGCACCCGGACGTCCGGGGCGGCCCGCTCCAGGACGGGCAGCGCCTCGCCCCAGGGCCATTCGGGGTCCACGGGCCGGGGCACCGGTCCGCCTGCGGCCTCGGCCAGGGCGACGTACTCCCGGGCGTCGCGCACGTAGTCCTCCCGCAGGAGGGGGGCGACGGGGTGCGGGAGGATCTGGTCCACGCCCCGGCCGAGCATGACGTCCCCCGCGAGGAACAGGGTGACGGCGTCCCCGCCCCCGGCCCGCGGGCCGGGGCCTGCCGTTCGGGTCGTGCGGGGCCCGGGCGCCCCGGCATCGCGCCTCGCCCCGTTGTCGTCGGTTGCCATGGCTGCGCCCTGACGCCCTCCTCCGCCTTGCGGTGCACGGCACCGGACCGCGCTCCCTGATCCGGCCTGATCCGGACGGGCGGCCCTAGACGTGGGCGGGTGCCATGTGGTCCGTGAACCAGTCACGGGCCAGCTCGGTCACCTGTTCCAGCGTGCCGGGCTCCTCGAAGAGGTGGGTGGCGCCGGGGACCACCGCGAGCCGGTTCTCGCAGCGCAGTTGTGCCTGCGCCTCCCGGTTGAGGTCGAGGACCAGCGGATCCGCGCCGCCGACGACGAGCAGGGTGGGTGCCGTCACCGCGGCCAGCCGGGCTCCGGCGAGGTCCGGCCGGCCGCCGCGGGAGACCACCGCGGCGGGCCGGGCGTCGGGGTCGGCGGCGGCCCACAGCGCGGCGGCCGCACCGGTGCTGGCGCCGAACCAGCCGACGGCGAGCCCCTCGACGTCGGGTTCCTCGCGCAGCCAGCGGGTGGCGTCGAGCAGCCGACCGGCCAGCAGGGCGATGTCGAACACGTTGCCCCGGTCTGCCTCCTCCGCGTCGGTGAGCAGGTCGAACAGCAGGGTGCCGAGGCCGGCCCGGTGCAGCCCCTCGGCCACGAACCGGTTGCGCGGGCTGTGCCGGCTGCTGCCGCTGCCGTGGGCGAAGGCCACCACGCCGGTGGCGCCCTCGGGCAGGGTGAGCCGTCCGCCCAGCCGTACGGCTCCGGCCGTCACCGTCACTTCGCGGTCGGCGGACCCGGCGCCCGCGGTGTGCCGGTGCCGGCTCGCGGCCCGGCGCAGGCAGGCGGTGACCTCTTCGTCCTCGGTCTGGGCGAAGTCGGCGTAGAACTGGCCGACCGCGGCGAAGTCCCAGGGGGTGTGCAGGCAGACCAGTTCGTCGGCGTCCCCGCCGAGCCGCCGGGCGAAGTCCCGCGGGGCGACGGGGACGGCCAGGACGATGCGGGCCGCGCCCCGGGCCCGGGCGATCCGGCAGGCGGCCCGCGCGGTGGAGCCGGTGGCCACGCCGTCGTCCACCACGACGGCGGTCCGTCCGGCGACGGAGACCGGGGGCGTCGCGCCCCGGTAGCGCGCGGCCCGGTCGTGCAGCACCCGGAGCTCGCGCTCCTCGACGCCCGCGAGGTCCGCGTCCGAGACGCCGGTCCCGCGCAGCACCTCCTGGTTGATCACGCGGACGCCGTCCTCGCCGATCGCTCCCATCCCCAGTTCGGGCTGGTACGGCACGCCGAGCTTCCGCACCAGGCAGACGTCCAGGGGCGCGTCGAGCGCGGCGGCGACCTCGGCGGCGACCGGCACCCCTCCCCGGGGCAGTCCGAGCACCACCACGTCCTGGCCCCTGAGGTACTCCAGGCGTTCGCCCAGCCGTCGGCCCGCTTCGAGGCGGTTCCTGAAGTGCACGGCGGCGCTCCTTCACTCGCGGGGCAGCCAGAGCGGCACCGGGGCGTCCGTGTCGGCGGCTCCCGTCGCCTTCATGTCGCCGTCGGCGGCGCGCAGCAGCATGCGGCCCATGGCGATGAGGGCGCGCCCGGCGGCGAGTTCGTCGCCGATCTCCGGCATCGCCCGGTCGTAGGGATTGCGGCGGGCCTCCGCGTGGCTCTCCAGGACGTTGTCCCCGGTGTCCAGGATGATCCGGGCCGTGGTGTCCGGATCGTGCTCGCACAGGTACACGTTCAGCCGCCACTCCTTGACGGCGGGACGGCTGCTCACGGGTCCGGTCATCGTCCGCCACCTCGCTCCGCGGACCGCGCCGCGACGGGCGGTCGGCCGTCCGCCGGTTCCGCCGCGGCCGGTCGCGCAGTTCCCAGCGCCCCTACGGGGTGCTCCAGTCCGGCACTTCCACTGTGCACCCGACCCGGGGCCGACGCCTCCCCTGCTGCGGGCACAATGTGGGCCATGACCTCGCGCACCTGCCCCTGCGGACTCCCCCGGTCCTACGACGCCTGCTGCGGCCGCTTCCACGCGGGAGCGGCGGCCGCGCCGACCGCCGAGCTGCTGATGCGGTCGCGGTACAGCGCGTTCGTGAAGGGGGACGCGGGGTACCTGCTGCGCACCTGGCATCCGCGGACCCGGCCCGGGCGGCTGGACCTCGACCCGCGGATGCGGTGGACGGGGCTGGAGATCCTGGACACCACCGACGGGTCGGCCTTCCACGGCACCGGCACGGTGACCTTCCGCGCCTCCTACCGGGGCGGCTCGCTGCACGAGCGGAGCCGGTTCGAGCGGGTGGACGGGGCGTGGGTGTACGTGGACGGGGACTTCGTCGACTAGCCCGGGGTCCGGCGCCGGGGGCTAGGGCGCGAGGATGTCCAGTTCCTGGAGGGCGCCCACGGTGATCTGCCTGGTCAGTTCCTCGGCGCGGGTCGCGTCGCCCGCGCGGACCGCCTCGGCCACCTGCACGTGCAGGGTGACGGCCGCCGGGTCGGGGTCCTCGAACATGACCTCGTGATGGGTGCGGCCGGCCAGCACCTCCGCGACGACGTCGCCGAGCCGGGCGAACATCTCGTTTCCGGAGGCGGTGAGGACCACCCGGTGGAAGGCGATGTCGTGGACCAGGTACTTCTCCAGTTTGTGGCCGCGTGAGTTGGCCACCATGCCGAGTGCGCACTCGGTGAGTTCGGCGCACTGCTCGGCCGTGGCGTGCTGGGCGGCGAGGCCGGCCGCGACGGGTTCGATCGCGGAGCGCAGCACGGTGAGCGAGCGCAGTTGGTGCGGCCGGTCGGCGCCGGCCAGGCGCCAGCGGATGACCTGCGGGTCGTAGACGTTCCACTCGGCTTTCGGGCGGACCGTGACGCCGACCCGGCGGCGGGACTCGACCAGGTGCATGGACTCCAGCACGCGGACCGCCTCGCGCATCACCGAGCGCGACACCTCGAAGTGCTGGGCCAGCTCGTCGGTGCGCAGAACGCTGCCCGGCGGGTACTCGCCGGCGGTGATCGCGGGGCCGAGGGTGTCCAGTACACGGCCGTGCAGCCCCCGGCCCGGTGTGCTCATGCACTCAGAGTACGGCGTGGATCACGGAGACAAAAAGTCAGACTTATAAGTCACAGACTCTTGAATTAGTCGTACCTAATGGGTTTCAGTGTGGCGACGCCGCCAGTGGCGTCGGATGTCGAGGAAGACAGCGAGGCAGTCATGCGAACCCCCCAGGTCGTCGTCGTGATGGGCGTCGCGGGGACGGGCAAGACCACGATCGGTCCCCTGCTCGCCGCGCGGCTGGGCGTCCCGTACGCCGAGGGCGACGACTTCCACCCGCAGGCCAACATCGCCAAGATGTCGGCCGGGATCCCGCTCGACGACGCCGACCGGTGGCCGTGGCTGGAGGCCATCGGGCACTGGGCGCACGGCCGGGCCGGACTGGGCGGGGTGGTCAGCAGCTCGGCGTTGAAACGGTCGTACCGCGACCGGCTCCGGGCCGTGGCGCCCGGAATCGTGTTCCTGCACCTCACGGGCGACCGGGAGCTGATCGAGGGGCGGATGTCCCAGCGGCAGGGTCACTTCATGCCGACCGCGCTGCTGGACTCGCAGTTCGCCACGCTCCAGCCACTCCAGCCGGACGAGGCCGGAGTGGCCGTGGACGTCAGCGGCAGCCCGCAGGAGATCACCGAGCGAGCCGTGCGAGCCCTGGACGCGCTTCCCCTCGCATCCGAGTAACACCCCACCCCCGTCCCCCGTAACCCAAGGGAACCCCCCGTGACCAGACTCAGCGTCGAGATGCTGGCAGCGGACGCACCTGCGCCGATCACCTCCGCCGGGCACGCCCAGCTGGGCATCGCCGTTCTGGTGGGCATCGCCGTCATCGTCCTGCTCATCACCAAGTTCAAGCTCCATGCCTTCCTGGCGCTGACCATCGGGTCGCTGACGCTCGGGGCGGTCGCCGGGGCGCCCCTCGACAAGGCCATCACCAGCTTCACCACCGGACTCGGCGCGACCGTGGCCGGCGTCGGCGTCCTGATCGCGCTCGGGTCGATCCTGGGCAAACTGCTCGCCGACTCGGGCGGCGCCGACGAGATCGTGGACACGATCCTCGCCAGGGCCGGCGGGCGCGCCATGCCGTGGGCGATGGTGCTGATCGCCTCCCTGATCGGCCTGCCGCTGTTCTTCGAGGTCGGCATCGTGCTGCTGATCCCGGTGGTGCTGATGGTCGCCAAGCGCGGCAACTACTCCCTGATGCGCATCGGCATCCCCGCGCTCGCCGGGCTGTCGGTGATGCACGGCCTGATCCCGCCGCACCCCGGCCCGCTGGTCGCGATCGACGCGGTCAAGGCCAACCTGGGGGTGACCCTGGCGCTCGGCATACTCGTCGCGATCCCGACGGTGATCATCGCCGGTCCGCTGTTCTCCAAGGTCGCGGCCCGCTGGGTGGACGTGCCGGTACCCGACCGGATGCTGCCGCAGCGCGCCTCGGAGGAGCTTGAGCGCCGTCCGGGCTTCGGCGCCACCCTCGCCACCGTGCTGCTGCCGGTGGTGCTGATGCTGGCCAAGGCGCTGGTGGACATCGTCGTCGACGACCCCACGCACACCACCCAGCGTGTCTTCGACGTCGTCGGCTCCCCGCTGATCGCCCTGCTCGCCGCCGTGCTCGTCGGCTTCTTCACACTGGGCCGGCCCGCCGGGTTCACCAGGGAACGGCTGCAGCAGACCGTCGAGAAGGCGCTGATGCCCATCGCCGGCATCCTGCTGATCGTCGGCGCGGGCGGCGGCTTCAAGCAGACGCTGATCGACTCGGGCGTGGGTCAGATGATCCTGGACATCTCCAAGGACTGGTCGATCCCGGCGCTGCTGCTGGGCTGGCTGATCGCGGTGGCGATCCGGCTGGCGACCGGCTCGGCGACGGTGGCGACGATCTCCGCGGCCGGCCTGGTCGCGCCGCTCGCGGCCGACATGTCGACCACGCACGCGGCGCTCCTGGTCCTGGCCATCGGCGCGGGCTCGCTCTTCTTCAGCCATGTCAACGACGCCGGCTTCTGGCTGGTGAAGGAGTACTTCGGGCTGACCGTCGGGCAGACCGTGAAGACCTGGTCGGTGATGGAGACCATCATCTCGGTGGTCGCGGGCGGCCTGGTCATGCTCCTCTCCCTGGTCGTCTAGGGGTACGGCGACGACGGCTCGCCCCCTCTTCGGCACCGGCGGCCGTGCGGCCCTGGTCACCGGGTCCAGCCGGGGCACCGTCCCCGCCCCGGCCCGGGGCCCGGCCGAGGCCGGCCGCACGGTGGAGGGGCCGGAGGGCTACGGGCGCCAGAGCGGGTGCTCGCGTCGCGCCCACTCCTCGCTCACCGTTCCGGTCCGCAGGCCCCGTCGCGCCTCCGGGTCGCCCAGGGCCATCCCGATGTGGCCCGCCAGGACCACGCCGATCGTCAGGGCGAGCCAGTCGTGGACGAAGGTCGCCGAGGTGCGCCACACCAGCGGGGTGAGGTGGGTGAACCACATCATCAGGCCGGTGCCGAGCATGACCAGGGTCGCGCCGGCGATCCAGGCGGCGTAGATCTTCTGGCCTGCGTTGAACTTGCCGGCGGGGCGCTCCTCGCGGCGTCGGTCGCGGCGCAGGGCGGCGCGCAGCCAGACCCGGTCGTGCGGGCCGAAGCGGTTGAGGAACCGCAGGTCGGCGCGGAAGGCGCGGGAGGCCAGGCCCAGCAGGACCGGCACCGGCAGCGCGAGGCCGGCGTACTGGTGGACCCGTACGACCAGTTCCCGGCGGCCGACCAGGACCGCCAGCTGCGGGATGTAGAGGACGGCCGCGGTCAGCACGCACACGCCCATCAGCGCGGCCGTCGCACGGTGCACCCGGCGTTCGGCGCGGGTGAAGCGGTGGACGCGGGCGTCCGGCGGGGCCGGGGTATCAGCTCGTAGGGTCATCGGTCCGTCCGTTCGAGCGGCCGACCCAGGCGTCGACGTCGTAGCCGAGGTTCTCCCAGTAGCCCGGCCTGACCCGGTCGGTGACGGTGATGCCGGAGAGCCACTTGGCGGACTTGTAGAAGTACATGGGGGCCACGTAGAGGCGGACCGGGCCGCCGTGGTCGTGGCCGATGTCCTTGTCCTGCATGCGCAGGGCGACCAGGACGTCCGGGCGGCGGGCCTGGTCGAGGGTGAGGCTCTCGGTGTAGGTGCCGTCGAAGCAGGTGAAGCGCACGGCCCTGGCGGAGGGGCGGACGCCCGCCGCGTCGAGCAGGTGGGACAGGCGTACGCCCTGGAAGGGCGTGCCCGGGACCCGCCAGCCGGTGACGCACTGGACGTCCCGGACCAGCCGGGTCTGCGGCAGGGCGCGCAGGTCGGCGAGGGTGTACCGGCGCGGGCGGTCGACCAGGCCGTCGATCGTGAGCCGGTAGTCCGCGGCGGTCCGGTGCGGGACGGAGGCGGCCACGGAGTAGTAGCGGAAGCCACCGCCGTTGGGCAGCAGACCGGTCAGGCCGGTGGGGTCCTTGTCGGCGACACCGCCGAGGAAGCCTTCCAGGCCGCGCTGCAGCGTGGGTGCGGCCACCACGCCGAGGGCGCCCAGGCCGAGGGTGCCGAGGAAGACCCGGCGGCCGATGGGCCGGCCGTCCGGTTCCGGTTCGGGTGTCGGTACCTCGGATCGTTCAGAGTTCACGTGTTCATTCGAGCACTCGGGGCCGCGCGGGGCCAGATGATCGGGTCGCCGGTCAGACTCTCGTCACTTTTTCCGTACCTGCCCTCTGTACGTCGGACAGGCGGATGTTTCTCACTGCCCGAGCGCACGGGTGCGGGCCGCGTGGAAGGCGGCCCGGGGATCGGGGTGCGCGTAGGACCAGGGTGCCGGGGTGGCGTGCTCGCCGATGCGCTGGAACAGGGCCGCCGCCTCGGCGGGGCGGCCGGCGCAGGTCAGGGCGAAGGCGAGGTGGTTGAGGTCGATGTGGCGGCGCGGGTGCTCGTCGTGCTCCCACTCCAGCCACCAGTCGAAGCAGGCGCGCAGGACGCGCCGGGCGCGGGGGCCGGACCAGTGCCCGGAGGCGGCGGGGTCGGCCGGGGCCAGGCCGGTGGCGGCCAGGACCCGGTAGCGCTCGGCGTAGGCGACGACCGGCAGGACGGCCAGCGGGGAGTCGGCGGGGGCCTCGGCGGCGGCCAGTTCGGCGAGGTCGTAGACCTCGTGGGCCTCCGCTCCCCGGCCGCCCGCCGGCCGCTCCGCGAGGCGTGCGATCAGCAGGTGGTGGCCGTGGTGGTGCTCGGGGTGCCGGCGGCTCAGTTCACCGAAGGCGCCGAGCACCTCGCGCTCGGGGCCGCGGCCGCACGCGAGCAGCAGCCGGCCGAGCCAGGGGGTCGGGTCGGCGGGGGCGAGCGCGGCGGCGGTGTCGCAGGCCTCGCGGGCCCGGCCGGGTTCCTCCTTGCCGCGCAGGGCCCGGTGGACCAGGGCCAGGGCGAGCAGCGCGGCGGCGTCGGCGGAACCGGGCTCGGCGGCCAGCCAGTCGCTCGCCCAGGCGGCGGCGTACGGGTCCTGGGCGAGCACCCAGAGGCGGTGGCCGCGGCGGTCCCAGTCGTCGCCGGTGTGCACCAGCAGGGAGCGGGCGGCCTGCCGCCGGCCCTGGGCCAGGGCGGCCCGGGCGGTGCGCAGCTCGGCGTCGTCGAGGGCGGCGTCGAAGGCTCCGGAGTCGTCCTGGGCGGTCGCGCCGGACGGTTCCGTGGGGTCCCGGCGAGCGCCGAGCAGAGGCGGGAGAGGGGGCACCGCGGGGCTTCCTGTTTCTCGGGCTGCCATCGACCGATCACGCACAGCAAACCCCCAGCCTGGGGTCGCGTCAAGCGGAACCCCACTGTTTCCGACTTCAACTTCCTGCTGCGGTACCGGACTTGGTCGCTCCGGTGCAGGTGGGCGGCGTCCCGGGCGGCCGCCCAACGGAATTTTCCTGTGGCCTATGCCATCGCGTTCCGGGCCGTCCGCCCCGGCTTCTGTGGCGTACGCCATGGCGCCGCGCCCTCCGGTTGCGGAGCATGGCGAGTCAACCGCCCGGTTCCGGGCACTTCCGGGGCACCGCCGCCCGGGAGCGCTACAGTCGGCCACTACGCGCCCGTGGTCCGGCCGGATGATCGAGGTACACAGCGTGTCGGTTCTGGTTCTCCTTCTCGCCGTAAGCGCGGCCTGCTGTCTGGGCTTCGGATTCGTTCTCCAGCAGGACGCGGCGCAGAAGGCGCCACTGAACGACTTCCTCTCCTTCCGGCTGCTGCTCGACCTGGTGCGGGTCCCGCGCTGGCTCGGCGGGCTCGGGCTGATGGTGGCCGGCATGGTGCTCGGCGCGGTCGCCCTGGGCAGGGGCGAGATCTCCCTGGTCGAGCCGCTGCTCGCCACCAATCTGCTGTTCGCCCTCGCCCTGTCCCGGTACCGGACCAAGCAGGCCCTGGGCCGCCAGGGCTGGGCCGGTCTGCTGCTGCTCGCGGGCGGGGTCAGCGCGTTCATCGTGGCCGGCGAGCCGCACGGCGGTGCGGCCGTCGCCGATCCGCTGCGGCACTGGCTGATCATCGGGGCCGTGACCGGAACGGCTCTCATCCTCACGGCGTACGCCACCCGCTCCCGGCTGAGCTGGGGACCGGTACTGCTGGCCCTGGCGGCCGGGCTGCTGTACGGCGTCCAGGACGCGCTGACCCGGGTGAGCGGCGTCCGCTTCTCGGACGGCGGCTTCGCCGAGCTGCTCACCGGCTGGCAGCCGTACGGGGTGGTGGCGTGCGGGGTCACCGGGCTGGTCCTGGTGCAGAGCGCGTTCGAGACGGCCCCGCTGCGCATGTCGCTGCCCGCGCTCACGGCGGCCGAGCCGCTCGCCGGGATCCTGTGCGGGGTGGGCTTCCTCGGCGACCGGCTGCGCACCGACACCGGGGCACTGGCCTGGGAGGCGGCCGGGCTCGCGGCCGTGGTGGCGGGCATCGTGCTGCTCGGACTGCATCCGGCGATGCCGTGCGGAGCCGTCGAGCAGGAGCACCGGGCCGGGCACCTCCAGCGACGCTGAGCCCGCCCCGCCTGGAGCCGAGTCCGCCCTGCTTGGATACGGGCATGAACCCTGCTGACGAGATCCTCGACATCGTCGACGAGCACGACCGGGTCGTCGCGCAGTCCCCACGCGCCGAGGCCTACGCGCGCGGGCTGCGGCACCGCTGCGTGTTCGTCCAGGCCCGCGACGCGGAGGGCCGGCTCTTCGTGCACCGGCGCACCGCGACGAAGCTGGTGTTCCCCTCCCTGTACGACATGTTCGTCGGCGGGGTCGTCGGCGCCGGCGAGTCCTACGACGAGGCGGCGCTGCGGGAGGCCGAGGAGGAACTGGGGGTGCGCGGGCTGCCGCAGCCGGTCTTCCTCTTCAAGTTCCTGTACGACGACGGCGCCGGGCGGAGCTGGTGGTCGGCGGTGTACGAGGTGCGCTGCGAACCGCCCGTGCAGCCGCAGGCGGAAGAGGTCCAGTGGCACGCCTTCCTGCCGGAGGAGGAGGTCGAGCGGCGGCTCGGCACGTGGGAGTGGGTGCCGGACGGGCTGGCCGCGTACGAGCGGCTGCGGGCGTTCCGGGCGGCCCGGTGACCGCCGGGTAGGGTCGGCCGCGTGAGCGAATTCGTACGGAACATCCGGTTGTGGTTCGCGCCGGAGCGGGTGCGGGCCGAGGGCGGCACGCCCGACTACCGGTTCTCGCTGGCCAACGAGCGCACCTTCCTGGCCTGGCTGCGTACCGCGCTGGCGCTGATCGGCGGCGGATTCGCGGTGGACCAGTTCCTGCCGGACCTGCGCTGGGCGTGGCGGGCCGGGCTCGCGCTCGCGCTGCTCGCGGCCGGCGTGCTGTGCTCCCTGCGCGCGGTGAACCACTGGGTGCGCTGCGAGCGGGCGATGCGCCGCGGGGACGACCTGCCCGCCTCCCGCTTCCCGGCCCTGCTGAGCCTGGTCGTGGCGGTGGTGGCCGTCGCGATGGTCGTGGTCGTACTGGCCGGGTGGGAGGGATGACGCCACGGCCGGGTTCGGGCGACGGGGGCACGGGCGACGCGGGTTCGGGCGACGCGGGCCCGGGTGACGCGGGTTCGGGCGACGGAAGCCCGGGCGACGCGGGCCCGGGTGACGCGGGCCCGGGTGACGCGGGTTCGGGCGACGGAAGCCCGGGCGACGCGGGTCCGGGCGACGCGGGCCCGGGTGACGCGGGTCCGGGCGACGCGGGTCCGGGTGATGGGGGTCCGGACGACGGGGGCCCGGGCGACGCGGGTTCGGGCGAAGGAAGCCCGGACGACGCGGGCCCGGACGACGCGGGCACGGACGACGCGGGCACGGGCGACGCGGGTCCGGGCGACGCGGGTCCGGAGGACGCGGGCACGGCGGGCCGGGATCCCGGGTTGCAGCCCGAGCGGACGCGGCTGGCCTGGCGGCGTACGACCCTGTCCGGTGCGGTGGTCGCCGTACTCGGCGTCAAGACGGCCCTGCACGGCGGCGCCTCGGCCACCGGCATCCTCCTGGGCGCGCTGTGCTGCGGGCTGTGGCTGGGCTTCCTCGCCGTGGCCCACCACCGCATCCGCGCCCTGTCCGCCGGCACCCCACCGCCCGCCCTCACCCCCCGCCACGCGACGGCGGCGGTGCTGTGCGCGGTGGCGATGGCCGCGTGCGCTGCCGCGCTGGTGGTGTAGGCACGGCGGCGCAGGCGCGATGGTCCGGTACCGCGAGCGGAACAGGCTCACCGGCTCACGACGCGCGGCTCGGCACCTCGCCGTGTCCTCGCATCGCCCGGGTACGTCCCGTAGGCGGGTGGTGCTCCGCCGTGCGATGCGCCGCACCGGACCCCGCGAGCCGTCCGCAGACCTTTCCGGCCACGGCGCTAGCCGGCGCCTTCGTCCGTCTCCCCTTCCACCGTCACCACGATCTTTCCGCGGGTGTGGCCCTCCTGGCTCAGACGGTGGGCGTCGGCGGTGCGGGTCAGCGGGAAGGTCTGCTGGACGTGGACGGTGACCACTCCTTGGTCCGCCAGGTGCGACAGGTGCCGCAGGTCCTCGGCGTCCGGGCGGACGAAGCAGTAGCGGCCGCCGTAGGCCACCACCTCGGGGTCGGCGATCGAGGCCAGCCGGCCCTCCGGGGCGATGAGGTTGGCCGAGGTCTTCAGCGTGTCGCCGCCGATGGTGTCGAAGACCGCCTCCACCCCTTCGGGGGCGAGCCCGCGCACCCGTTCCGCCAGGCCGTCGCCGTAGGCCACCGGCTCGCCGCCCAGGGCACGGACGTGGTCGTGGTGCCGCTCGCCGGCCGTGCCGATCACCCGGGCCCCGAGGTGGGCGGCGAGCTGGACGGCTAGCGAGCCGACCCCGCCGGCCGCCGCGTGCACCAGGACGGTCTCGCCCCGCTTCACCTCCAGCGCCTTGACCAGCACCTGGTAGGCGGTGAGTCCGGCCAGCGGCAGCCCGGCGGCCTCCTCGAAGGACAGCCTGCGCGGCTTGCGGGCCAGGGTGCGCACGGGCGCGGCGACGTACTCGGCGAACGTGCCCCGGGAGAGGAAGTCCTCGCGGACGTAGCCGATGACCTCGTCGCCGACGGCGAACTCGGTGACCGCGGCACCGGGCTGCACGACCACCCCGCTGACGTCCCACCCCGGGATCACCGGGAAGACGGCGTCCAGGACCGGGTCCAGATATCCCTCGCGGCACTTCCAGTCGACGGGGTTGACGGCCGCCGCGCGCACCTTCACCAGAACCTGGTCGGGGCCGACCTTGGGGTCGCGCAGCTCGCCGTACTCCAGCACCTCGGGTCCGCCGTATCGGCGGTAGCTGATGCCCTTCATGCCCTCGACCCTCCGGGGTACTCGTGCGCCACGCAACCGGGATGCCCCGGTACGCGGCTTTCGTGTGGCAGTCTTTCGGCCGCCGTCCCCCGTACCCACGAAGGGGAACGGCACCCACCGCGGCCGCCTGCACCGGCACCGCGCGGGCCCCGGGGACCGCCGCCGGCCCCCGCGGACAGAGCGCGACGGCCTCCAGGGCAGCGCACCGGGGGACCGCCGTCCTATCGTGGCTCCGGTCACGTTTCACACCGGGTTCGGCTCCCGCACTGGACGACATACCGACCGGTCGGCATCATGAGTCCTGTTCTTGTTCACCCGTTGGTAGGAGTGATGAATGAGCGCCGACCACCCGCCCGGACTCGACCTCGACCGGCTGCGCGCCCTGCTCGACCGCGAGCGCCCCGGTCTGGTGAGCGGTCCGCTGACCGGACGGCTCATCGAGGGCGGACGGTCGAACCTCACCTACGCGCTCTCCGACGGCACCTCGAAGTGGGTCGTCCGCCGGCCTCCGCTCGGTCATGTGCTGGCCACCGCGCACGACATGAAGCGCGAACACCGGGTCATCAGCGCCCTGTACCCGACGCAGGTGCCGGTGCCCCGCCCGGTGCTGCTGTGCGAGGACGAGGAGGTGCTCGGTGCTCCGTTCTACCTGATGGAGTTCGTGGCGGGCACCCCGTACCGCACCGCCGACCAGCTCGCCCCGCTCGGCCCGGAGCGCACCCGGAACGCGGTGCTGTCCCTGGTGGACACGCTGGTCGAGCTGCACGCGGTGGATCCGGCCGCGGTGGGCCTGGCGGACTTCGGCCGCCCCGAGGGCTTCCTGGACCGGCAACTGCGCCGCTGGGGCAAGCAGTTGGACGCCTCCCGCAACCGCGACCTGCCGGGCATCGACGAGCTGCACGCGGCCCTCGGCCGTGAACTGCCCCGCTCCCCCGCCCCGGCGGTCGTCCACGGCGACTACCGGCTCGACAACGTCCTGATCGGGGACGACGACCGGATCAAGGCGATCCTCGACTGGGAGATGTCCACGCTCGGCGACCCGCTGACCGACCTGGGCCTGCTGGTGATGTACAGCCGGCCGCTCGGGATGCCGAACTCCCCCGTCTCCACCACCGCCGAGGCACCGGGCCACCCCGACCCGCGGGAGCTGATCGAGCGGTACGCGGCGGGCTCCGGCCGGGACGTCTCGGCCGTCTCCTGGTACACGGCGTTCGCCTGGTTCAAGCTCGCCGTGATCCTGGAGGGCATCCACTACCGGTACACGCTCGGCCAGACGGTCGGCCGCGGCTTCGAGCTCATCGGCGACCTCGTTCCCGTCTTCATCGACAACGGACTGACCACTCTCCAGGAAGGCTGACCGGCATGGACTTCGCGTTCGACGCGCGCACCGAGGAACTGCGCGCCAAGCTCCTCGCCTTCATGGACGAGTACGTCTACCCGGCCGAGCCGGTCGCCGAGGAGCAGCGGGCCGCGCTCGCCTCGCCCTGGGACACCCCGGCCGTGGTCGAGGAGCTGAAGGCCGAGGCCCGCAGGCAGGGCCTGTGGAACCTCTTCCTCCCCGACGCCGAGCACGGCGCCGGGCTCACCAACCTCCAGTACGCCCCGCTCGCCGAGATCACCGGCCGCTCCCCGCACCTCGCGCCCACCGCGACCAACTGCGCCGCGCCCGACACCGGGAACATGGAGGTGCTGGCGCAGTTCGGCACCGAGGAGCAGAAGAAGCAGTGGCTGGAGCCGCTGCTGGCCGGCGAGATCCGCTCGGCGTTCGCGATGACCGAGCCGGAGGTGGCCTCGTCGGACGCCACCAACATCACCACCCACATCGAGCGGGACGGTGACGAGTACGTCATCACCGGCCGCAAGTGGTACATCTCCGGGGCGATGAACCCGGACTGCAAGATCTTCATCGTGATGGGCAAGACCGACCCGGACGGCGCCGACATCCGCCGCCAGCAGTCCATGGTCCTGGTCCCGCGTGACACCCCCGGCGTCACGGTCGAACGGGCCATGCAGGTCTTCGGCTACGAGGACCACTCGCACGGCGGCCACGCCGAGGTGGTCTTCGACCACGCGCGCGTGCCGGTGGCGAACCTCGTCGGCGAGGAGGGCGGCGGCTTCGCCATCGCCCAGGCCCGGCTCGGCCCCGGCCGGATCCACCACTGCATGCGGCTGATCGGCATGGCCGAGCGGGCGATCGAGCTGATGTGCCGGCGGGCCGTGAGCCGTACCGCGTTCGGCAAGGTGCTGGCCCAGCAGGGCGTCGTCCAGAACTGGATCGCCGACGCCCGGGTCACCGTCGAGCAGCTGCGGCTGCTGGTGCTGAAGACGGCCTGGCTGATGGACACCGTCGGCAACAAGGGCGCCCACACCGAGATCCAGGCCATCAAGATCGCGACCCCGCGCGCGGTGGTCGGCATCCTGGACCGCGCGATCCAGCTGCACGGCGCGGGCGGGGTGAGCCAGGACTTCCCGCTGGCCGAGCTGTACGCGAGCGCCCGCACGCTGATGCTCGCCGACGGCCCGGACGAGGTCCACCAGCGGTCGCTGGCCCGCCGGGAGCTGAAGCAGTACCTGTGACGCCCGGGCCGGTGCGGTCAGGTCACCGCACCGGCCCTCTCCCCCTCGCCGCCCGCGTGCGCCGTTGAGCGCGGGCCCGGTGTGTGCTGGACCCCGACATCAGGCCGCGGGTGCTGCTGCTCGCGTTCGGCGTCGATCCCGGTTCGGCCCAGGCCCTGGACGTCGTGCGGCGGGCCGGTGCCGCCGGGGCCGGCGGTGTGGTGCTGGGACCCGAGCGCACCGAACAGTCCGCCCGTGCCCTGCGTTCGGCCGCCGAGGAGACCGGGGTGGCGGTGCTGTACCGCACCCGGTGGTGCGACTGGGAGCAGCTGGTGGGAGTGGTGCGGGCCGGCCTGGCCGCCGCGGGGGCGTTCGCGGCCCGACCGGGACGGGCTCCTGCTGGCCGCCCTGGCCGGGGCCGGAGCCACCGTGCTGGCGGCGTTGGCCGGCAACCCGTGGCGGGTCGCGGTGAGCGTGGGCGGCGGCGCGGCCGGCTCCGCCGTGCTGTTCTTCAAGGAGATCATCGGCTAGCCGGCCGGCCCGCGGACTAGGGGCGCAGGGCCCGCAGCAGCAGGTCGGCGAGGTGGTCGGCCACCTCCTGGGGGCTCAGGGGGCCGTCGGGGCGGTACCAGGTCGACAGGTGGTGGACGGAGCCGAAGTGGTAGTCCACGATCAGGTCGGCCGGGGTGGCCGTGGAGAAGACGCCGGCCTTCTGGCCCTCCTCGATCAGCGCGCGGAAGCGCTCGTGGTAGCGCCGGCGCTCGGCGCGGACCTGCTTGTTCTTCTCCGGGCTCAGGTGGTGCATGGACCGGAAGAAGATCATCGCGTCGTCGAGGTTCTCGATCGTCGTGACGACGACGTCCGCCGCCGCGTCTCTGAGCCGCTTCTCCACGGGCTCGTCGGCGCCCGCGAAGGTGTCCAGCCGCTCCTGCTGGAGGCGCAGCACGCGCGCGTACACCTCGTGCAGCAGGTCGTCCTTGGAACCGAAGTAGTGGTACAGCGCCCCTTTGGTGACGCCGGCCGCCTCCACGATCTCCTGCACGGAGGTGCGGTCGTAGCCCTGCTCGGCGAAGAGCCGGGTGGCGGCGGCCAGCAGCCGCTGCGGGACGGGCGTGCCGTCTCCGTCCGTCGTCCTGGGCACTGCCGCCACCTGCCTTTCCCGTTGTGCTGATCGTGTCTGCTGCTAGTCGCGTCCGGTGCGGGAACGCAGTTCCCGCCGGAGGATCTTCCCACTCACCGTCTTGGGCAAGTCGGGCAGGACCTCCACCTGCCGCGGGTACTTGTAGGCGGCCAGTCTCTCCTTGCAGTACACCGCGAGTTCGTCCGGGTCCGCCTCGGCCCCTGGACGGAGGCTGATATAGGCCTTGACGGTCTCGCCACGGTACCCGTCCGGGACCCCGACGACGGCCGCTTCACGCACCGCCGGATGCGTGTAGAGGACGTCCTCGACCTCGCGCGGCCACACCTTGAAGCCGGACGCGTTGATCATGTCCTTCTTGCGGTCCACGACGTACAGCCAGCCCTGCTCGTCCATGAACCCGATGTCGCCGGTGCGCAGCTCGCCGTCCGGGAAGGTCTCGGCGGTGGCGTCCGGGCGCCGCCAGTAGCCGGGCACCACCTGCGGTCCGCGGACGACGATCTCGCCCTGCTCGCCGAACGGCACCTCCGCGCCCTGCTCGTCCAGGATCCGCACGACGGTGTCGGCGCCGGGCAGGCCCACGGAGAGCGTCCCGGAGACCGGGTCCACGGGCGCCTCCAGGCCGGGTGGCACGCAGGCGCAGGGGCCGGTGCACTCGGTCAGGCCGTAGCCGACGCGGATGTACGGTCCGAAGCGCTCCCGGAACGTCTCCACCAGGGCCGGCGGCACGGGGGCGCCGCCCGAGGACAGGTTCACGAGGGAGGCGAAGTGCTCGCGGCGGACGTCCGGGTGGGCGGCGAGCGCCATGTAGGCGGTGGACGGGCCGACGGTGTAGTGCGGGCGGTGCTCGGCGAAGGCGTCGAGGACGACGCCGGGCTCGAAGCGGTAGGTGAGCACCAGGGTGCCCGCGCTGCTCAGACAGGCGCCGAACTGGCAGACCATGCCGGTGATGTGGAACAGCGGTGCGAGCGCGTAGTACCCGGGTGCCGCGGGCAGGCCGAGGCTGGTGGCCTGCCGCTCGGCGTTGTACATGATGTTGGCGTGCGTGTTGGTGGCGCCCTTGGGGGTGCCGCTGGTGCCCGAGGTGTAGCTGATCAGGGCGATGTCGTCCGGGCGCGGGAGGCGGCCCTCGGGGGCCCGGCCGCCCTGCCGGGCAACCGTCACCAGGTCGTCGGCGTCCGGGGCCTGGGGCAGCCGCTCGAAGGCCAGCACGCGCGGGTCGTCGCGCGTCTGGAAGTCCCGCTCGCACGCGGTGAGCGCGATCCGCACCGGCGAACCGGCGGCCGTCTCCCGCAGGTACGCCTCCCAGGCCCGGTCGGAGCAGATCAGCGCGGTCACCTCGCCGTCCCGCAGGACGTGCGCCACCTCGGCCGACTTGTACATGGGATTGACCGGGACGACGGTCGCGCCCGCCTTCCAGGCGCCGAGCACGGCCAGTACGAAGTGCGGGGAGTTCTGCAGCAGGACGGCCACCCGGTCGCCGCGCTCCAGCCCGCGCGCGGCGAGGTGGGCGGCCACGCCGTCGCTCAGCTCGTCCACCTCGCGGTAGCCGAGCCGGGCGTCGAAGTAGGCGAGGAAGGTGCGGTCGGGGGCCTCGGCGACGGCGCCGCGCAGGGCGTGCACGAGCGAGTCGGCGGGGTCGAGCGGGGCGCGCTGGGCCTCGTCGAGCAGCGCGAGCCAGGGGCGGGCGGCGTAGGGCGATGCGGTCACCGGGCGGCCTCCCATTTCTGCTGGATGTGGTTCATGGTGGCGAGCCAGCGGTCCGGCTCACCGGCCCGCCCCTGGTAGAAGCCGGCGACCTCGGGGTGCGGCAGGATCAGGAAGCGGTCCTCCTCGATGCCCTGGAACAGCGCGTCGGCCACGGCCGCCGGCTCGATCGCGGTGGGCTGGAGCACCAGGTCGCCCGCGCTGCCGGTGGCGGCCAGCATGTCGGTGCGGACGCCCTGCGGGCAGATGGCGTGCACCTTGATCCCCCGGTGGCGGTACGTCAGGGACAGCCACTCGGCGAACGCGTAGGCGCCGTGCTTGGTCACGCTGTAGGAGGGTGCGCCGATCATCGTCAGCAGTCCGGCGGCGGAGACGGTGGAGACGAACCGTCCATTGCCCCGCTCCAGCCAGCCGGGCAGCAGCGCGTGGGCCGCGCGGACGTGGGCCATCAGGTTGACGTCCCAGGACGTCGCCCACGTCTTCTCGTCCAGCGGGCCGTCGAGGTCGCCGTCCTCGAAGGCGACGCCCGCGTTGGCGCAGTAGACGTCCACCGTGCCGCCGAGCGCGTCGCGGGCCGCGGCGACGATCGTGGAGGCGTCGCCGGGCACGGCGGTCCCGCCGATCTCGTCGGCCACCGCCTCGGCCTTCCGGGCATCGAGGTCGTTCACCACGACCCGGGCCCCCGCGGCGGCGAACCGCCGGGCCAGCGCGGCCCCGATCCCGCCGCCGGCTCCGGTGACGACCACTCCCGCATCCTGCACGGCTTCCACCATCGGTCTCCTTCGACACGACTTTCGCGCGGCGCGCATCGGCTCTGGACGGTCCAGACTAACCAGTCGGTATGTGTAAAGGAAAGGGTCACTGCACCAACCTCTAGGGGCGCGGGTTGCCGACAGGCGGCTCCGCCGCGCGTTGCGCGAGAACCACGCACGGTCCGCACGTGTCCACTCACCGGAGGACCCCATGCCCCTGTCCCGACGGACCCTCCTCGCATCGACCACGATGACAGCCCTGCCGTCGCGGGTGCCGCACCGCGAGCACCTCCGCACCGGCTTCGAAAGACTCGCAGCCGCCGGCTACTCGGTACTCGGCGGCCAGCGCGTCGGCATCGTCACCAACCCCACCGGCATCACCACGGACGCCCGGCACGTCGTCGACGTCATGCACCAGGACCCCCGCGTCGAGCTGACGGCCGTCTTCGGCCCGGAGCACGGCTTCCGCGGCACCGCCCAGGCCGGCGGTTCCGAGGGCCGCTACGACGACCCCGCCACCGGCCTCCCGGTGTACGACACGTACCTCAAGAGCGGCCGGCCGCTCGCCGACATCTTCACCGCCTCCGGCGTCGACACCGTCGTCTTCGACATCCAGGACGTCGGCGCCCGCTTCTACACCTACATCTGGACCCTCTACGACTGCATGGAGGCGGCCCAGCTCGCCGGCAGGCGCTTCGTCGTCCTGGACCGCCCCAACCCGGTGACCGGCCGCGAGGCCCTCGGCCCGGTCCTGCACAAGGAGTTCGCCACCTTCGTCGGCCGCCAGCCGATCGCGCAGGCGCACGGGATGACCGTCGCGGAGCTGGCCCGCCTGTTCAACGGGGAGTTCCTGACCACGCCGGTCCCCCTGGAGACCGTACGCATGACGGGCTGGAGACGCTCCCGGTTCTACGACGCCTCCGGCCTGCCCTGGGTGCCGCCGAGCCCGAACATGCCCACCCCGGACACCGCGCTGGTGTACTCCGGCACCTGCATGTTCGAGGGCACCAACCTCTCCGAGGGGCGCGGCACGACCCGGCCCTTCGAACTCCTCGGTGCCGAGGGCGTCGACGGGCGCTGGGCCGCCGCCGCGAACGAACTGGGGCTCCCGGGCGTGCGGTTCCGGGAGGCGTACTTCACGCCCACGTTCTCCAAGTTCCAGGGCAGGACCGTCGGCGGGGTGCAGATCCACCTGACCGACCGGGCCGCCTACGACCCCGTGCGCACCGGGATCGCGCTGCTGGTGACGGCCCGGAAGGTGTGGAGCGGCTTCGCCTGGCGGTCCGACAACTGGATCGACAAGCTCACCGGCTCCGCCAGGGTGCGCACGATGATCGACGCGGGCGCCGGCACGGACGAGGTCACGGGCGCCTGGCAGGAGGAGCTCGCCGCGTTCCGGCGGATTCGAAAGGAATATCTCCTCTACGAGTGAGTCGCGCGGTATGGCCAATCCCGCGTCCGCGCAGGACGATACGCGCGAAGCGCACCGTTTCGCACCGTGACTCGGGGGCCGAGGGAGCCTGGTATGGCGGATGCTGGGATGAGCGTGACTCCCTACTGGGAGCTGACCTTCGACGCGGACGGGGACCCGGACGGCCCCGAACGCGACCGGCTGCTGGCGCAGGTCGCGGAGCACGGCGTCCGCGACCTGATCGTCTTCTCGCACGGCTGGAACAACGACCGTTCGGGCGCGACCGCCCTGTACCGCCGTTTCTTCGCCCCGATCCCGAAGCTGGCCCCGAAGGCGCGGCTCGGGTACGTCGGCGTGATCTGGCCGTCGATGCGGTTCAGCGACGAACCGATCCCGGACTTCCCGAGGTCCGTGGCGGCCGTGGAGGCGGAGGCGGCACCGCGCCCGGCACTGGACAAGGACACCCGGCGCGCCCTGCTGGAGACCTTTCCGGGCCGGGCGCCCGTGCTGGACCAGCTGGCCCGGATGCTGGACGAACGGCCCGGCGGCGCTCAGGGGCTGACCGAGTTCGGACGGCTGGTGCGGCTGCTGCTGGACCCGGACGGACGGCCGGACGTGGCCGACACGGACGAGGAGGGCGAACCGGCCATGTTCGGCGGGGATCCGGTGACCGTGTGCGAGCAGTTCGCCGAGGCCCTGGCCGCGCTGGGACCGGAGGGCGGCGGGGCGGGATTCAGCCTGCCGAATCCCTGGGACGGAGCGAAGGAGCTGCTGCGGCAGGCGACGTACTACCGGATGAAACGGCGGGCCGGGACGGTCGGCGAGCGGGGGCTCGGGCCGGTCCTCGGGCAGCTGGCCGGGGTGGCGCCGGGGGTGCGGGTGCACCTGGCCGGGCACAGCTTCGGCGGCCGGCTGGTGGCATTCGCGCTGCGCGGGCTGCCCGCGGGCGTGAGCACGGTGAAGTCGGTGACCCTGTTCCAGGGGGCCTTCTCGCACTACGCGTTCGCGGACCGGCTGCCGCACGCCCCGGACCGGTCCGGGGCGCTCAAGGGCCGGCAGCGGTACGTCGACGGACCGCTGGTGTGCTGCTACTCGCACTTCGACGCGGCCCTCGGCACGTTCTACCCGCTGGCCTCCCGGCTCGCCGGGGACGACCGCGCGTGCGCGGGCAGCGAGATCGCGGCCGTGCTCGGGCCGCGCTGGGGGGCCATGGGGCACGACGGGGTGCAGGCCGTGCCGGACACCGCCCGGCTGGACCTGGCGGCGGCCCTCGGCGGCGCGCTGCCCGCGTCCGGCTGTGTGAACGTGGACGCGGCGGCCGTCGTCCGACGCGGAGGCGCGCCGTCCGGGGCACACGGCGACATCGTGCACCCCGAACTGGCGCGGCTGGTCCTGGCGGCGGGCGGGATCACCTGACGCGCGGTCAACGGCAGTTGGTCTACCCGCGTTGGCCCACCGGTGTTGGCCTACCGGTGTTGGCCTACCGGTGTTGGCCTACCGGTGTTGGCCTTCCGGTCGACAGCCAACACACGTTGACCTCCCGGCGTCGACCTCGGCGGTGAACCGGCGTTGGCCAACGGGCGTCGGCCCACAGCTGTTTGCCGACGCCCGTTGGCACGCCCGTGCTCACCGGTGGGACGTGTACTCCACGACCTGCTGGAACGTCGGTCGGTTCTGCCAGCCGATCTTGCCGTGCTTGATGCCGCCCAGGGTGCGCTGGACGATCGAGTCGGCGCACCACTGGTCGCCTGCCGAGCACTGTTCGTCGCCCGGGTAGACCTGCGCGGCGGTCAGTCCGGCCGCCTGCTTCAGGGTGCCGATCAGGATGTCCCGGCAGGCGGTGAGGCTCCCGTCGCCGCAGTACTTCCGGGCGAGCGGCCCCTGGACGGACTCGCCGAGCACCGACCGGATGTCCTTGTCGACGTAGCTCCACCAGCCGTACTGGAAGGCGCTGCCGGCGTGCGAGCCGGTCGGGCCGTGGCCGGCGGACGGCGCCTCGTCGACCGGCAGGTTGTTGGTGATCGCGGTGTACAGGCCGTCGCCGAGCCCCGGCTGGAACTCCGCCTTGACCAGCAGCGGCCACCAGGCGTCCAGGATGCGGATCGCGTCGGCGTAGGCGTAGGTCTTCGAACCGGCCGACGTCTCCGTGCGCTTGGCGCCCGCGGTCACCCATGCCCGGAGCCGGCCCACCGCCGCGGCGGCCGTGGAGTCGGTCACCGGCGAGGAGTCGACCACCTTGAGCAGCTTCGGCAGCACGTCCTCGGCGCGCAGGTCGGCGAGACCCGCGTCCGCCATGGCCTGCACGAGCTTGGTACGGGTCACCCCGCCCGCCGCGACCAGCTTCTTGACCCGGTCGTCCAGCAGGTTCCCGCGGTGGACCGAGCCGTCGCCCCAGGACGCGGTCGTGTAGTCCTCGGCCTGCTTGTTGTTCCAGGAGACGTAGTAGTCCTGGTCGACGGAGTTGGGGTGCGCGGAGGCCGGGGTGTAGTCGGCGGTGTTGGTGGCCGGGTCCCAGTTCCGCCACTCGTACGCCGGCTGCGCCCACACGGGGAACTCGGTGTCGACCCCGCCGGCCCGGACCGGGTTGTCACCGCTGTTGTAGTAGGCGGTGTGCCGGGAGTCGGCGTAGAACCAGTTGAAGGTGTAGTTGATGTGCTGCGCCGCGCTCTGGAAGTCCTCCGGGCCCTTGACGTAGTCGGGGTCGTTCAGCATCTGGAAGCCGATGATCGAGTCGGCCTCGTGCAGGTAGGAGGAGCGCAGGGTGGTGTAGGCGACCTTCTTGCCGCCGACGGTCGCCCGGTACTCCACCGGCCCGTACCTGGTCCGCCACACGCGCATGGTGTACGACCCCTCGGCGGTGCCGTCGGCGGTGGTCGGCTTCCAGGCGTTCTTCTGCTCGATCTTCTCCATCGCCGTGCAGGTGCCGTGGTACAGGTAGTGGTAGTCGTCCTGGCACAGCTCGACCGCGTAGGTGTCGATGATGTCCTGGCCGGACGTGGTGGCGCTCCAGGAGTAGTCCTGGCCGCGGCCGAGTTCGACGTACATGCTCAGGCCCGCGAAGGAGGCTCCGCGGGCGCTGATGCCGGGGCCCTGGATCTCCTGGAGCATGAGCAGCTGCGGGGCGAAGTAGCCGGTCTGCGGTCCGAAGACGGCGATCGGGTGGCCGCTCGCGGTGTACTTGCCGCTCACCACGAGGGCGTTGGACATGCCGCGTCGCGCGGAGCCGAGGGCGGTCTTCGCGGCGGTGGCGGCGGCGCTCCTCGCGGCCGCGCTGCCGGCGCTGCCGGTGCGGTCGTGGACGAGCGGTTCCTCGGTGACCGAGCCGGCGTCGGGCAGGGCCTCGCCCTGGGCGTCGGCGGGTCTGGCGCCGTAGGGGAAGCTCTCGCCGTTGTGGACGGTGAGCACCGCCTCGGGGTCGTTGCGTTCGCGGAAGGACTCCCAGACCCGGGTGCCCTCCTCGACTCCGTACTCGGCCTGGGCGGCCAGCAGTGAGAGGGCGTTGTTCACCTCCCCGCCCCCGCCGGAGCCGAACAGCGAGCCGATCACGGAGGCCAGCGCCACCAGGTCGGTGACCTTGAAGTGTTCTATGGTGCCGGCGTTGGTGATCGAGTCCTTGTGGCCGGTCAGGACGTACTCGCCGGGGAAGTAGCGGCCGCGGTCGGAGGCGTCGATGTAGGCGTTGACGCCGTCGATGTAGGCCTTGACGTCGGCGAGGGCCTGCTGGCCACGGGCGCCGGCCTTGGCGACCGCGTTGTCGATCTGCGCCTGGAGGTCGGCCTCGGTGTAGGGGGCGCTGCGGTAGAACTGCTGCTCCAGGCCCTGGTTGGCGGGGGCGCCGCCGGCGAAGGAGGTCAGCCGGCCGCGGCCCACGTGCCGGAAGACGTCCATCAGCCACAGCCGGTCCTCGGCGGCCGCGAATCCGGCGCCGAACTCGGTGCCGTAGCGGGTGGTTCCTGTGATGTGCGGCACACCGGTCTTCTTGTCGCGGACGATCGTCACGTCACCGCGGCCGGCCGGCTTCTCGGTGGAGGCGACCTGGTCGGCGGGGACGCCGAACGAGGAGTCGTTGAAGAAGGAGTTGATCGTGGCGTCGGTCAGGCCCTTGTAGCCGGTGGCCAGGTTGGCGTAGGGGCCGAGCTGGTCCTCGGCGTGCGCGGGCTGGGTGCCGAAGGCCTGGTTGAGCAGGATCTGGGCGAGCGTCGCGTTGCCGTTCTCGCCGGGCGGCAGGATGTCGGAACACTGGCCGCCGCAGTAGTCGTTGGCGGCCGTGGCGCCGGGCGCCGCCACCGCGGCCCGGGTGAGCGGGGAGAGAAGACCGGCGACGAGGACGCATACCGACGCGGTCTTCAGGAACCCGGGGAGACGGCGGGACGTTCTCTGTCTGTCAAGGGTGATACGTGGGGTTCGCCGTGGCATGGCAGCTCCTAGCGACAGGGGTGACCGGACGTTACCGCCGGTATCCCCCCGTTCAAAGATGAACATGCGTCACGTTCCGGAGTCCGCAAGGAGATCTGGAGAAGAGATGGAGCCGAATCGCCTGTCGATACGTCTATTCGGCGACGTCCGCGCGACGACGCCGAGGTGACCGAAGTACAGGTGCAGGTGTGACGGAGGTGCAGGGCGATGGCCGGTTTCCGGAGTCTGGCAAGACAGGTACGCGATCCGCACTGTGATCTGGCACTGCGGCGGTACTCGCTGCGCAAGTGCCTGGAGAAGTTCGCCCCTTACGGGCATCGGGCGACCTGGGACCACCTGTGCTCGCGGGCGGGTTTCGGTCCCGAGGACCGCTCCCCCGATCCGGCGCGGCTCGTGGCCGCACTGGAGGAGCTGGAGGAGGCTCGTGACGTCTGGCTCGCCTACGAGACCGACTTCACCGAGCGACGCAGGAAGGAGAAGCACGACGGGCTGCGCCGGCCGGGCAGTGTGGACGACTGGCACCGGCTGACCTGGGGCGGGTTCGGGGTCGCCTGGTGCGACGACCCGCGGGTGCATCCCGAGGAGCCGCTGGCGGAGGTGCTGCGCCGGCTGATCGCGGCGCTGGAGCGGGAGCCGGGTTCGTCGTGCCCGGTCTGCGGCGGGGAACGGCTGGTCTGGAAGCACGGCCTGGACCACGAGCCGTCGTCCGGCCCGGTCTGCACGGACTGCGGGATCCTGGTGCCGCGGCCCGTCCTCAGCGCGCGGGCCCTCGAGTACGCCCGGCGGGAACGGCTGTTGATGTCGGCCTGAGCGGTGCAGGTGTCACCGGATGCGGCCCGAGCGGCGGGCCGGTACCGGTACCGGGGGGTGCGCAGGGGATGCCGCGCCCCCTTTCGCGAAGCCCGGGGGCCGTTGTCGGTGGTGACTGGCACCATCGGATCATGGTGCAGGTGTGTCTGAACGGGTGCCGCTCGGCCGCCGACGGCGCGGGCGTCCCGATGTCCCCCGAGGATCTGGCGCGTTCGGCCGCCGAAGCGGTGGCGGCCGGGGCCACCTCCGTGCATGTCCATCCGAAGTCGCCGTGCGGGCGGGACAGTCTCTCCGCGCGCGTCCTCGGCCCGGCGCTGGAGGCGATACGGGCGCGGGTGGAGGTGCCGGTCGGCGTGACCACCGGTGCCTGGGCCGAGCCCGACCCGGCGGCCCGGCTCGACCGGGTGCGCGCCTGGTCGGTGCTGCCCGACTTCGCCTCCGTCAACTGGCACGAGCCGGGCGCCGAGGAGGTCGCCGAGGAGCTGCTCGCCAGGGGTGTGGCCGTGGAGGCGGGCATCTGGTCGGGCACCGGGGCAGCGGGGCGCTTCGCGGGCTCGCCGCTCGGGCCGAGGGTGCTGCGCGTGCTGGCCGAGGTGACCGACCCGGACCCGGCGACCGCCGAGGCGTCGGCGCGGGCGCTGCTGGCGGAGCTGGGCCCGGCACACGGCCGGCCGGTGCTGCTGCACGGCGAGGAGGGCGGCACCTGGCCGGTGCTCCGGCTGGCGGGCCGGCTGGGCCTGGCCACCCGGATCGGCCTGGAGGACACCCTGCTGCTGCCGGACGGCCGACGGGCCGCGTCCAACGCTCAGCTGGTGCGGGAGGCGTTCGCCCAGTACGGGTGGTCCCGGCGCTCCTCGTAGGGCAGGGCCAGGATCTCGCAGCGGGCGGCCAGGTCGCGCTCGCCCAGGGCGTGCAGGCGGGCGGCGCCCGGGCCGGACAGCCAGGCGCGCAGCGCGGCGACGCCTGCCTCCGCGCCGTCCCCGTACCACCAGGAGAAGGGGGAGTCGTCGTGGATCAGGTGGTACAGCCAGGTGTCGGCGCAGTCCACCAGGTGTGCGTCGGCGACGGGACCGCGGCCCCAGCCGTCCAGGAAGGGGGTGACGGTCCGGGCGACCGTGACGCACGTGTCGAATATCTCGTCGATGCCGGTCGGCGGGGTGGGCAGCGTCAGGGCGTGCTGCCACCAGGCGTGCAGGAAGGCGTCGATCGCGGCGGCCTGCTGCGGGGGCCAGGACCGCCAGTCCACCCGGGACAGCCCGATCGATCCCAAGCCGATGGTCCCGAGGGCGCCGTCCGCCAGCGCCCGCGCGGCCTGCGGGAGCAGACGGCGCATCGCGCTCTCGTGGTCGTCGAAGTGGTCGGGCACCTCGAAGAGGTAGTACTTCACGACGTCCAGGGGCACGCGCACGTGCGGGGTGCGCAGATACGCGGTCTCCTCGGGCGCGTGGCAGTAGCCGCAGCCGGTCTCGTGCGGGTTCGCGAAGCCGTCGAAGACGGTGTCGATGTCCGCCAGGGCGGCGGCAAGAGCGGTGGAGGACAAGGGAGCGGTCCCGTCGTGACTCCGTGCGCAGCGTCACCGCCCGCCGAAGATCGCGACATTAGCAGACCGAAATCGGCTCGCTCCACCCCTTTCACGTCCGGACAGTGGGACGCGATGAAACCGAACTGGTGAACGGGGAGTTCCATGTCCACACTGCGGGTCACCGCCGAAGTGCTGACCGTCCACGAGCATCCGAACGCCGACGCGCTGGAGCTGGCCCAGGTGGGCCTGTACCGGGCCGTCGTCGCCAAGGGCGCGTACCGCACCGGCGAGGCCGCCGTCTACATCCCCGAGCAGGCGGTCCTGCCGGCCGGGCTGATCGAGGAGCTGGGACTGACCGGGCGGCTGGCGGGCGGCGAGTCCAACCGGGTCAAGGCGGTGCGGCTGCGCGGTGAGCTGTCGCAGGGCCTCGTGTGCCGGCCGAAGGCGCTCGCGGACGTCGACCTCGCGCGGGCGGCCGCGGAGGGGACCGACTTCGCCGAGCGGCTGGGCATCACCAAGTGGGTGCCGCCGGTTCCGCCGACGATGAACGGGGACGTGGAACCGGCACCGGACCTGCTGCCCTGGGTCGACATCGAGAACATCCAGCGCTACCCGGACATCTTCACGCCGGGCGAACCGGTCGTCCTCACGGAGAAGCTGCACGGTTCGGCCTGCCTGCTGACGTATGTCGCCGGCGAGGGGCGCGTGTACGTCTCCTCCAAGGGCTTCGGCGCCAAGTCCCTGGCGCTGAGGGAGGATCCACGGAACCTGTACTGGCGGGCGGTGCGCGGGCACGGCGTCGCCGAGGCCGCGGCGCGGCTCTGCGAGCGGCTCGGTGCCCGGCGGGTCGGCATCTTCGGGGAGGTGTACGGCGCGGGCGTGCAGGACCTGTCGTACGGCGCGGACGGGCGGCGGGACACGCTGGGGTACGCGGCGTTCGACGTCTCCGCGGAGGTGGACGGGGCGGTGCGGTGGCTCGACGCGGCCGAACTGCTGGAGGGCGAACTGCCGTTGGCGCCTCGGCTGTACTGCGGGCCGTACGCCGTCGAGCGGGTGCTGGAGTTCACCAGCGGGCGGGAGACGGTGTCCGGGCGGGGGCTGCATCTGCGGGAGGGCGTGGTGATACGGCCCGCGGTGGAGCGGTACAGCGCGGTGACGGGGGGCCGGGCGATCGCCAAGGCGGTGAGCCCGGCGTACCTGACGCGCAAGGGGGGCACCGAGTACGAGTAGGCCACCGGCCGACCTGTGCGGCGGCTCGGCGGCGCCCCGAAGGGGTGCGGGGAGCTGTGCGGGCGACTCCCCCGCACCCGCGCCCGGCGACGAGCCGTCGCCCGTCCGGGCCGCACCCCTCAGCGCCGCTCGGCCATGAGGCGCGACCCCGTCAGCCGCTCGCCGAACACGTCGTCCGGGTTGGACAGTACGCACGTCTCCAGGGAGAGGCAGCCACAGCCGATGCAGTCGGTGAGGTGGTCGCGCAGACGGTTCAGCTGGTGGATCCGCTCCTCCAGTTCCGAGCGCCACCGCTCCGACAGCCGCGCCCAGTCCTCCCTGGTGGGCGTGCGCTCCTCGGGCAGTTCGGACAGGGCGTCGCGAATCGTGGCGAGCGGGATCCCCACCCGCTGGGCCGCGCGGACGAAGGCGACCCGGCGCAGGGTGTCACGGCTGTACCGGCGCTGGTTGCCGGGGGTGCGCCGGCTGGAGATCAGGCCTTTGGACTCGTAGAAGTGCAGGGCGGACACCGCGGCTCCGCTGCGTGCGGACAACTGGCCGACGGTCAGCTCGTGGATCTTCTCGGGAATCTGGGGCACCCCTCAGAGCCTACAGAGACGACTCGCTCCGCCAGGGCCCGCCGTCCGTTGACATCGCCCCTCGACCCGACCATGCTAAGCAGTTGCTTAGAGATACGAGCGAGAGGGCCGGGAACATGGCAGAACCGAGGATCTTCACCTCCCCCGACGAGCTGCGGGCAGCCGTGGGCGAGCAGCTGGGCCACACCGACTGGCTGGAGATCGACCAGAAGCGGATCGACCTGTTCGCCGAGGCGACCGGGGACCACCAGTGGATCCACGTGGACCCGGAGAAGGCCGCCGCGGGACCGTTCAAGACCACCATCGCCCACGGTTACCTCACCCTGTCACTGATCCCGCTCTTCGGGCCGCAGCTCATCCAGGTCGAGGGCGTGAAGATGGGCGTCAACTACGGGACGAACAAGGTCCGCTTCCCCTCGCCCGTCCCCGTCGGCTCCCGGGTGCGTGCCACCGCGAAGATCACCGGCGTCGAGGACGTCACCGGCGGCGTGCAGGTGACGGTCGCGTTCACCGTGGAGCGCGAGGGCGGCGACAAGCCGGTGTGCGTCGCGGAGTCCGTGGCCCGGTACTACCTCTAGTCCGCCCCGACCATGCGCAGCACGAGGTCGGCGTAGAGCGCGCCGACCTCCTCGGGGGTGCGCGAGCCGTTCACGTTGAACCAGCGGGCCACGTCGATGCAGAGCGACAGCACGGCGAGCGTGGTCCCCTTGACGTCGAGCACGTCGAACTCGCCCGAGGCCACGCCGTCCTCGATGATCCCGCGCACCTCGGCGTCCACCTGCTGGCGCAGCGCGAGGATCTCGGCGCGGGCCTCGGGGCCGAGGGCGTCGAGTTCGTACTGCACGACCCGCGCGGTGGTGCGCCGCCCCGCGTGCCAGCGGACGAAGGAGCCGACGGCGTCGGCCAGCCGCTCCCTGGCGCTGCCCTCGCGGCGGGCCGCCGTGCGCAGGATCTCCAGGGCCTTGTCGTGGCCGATCCGGCTGATCCGGTGGAGCAGCTCTTCCTTGGTCTTGTAGTGGATGTAGAGCGCGGCCGGGCTCATGCCGGCGCGGCCCGCGATGTCCCGGGTCGTCGTCGCGTGGTAGCCACGCTCGGCGAAGGCCTCCACGGCGGCGATGAGCAGCCGCCGGGCCGCGTCAGGGGTGACCTCTTCCCACGGCTCCACTTCGCCGCCGGTCGTCTCCTCCGCCGTACTCATCGCTCGCTCGCCCCTCTCGTGACAGGAGCACCACCATACCGCCGACGGTGAGCGATCGCTTAGCGTAGCCGCTCAGAGCTTCTCGAAGGGGTCGTGGTCGGCGAGCAGCTTCTCCAGGCGGGCCTGGTCGACGCGACTGACGAGCTGCCCGGCCTCCTGCCGGTCCCGGATGACCTTCGCGAGAGTGAAGGCGGACGTGACGAGGTAGAGGACGGCGATCGCCAGGAAGCCGCGCACCCAGGCGTCGGCGTCGAGCCGGAAGATGCCGATGGCGGTGGCCGCCATGGCGATCGCGAAGGAGGCGACGGCCTGGCCGTAGAACGCGGCCGTGCTCTGCTGCTTGACCGGTGTGTCACTCATGGCCCCAGCATCGGCGGACGCGGCCCGGGCTCCATCCGCCGGGATACTCAAAGAGGTACTCGCACGCGGCGCAACGTACTCAGAAGGCCGAAACCCCGGTCAGGGAGCGCCCGATGAGCAGCTTCTGGATCTGGCTGGTGCCCTCGTAGAGGGTCATCACGCGGGCGTCGCGCAGGAGTTTCCCGGCGGGGTACTCGTCGATGTAACCGTAGCCACCGAAGACCTGGAGGGCGTTGTTGGCGGCGCGCACGGCGGCCTCGGAGGCGAACAGCTTGGCCTTGGAGGACTCGACGGCGAACGGCTGCCCGCGGTCGATGAGGTCGGCGACCCGCCAGGTCAGCAGCCGGGCCGCGTCCACGTCGACGGCGATGTCGCTGATCAGCTCCTGCACCAGCTGGTGCCGGGCGATGGGCTTGCCGAACTGCTCCCGCTCGCCGGCGTACCGGACGGCCGCGTCCAGCGCGGCCTGGGCTATGCCGACACAGCCCGCGGCCACCGACATCCGCCCCTTGGCCAGCGCGGACATGGCGACGGAGAAGCCCTTGCCCTCCTCGCCGAGCATCGCCGAGGCGGGCACGCGCACGTCCTCCAGGACGAGTTCGGCGGTGGCCTGGCCGCGCAGGCCGAGCTTGCCGTGGATGGTGCGGCGGGTCAGGCCGGGGGTGTCGGTGGGGATCAGGAAGGCCGACACGCCCTTGTGGCCGGGGGTGTCGGTGGAGCGGGCGAAGAGCAGGACGACGTCGGCCCAGGTGCCGTTGGTGATGAACATCTTGGTGCCGTTCACGACGTAGTCGTCGCCGTCGCGCACCGCCCGGGTGGTGAGGTTGCCCGCGTCGGAGCCGGTGCCGGGCTCGGTGAGGCCGAAGCAGCCGACGTACTCGCCCGAGGTGAGCCCCGGCAGCCAGCGCCGCTTCTGCTCCTCGCTCCCCCAGGCGGCGATCGTCTTGGCGACGAGCCCGAGGGAGACGGAGACGATCCCACGGACCGAGGAGTCGCCGCGGCCCAGCTCCTCGGTGACCAGGCAGTAGGAGAGGTGGTCGCCGCCGGAGCCGCCGTACTCCTCGTCGACGGTCAGGCCGAGGAAACCGACCTCACCGAGCTTCTTCACGATGGCCCGGTCGACCTCCTCGGCACGGTCCCAGGCGACGGTGTGCGGGGCGATCTCGCGCTCCACGAAGTCCCGGGCGAGCCGCCGTACGGCCGTCTGCTCCTCGCCGAGCCCCAGGTTCACCACGAGATCACCCCACACCTTGAAAGCCGTACATTTAAATTAGCACTGCTAGTTTCCAGTCGCAGCCCTACTATGTGCGCCATGGCCCGACCGCGCAAGCCCCTCCTCAGCCCCGACCGGATCGTCGAGACGGCCCGGGACCTCGTGGACCGGGAGGGCCTGGCGGCGGTCTCCACCCGCCGGCTCGCCGCGGAGCTGGGGGTGAGCGGGCCCTCGCTGTACAACCACTTCGGCACCAAGGACGAGATCCTGGAGGCGGTCGCGGACTCGGTGAGCGCGCTGGTCGACCTGTCGATGTTCGAGGACGGCCGGGACTGGCGGACCGCGCTGCACGACTGGGCCGTCTCCTACCGGGCCGCCCTGCGCGACCACCCGAACATCGTCCCGGTACTCGCCCACGGCCCCGGCCGCCGTCCCGCCGCGCTGCGACTGGCCGACGCGGTCTACGGCGCGATGGTCGACGCGGGCTGGCCGCCGGCCCAGGCGACCTCCATCGGCGCGCTGATGCGGTACTTCATCATGGGCTCGGCACTCGGTTCGTTCGCCCGCGGCTTCGTGGACGACGCGAGCGCGTACGACCCCGCCGACTACCCCCACCTCGGCCAGGCCCATCTGCTCGCCGAGCAGCAGGAGAAGATCGACGAGCGGGCCTTCGAGACGGGGCTGACGGCGCTGCTGGACGGGCTGGCGCAGCAGTACGAGCAGGTGCGGCAGGGCGCGTGAGGAGGCTTCGGCCGGCGCCGAAGTGTCACTGCCGCATGCTGGGTGCATGCGCACGAAGGAGCCCCTGGCCGCCGGCCTCGCCGCACTCGCCTCGCTGGTCGCCGACGAGACCCGCGCCGCGTGCCTGCTCGCACTGCTGGACGGGCGGGCCCGGAGCGCCGGTGAGCTGGCCCGGCACGCCGGGGTCGCCCCGTCCACGCTGAGCGAGCACCTGGGCAGGCTGGTGGCGGGCGGCCTGCTCGCCGAGGAACGGCAGGGGCGGCACCGGTACGTCCGGCTGGCCGGCGCGCGGGTGGCGCAGCTCGTGGAGGACCTGGCCGCGCAGGTGCCCGAGACGGCCGCGCGGCAGGCTCCGCGCACCCTGCGGCAGTCGAGCGCCGGCGCCGCCATGGCCCGGGGCCGCACCTGCTACGACCATCTGGCCGGGCGGCTCGGCACCACGGTCACCGACGCGCTGACCGAGCGGGGCCTGCTGCGCCAGGACTCCGGGTTCGCGCTGACGGACGCCGGGCTGGAGTGGTTCGGTGCGGCGGGCATCCCCCTCGATCGCGCGGGGCGCCGCCCGCTCGCCCGCGGGTGCCTCGACTGGACCGAACGGCGGCCCCACCTCGCCGGGGCGGCCGGTGCCGCACTGTGCAGGCACGTCCTGGACGCCGGGTGGTGTGTCCGGATCGGGTCCGAGCGGGCCGTGAAGGTGACCCCGTCGGGAGAGCGGGCCCTGTGCGACCTGCTGGGCATCGAGGCGACGGCGTTGCGCTGACCCCGGGTGGGCGGCGTGCGCGGGGCCCCGCGTGCGGGCCGGCCCCGAGTGCGGGAGGGCGGGCTCGACGGTGTCCGCGGGCACGCGCCCGGGACGCGGCCGGGGAGCCGCGGCCCGGGGGCGTGCCGGGTTCAGCGGGAACCCGCCCTGCGCGCAAGGACCCTGATCGAGAGCAGGGCGATCACGGCGAGGGCGACGAGGTGGCCGGAGACCGCCATCGAGGTGCCCGTCGTCTCCAGCAGCACCATGACGAAGGGCGCGAGGCCCCCGCCGAGCACGGCCGCGATCTGATAGCCGAGGGAGGCGCCGGTGTAGCGCATCTCGGGCGTGAACAGCTCGGCGAACGGGGCGGCCTGGGGCCGTACATGATGCTGAGGAAACAGCCGGCGCCGAAGGTGCCGACCGCCAGCCACAGCAGCGAGCCGGTGTCGATCAGCAGGAACAGCGGGACGGCCCACGGCGCGATGCCGGCCGCGCCGAACGCGTAGATCCGGATGCGGCCGATGCGGTCGGACAGCGCCGCGGCGGCCGGGATCAGCACGAGCTGGGTGAGCTGACGCGGAATTGAGACGGTGAGCACCGCGTCGCGCCGCACGCCTGCGGCCCCGGCCTCGCGCGGAGGCCGGGGCGGCGCCGTGCCGGTCGGCCTCTCCGGTCGCAGCGCTAGAAGAGGACCAGGGCCCGGCCGCCCTTCCCCGCGAGCATGTTCTCGAAGGCCGCCGGGATGCCCTCCAGTCCGATCCGCTCGGTGACCAGGGCCGACAGGTCCAGCCGGCCCTCCCGTACGTGCTCGGCGAGTACCGGCAGGTCGCGGGCCGGATCGGTGTTGCCGTACACGCAGCCGGAGAGGGTGCGGCCCCAGTGGAAGATCTCCAGGGCGTTGAACGTGACCTGCTCCTCCTTGCCGCCGATGCCGACGACCGTCGTACGGCCGCCCCGGCGGGTGGAGTCCCAGGCGGCGCGGATGCTGACCGCGCGGCCCACACACTCCACGGCGACGTCGACGCCCTGCTTGCCGGTGAGGGCGCGGATCTCCCGGGGGGTGGTGTCGGAGGCGAGGACGTAGTCCGTGGCGCCGGCCGCGCGGGCCAGTTCCTCCTTCTCCGGCGAGACGTCGACCGCGATGACGCGGGACGCGCCCTCGATGCGGGCCGACTGGAGGGTGGCGAGGCCGACCCCGCCGACGCCGAACACGGCGACGGTCTCGCCCTCGCGGACCTTCGCCGCGTGGTGGACGGCCCCGTAGCCGGTGAGGACGGCGCAGCCCAGCAGCGCGGCGTCCGCCAGCGGCACGCCCTCCGGCAGCGGCAGCACGCAGGACGCGGCGACCACCGTCTCCTCGGCGAACGCGGCCACGTTCAGCCCGGGGTGCAGTGCGGTGCCGTCGGTGGTGCGGGCGTAGACGTCCGCGGCGCCGTTCAGCGCGTTGGCGCACAGCCAGACCTCGCCGAGCGTGCAGGCATGGCAGCCGCCGCAGGAGGGGGCCCAGTTGAGGACCACCGGGGCGCCGGGTGAGACGTGGGTGACGCCCTCCCCGACGGCGACGACCGTGCCGGCGCCCTCGTGGCCGAGGACGGCCGGGACCGGAACCCGCATGGTGCCGTTGGACAGGGACAGGTCCGAGTGGCAGACGCCGGCGGCGGCGAGGCGGACCCGGACCTGGCCGGGGCCCGGGTCGGGCAGTTCGATGCCGGTGATCTCCAGCGGGGCGCCGATGGCGGGCAGGACGGCGGCTCGTACGGCCATGGTGTCGGACTTCCTTAGAACTGGAGGGACTTGGTCTGCAGGTACTCGGCGAGCCCGTGCGTGCCGAGTTCGCGGCCGACGCCGGACTGCTTGTAGCCGCCGAAGGGCGCGAGGGGGTTGAACCGGCCGCCGTTGATGTCGACCTGGCCGGTCTCCATGCGGCGGGCGAAGGCCACGGCCTCGGCCTCGTCCGCGGCCCAGACCGCGCCCGCGAGCCCGTACACCGTGCCGTTGGCGATGCGCAGGGCGTCCTCCTCGTCGTCGTACCTCAGGATCGACAGGACCGGGCCGAAGATCTCCTCCTGGGCGATGGTCATCTCCGGTGTGACGTCCGCGAAGACCGTGGGGCTGACGAAGTAGCCCTTCTCGCGCGGGGCCTCGGGGCCGCCCGCGACCAGCCGGGCGCCCTCGGCGATGCCCTTCTCGATGTAACCGCGCACCCTCGCCTGCTGCCCGGCGCTGACGACCGGACCGATGCGGTCCCCGTACCTGGCCGCGGCGGTGGCGGCCAGTTCGACGGCCTCGGCGTACCGGTCGCGGTGGACCAGCATCCGGGTCCAGGCGCTGCACGTCTGACCGGAGTTGGACATCACGTTGGCGACCCCGACGTTCACCGCCTTGGCGAGGTCGGCGCCCGGCAGGATGACGTTGGCGGACTTGCCGCCCAGTTCGAGGGCGACCTTCTTCACGGCCGCGCCGGCCACCGCGCCGATCTGCCGGCCGACCGCCGTGGAGCCGGTGAAGGAGACCAGGTCGACACCGGGGTGTTCGGCCAGGGCCTGTCCGGCGACCGGGCCGAGGCCGGTGACCAGGTTGAACACACCCGCGGGCACGCCCGCCTCGTGCACCGCCTCGGCGAAGAGCTGCGCGGTGAGCGGGGTGTCCTCGGCGGGCTTGAGGACGATCGTGCAGCCGGCGGCGAGGGCCGGGGCGACCTTGGCGACGATCTGGTGGAGGGGGTAGTTCCAGGGGGTGATCGCGCCGACCACGCCGATCGGCTCGTGCAGGACCGTGGAGTTGCCGACCTTCTCCTCGAAGGCGTGGGTCGCGGCCAGCTCGGCGTAGGAGCCCGCGACGGCGATCGGCACGGCGGCGTGCACGTTCTGCGAGAACGGAAGGGGCGAGCCCAGTTCCGCGGTGACCGTCTCGGCGATCTCGTCCTTGCGGGCCGCGAGGGCGTCCCGCAGAGCGGCCAGGCGCGCGGCGCGCTCGGCGGGCGGTGTGGCGGCCCAGGCGGGCAGGGCGGCGCGCGCGGCCCGTACGGCGGTGTCGACGTCCAGCGCGCCGCCCGCCGGGACCCTGCCGACGACCTGCTCGTCGGCCGGGTTCACGACGTCGATCACGTCCCTGCTCTCGGCGGGGCGCCAGGCGCCGTCGATGTACAGGCCGTCATGTGCCTTCATGGTGTGTCCTCCCGGCGGGTCCGCGTCGTCCGGCACACAAACTAGCGATGATAGTTTTTTGGCGCCAGACGTTCCTGGGCCGCGGACGTTCCGGGACATCATCGCGAACGGGCCGGCCGGCGCGGACACGCAGTCCCCGCCGGCCGGCCCGCCGGTCACCTGGTCGCGGTCAGGTGGGCGAAGACCACCACGTTGCTGGTGTAGCCGGTCCGCCGGCTGAAGAGGCCGCCGCAGGTGATCACCCGCAGTTCCGGGCGGCCGGCCGGGCCGTAGACCTCCTTGTCGGGGAAGCCGGCCTTGTCGTAGACCTTCACCCGGTCCACGGAGTAGACGGCGGTACGGCCGTCCGCGCGCCCGACCTCGATGCGCCTGCCGGGACCGACCTGGGCGAGCCCGGCGAACACGGCGGGACCGGTCCTGGTGTCGCGGTGCCCGACGGCGACGGCGGTGCCGGCCTCGCCCGGCGTGGGGCCGCCCTCGTACCAGCCGACGAGCCGGGGCCTGTCGACGGGCGGTGTCTCCAGCTGCCGGTTCCGGTCGAGGCGGAGCGGGATGACGGGGGCGTCGATGCCCAGGAAGCGCACGCGGAAGGATGTCGGCCGGGACCGGGGCAGCGGGCGGGGCGGCGGCGGAGCGGCGGAGGCCGGTTCGGCGCCGCCCCCGCCGGCCGCCACGGTCTCCGGGGCGTGCCCGGCGGCTGCGCCGCCCGCCCCGCACCGGGAGCCCACCGTCACCAGGACGACCGCGAGCAGGGCCGTCCTGGCGAGGCGGTAGGCGCGGGTCCGGTACCAGGGCCTGCGTCGGTACCTACGCGGCACCATGGGGCCGCCGGCGGATCAGCCGGACGTACACGACACCGCAGACGGCGATCAGGCCCACGGCACCCGCGGCGGCCACCGGGGAGTACGCGGCGGCCGTGTCGATGAGACCGCCGCCGCCCGCGTGCACCCCGCCCTTGGGGCCGTTGTGGTCGCCGCCCTGGCCCCAGGACCCGTCGTTGTGCTGGGGGTCGGCGATCTGCCCGTTGGGACCGTTGGCCCCCTCGTGGCGCCCGTCCCTGCAGTTGACGCGGAAGACCTTCTCCTTCAGCGCCACGGGGGTGCCCACGGCCCAGCTGATCTTGTACTGGCCGTCCGCCAGGCCCAGCGGGTCGGTGTGCCCGGCGCCCCCCGCGAGCTGGATGGTGCCGGTGACGGTGGCAGCGGTGGCCAGCGGGGGCTGCGGAGTGATGGTGTAGGCGACGGCGGTGAGGGTGTCGAAGTTGACGGCCTCCAGATAGAACCTGCAGACCACCGGGTCGTCCTTGGCCGATCCCACGAGCGGTCCGTGGAGGTGGCGCTCGTCGTGGATCCGGATGTCGCCGTTCTCCCCCTGGGCCGCCGCCTCCGGCGCCGCCACCCAAGACGCGCCGGCCGCGGCTAGGGCGGTGAGGACGACTGCGGCGCCCGCGCGGGAGCCGGCGGCGCGTGGGAGTGTCAGGGTGGGCATGCGCAATCCTCCAAGTTCAGACGATTTTCATACAAATCGTTCTTCCGCCTGGACTCTGCGTCATCCACCCCGGGGGCCGTCGGCACCCGGGCCCGACGCGCCGTCAGAGATCGCTCGTGCGGCGCAATCCCGGGCGCCTCGGCCCCTTCCCGGTCACCCGTCCCGTCGGGCCGCCGGCCCGGCCCGGCGACCGCAGCGCCACTCCCGACGACAGCAGCAGCAACGCCCCCAGCATCACGAACGGCGCAGCGACCCCCGCCAGACCGGCGACCAGACCCGCGGTGGCGGGCGCCGCGACCTGGCCGAGCCGGTTGCCGGTCAGCCGCAGGGCGAGCGCGGTGGAGCGGGCCTCGTCGGGAGCCGCCTGCACCACCGTCGTCATCGACAGCGGCTGGCCCACGCCCAGGCAGAAGCCGAGGACCGCGAGCATCGCGCCGAGCGCCCACACCGGCACCGGCAGCGCCACCCCCGCGCACAGCAGCGCGGCCAGCAGACAGGTCACGGTGAGCAGCGCGGGCCGGCCGAGCAGCCGCAGCAGCGGGGTGAGCACGAGCCGGCAGGCGATGGTGGCGCCGGCCCGGAGGCTGAGCAGGACACCGATCACCGAGGGAGCGATGCCCCGGTGCTCGCCGACCACCGGGAGGTAGGCGGTGAGGATGTCGGTCGCGGACAGCACCGACAGGCTGATCAGCATGCCCGCGGGCACGCCCCGGGCCCGCAGGATGCCGGCGACCGGCACGCGGGCGCCCTGCCGCGGGCCGGAGCCGGCGGCCGTACGGTCCTCGATGCGCCACAGCGAGGTGAACGCGACGGCCGCGCCCGCGCCCGCCGCCACGAGGGCGAGCGCGCTGCTGTGCGCCATGTCGGGGCCGCCGATGAGCGCGCCCGCGGCGATCGGGCCCACGAGCTGGCCGAGGGAGGCGCCGATGGTGAAGTGGCCGAAGTTGCGGTCCTGCTCGTGCGCCGCCGACTGGCGGGCCACCAGCGATTGGGCGCCGATCACGAAGCACAGGTGGCCGAGGCCCATCACCCCGCTCCACAGGGCCATCGCCCACAGCGAGCCGGCGAGCCCGCTCAGCGCGCAGCCGCCGGCGACGAGGACCACGCCCGTCGGCAGCAGGGGCGCGCAGCGGCCGTGGTCGGTGCGCCGGCCGAGCGGTACGGCGGCGAACAGCGGCAGCAGCGCGTACACACCGGCGATGACACCGACCGCGCGTTCGTCGGCGCCCAGCGCGAGGGCCCGGTAGGAGACGGCGGGCCGGGCCATCGACACCGCCCCCTGCACGAAGGAGAAGGCGATGACGAGGCGGAGCAGCCAGCCGCGGTTCCCACCGGGCGCCATGGGTACGACCTCCGTCGGGTGATCAGATGATGCCGAACAGGATCCCGGCGCCGAGCACCACCAGCGAGGTGAGCGCGGCCCACTTGACCACGAACCGGGTGTGGTCGCCGAACTCGACCTTGGCCATGCCGACCAGCACGTACACGGCCGGGACGAGCGGGCTGGACATGTGCAGGGGCTGGCCGATGATCGAGGCGCGGGCGATCTCCACCGCGGGCACGCCGTGCGCCTGCCCGGCCTCGGCGAGCACCGGCAGGATGCCGAAGTAGAAACCGTCGTTGGACATGAAGTAGGTGAGCGGGATGCTCAGTACGCCGGTGACGAGGGCCATGTGCGGGCCCATGCCGTCGGGGATGTTGCCCACCAGCCACTTTGCCATGTGGTCGACCATCCCGGTGCCCTGCAGGACGCCGGTGAAGACGGCGGCGGCGAAGACCATGCCGGAGACGTTGAGGACGTTCTCGGCGTGGGCGGCGATGCGGGCCTTCTGGTCCGGCATGTGCGGGAAGTTGACGGTCAGGGCGAGGGCCGCGCCGAGCAGGAACAGCACCGGGATCGGCAGCCACTCCATGATCATGGCGGTGAGCAGGGTGACCGTGAGCAGCGCGTTGAACCAGTAGAGCCTCGGGCGCAGGGTGGGACGGTTCGGGTCGAGGCCCTGGAAGTCCTCGTCGGCGTGCTCGTCGCCGGGCAGACCGGTGCCGGAGCCGGAACCCGCCGCGTCTGCGATGCCCGTGCCGGAACCCGCCGCGGGCCGGGCCGCCGTGCCGGAGCCGGCGCCCACGAGCACCGTCTCGTTCTCCTCGACCAGCACCTCGTCCAGCGTGAGCACGCCGAGCCGCTTGCGCTCGCGGCGGCCGAGGACGTAGGCGAGGGCGAAGACGAACAGCAGGCCCATGGCGAGGGCCGGGATCATCGGCACGAAGATGTCGCCGGCGTCGAGCTTGAGGGCGGTGGCGGCGCGGGCGGTGGGGCCGCCCCACGGCAGGGTGTTCATCACACCGTTGGCCATCGCGGCGACGCCGGTCATCACGACCAGGGACATCTTCAGGCGCTTGTACAGCGGGTACATCGCCGAGACGGTGATCATGAAGGTGGTGGAGCCGTCGCCGTCCAGGGAGACGATCCCGGCGAGGATCGCCGTACCGACCACGATGCGCAGCGGATCGGCCTTGCAGAATTTCAGGATGCCCCGCACGACGGGGTCGAAGAGGCCGACATCGATCATCACACCGAAGTAGACGATCGCGAACATGAGCATCGCCGCGGTGGGGGCGAGGCCGGTGACGCCGTCGATGACGTAGTCGCCGAGCTTGGCGCCCTTGCCCACGAACACGCAGAACAGCGCGGGTATGAGCACGAGCGCCGCGATCGGCGACATCTTCTTCAGCATGATCAGGACCAGGAAGGTCGCGATCATGGCGAAGCCGAGGATGGTCAGCATGAGTGGATACCTAACGTTCGCCCTTGAACATCCCACCTGGGGGTCGGCGGTGCGATGACGTTAGGTCCGTCCAAACGGCGTTAACAAGACGTTGACGCGCGAGCAATAAGCGCAAAACTCCAGGTCACGGCTGTGCTGCGACCGCCGAGAGCTCAACGGGGACGCCGTTGAGGACCGCGTTGCCCGACAGCGGGTCGAGCAGACTGCCGTCGAGCAGCTGGTTGACGTTGACGCCGGGGTCGGCGGCGGCGTGGCGGAGCCGGGTCCCGGGCCGGTCGTGGCCCCAGCCGTGCGGCAGGCTCACCACCCCGGGCCGGACGCCGTCGGTGACCTCGGCGGGGGCCACCACCTCTCCCCCGGCGCCCTTGACCCGTACGGCCGCGCCGTCCCGGACGCCGAGGCGGGCGGCGTCCTCGGGGTGGATGTGCACGGTGCAGCGGTTGCTGCCGCCGGTGAGCGCGGGCACGTTGTGCATCCAGCTGTTGTTGGAGCGCAGATGGCGGCGGCCGACCAGGACGAGACCCGCCGGGCGCTCGCGCAGGGCCGCGCGGAGCCGGGGCAGGTCGCCGGCGATCGGCTCCGGCAGCAGCTCGACCTTGCCGCTGCGGGTCTTCAGCGGCTGCGGCAGGCGCGGGCGCAGCGGGCCGAGGTCGATGCCGTGCGGGTGGTCGAGCAGCCGGGCCAGGCTCAGCCCGTCGGGCCGGGCGCCGAAGCCGTCGCCGTACGGGCCGAGGCGCAGCATCATGTCGAGCCGCCGCTCGGGGCCGTTGTCGCCGGTCAGCCGGGCGGCGAGGTCGTGCGGGTCGCGGCCGTGCACCGGCCCGTGCGCGTCCCGGACGGCCTTGCCGAGGGTCTGCTCGATGACCATCGCGTCGACGGCTGCCGGGTCGGTGCCGTGCATGCCGCTCGCCGCCAGGACCAGCCGGGCGAGGATCTCGGTCTCCGCCATGCGGCCGGGCTCCAGCGGGACGGCGGGACGGCTGTAGCGGACCTGGTTGCGCACGGCGAGGGTGTTGAAGGCGAAGTCGTGGTGCGGGCTCTGCGCGGGCGGGGGCGGGGGCAGCACGACGTCGGCGTGGCGGGAGGTCTCGTTCAGGTACGGGTCGACGCTGACCATGAAGTCCAGGGACTCCAGGGCCTTGTCGAGGCGTTCGCCGTCGGGCGCGGAGAGCACCGGGTTGGCGGCGATGGCGATGAGGGCCCGTACCGGGGTGCCCTCGTCGGTGGCGGTGTCGATCTCCTCGGCGAGCGCGGAGAGCGGCAACTCGCCCTTGGCCTCGGGGTGCCGGCTCACCCGGGAGTGCCAGCGGCCGAGCGCGAAGCCGCGGCCGGGACCCGCCGGGCGGGGTGTCCTGTCGGTGGCGGCCTGCGGGAAGAGGGCGCCGCCGGGGCGGTCCAGGTTGCCCGTGAGGATGTTGAGGACGTCGACCAGCCAGCTGGCCAGGGTGCCGTGCGGGACGGTGCAGCTGCCGATGCGGCCGTAGACGGCGGCGGTGGGGGCGGCGGCGAGGTCGCGGGCCAGGGCGCGGATGTCACCGGCGTCCAGGTCGCAGGCGGGGGCCACGGCTTCGGGGGTGAAGTCGTCCAGTGCGTCCCGGAGTTCCTCGACGCCCTGGACGTGCGGGGCGAGGTGGCCGAGGTCGACCAGGTCCTCCGCGAAGAGGGTGTGTGCCATCGCGGCGAGCAGCAGGGCGTCGGTGCCGGGGCGGATCGCGAGGTGCCGGTCGGCGAGCTTGGCGGTGCGGGTGCGGCGCGGGTCCACGACGGTGAGCCGGCCGCCGCGGGCCTTGAGGGCCCTGAGCCGGCCGGGGAAGTCGGGGGCGGTGCACAGACTGCCGTTGGACTCCAGCGGGTTGGCGCCGAGGAGCAGCAGATGGTCGGTGTGGTCCAGGTCCGGCACCGGTATCGCGTTGGCGTCTCCGAACAGCAGCCCGCTGGAGACGTGCTTGGGCATCTGGTCGACCGTGGAGGCGGTGAACAGGCTGCGGGTGCGCAGGGCGCCGACCAGGAGGGGCGGGTAGAGGCCGCCGGCCATGGTGTGCACGTTGGGGTTGCCGAGGACCACGCCGACGGCGTCGGGGCCGTACCGCTCCGCGACCGGGCGCAGGCCGGCGGCCACCGCGTCGAAGGCCTCCTCCCAGGTGGCCTCGCGCAGGGTGCCGTCCTCGCGCACGAGCGGGGCGCGCAGCCGGTCGGGGTCGCCGTCGACGGCACCGAAGGCGGCGCCCTTGGGACAGATGAACCCCTTGCTGAAGACGTCGTCCCGGTCGCCGCGGGCGCCGGTGACGCGGGTGCCCTCGACGGTGAGGGTCAGCCCGCAGGTGGCCTCGCAGAGCGGGCAGATACGCAGGGCGGTGCGGGACACGGGTCCTCCCGGTGGGTGACGTCGGCGATGCCGCACGGACGTCAGGCGAGGATACCGACCAGTCGGCATGAAGGGGAGCCCTTGATGGGTGAGATCGCGTACTCGCCGGCCGGCAGGACCTGTGGTGGTGCCCGGCCCCGGTTTCACCCCGATTCCTCACCACGGACCGGTCCCGGCGAGCGCGCGGACGAGCTCCACCGTCTCGGCGAACCGCTCGCCAGGGCTTGTCTTTCCGCGGTCGTCGGCCGGCGGCCGTCAGGACGCGGGATCCGGACGCACCGGTCTGCGGGCCTGCCGGCCCGACCGGTGCACCACGCGTCAGTCCAGCACCCGCGCCAGATACGCCCGCAGCATCTCCCGCGTCTCGTGGATGATCGCCTCGTCTCCCGCGGGGTCGACCCGGAAGGCCAGCTGGACCAGGGTGTCCGCGGTCTCCACGGCGACCAGGAAGACACGGCCCAGTTCCTCGTCCGGGGTGCGGCCCAGATAGCCGGAGAGCAGCTGGATGAGCCGGTCGGCGACCCGGGTGTTGGGCTCGGCCTGCCGGACGCCGACCGGGATCTGGTTGCCGAAGTCGACCAGGGAGAAGCCGGGCGCGGTGCGCTTCATGGCGAGGTACTCGTCCAGGACGGCGTCCATGGCGGCCCGCCAGTCCCCCTTGCGGGTGTCCTTCAGCCGCTCGGTGACGCGCTCGACGTACCGCTCCAGGTTGCGCTGGGCGAGGGCGTCGGCCATCTGCCGTTTGTTGCCGAAGAAGCGGTAGACCGAGCCGATGGGGACTCCGGCGCGCTCGGCGACCGCGCGCGTGCTCAGGGCGTCGTAGCCGACCTCGTCGAGGAGTTCGGCGCAGGCGTCCAGGATCCTGGTCAGCCGTTCGGCGCTGCGCCGCTGGACGGGCGCGCGGCGAAGCGATGTCGCGTGGGGCACGGGCTTCATGATGCCTTTCCGCCGGGGTCCGGTGAACCTCTCCCCCAGTACGAAGACGGGTGGCCGGTGCACTCAGGCACCGGCTGTGCTCATCCGCCCCCGGCGGGTGACGCGGCCCCGGCCGACGGGTCCGGTGCGTCCGCCTCCGCGTCGGACACCGTGATGTCGGCGGTGCTCTCGACCGGCTTGCCGTGGACGGCCCAGACCGTGCCGTCGTCGGCGTACAGGCGCGCGGTGACCCCGTGGGTGCCGCGCGGGACGACGCCGGCGGCCACGTGGTACGCGGGGCCGTGCAGCCGGGCGATCCCGCGGCCGTCCACGAAGAGGCGGGCGAAGCCGCGGCCGGGGACCGCCGCCGGCCGCGCACCCGGCGCGGAGCAGCGGAAGTGCCGGAAGGTGAGCCGGACGTCCCAGCCGCCGGCCGGGTCCGGGGTGACCTCCATGCCGACCCGGGGGGCGTTCTTCGTGGGCACCTCCCGCAGGTTCCGGCCGGTGGTGTCCGTCTCGTCCAGCACCTTCCCCACGGGTGAGGAGGAGACCGTCCCGCCGTGCGCCTCGCCGTCGGCGCAGGCCGCCGCTCCGAACGGCAGCAGGACGCACACCGCGAGCGCGGCGAGCGGTCCACGCTTCCACTTCGTCCACGACATGACCGGGAGCGTAGAACAGCGGCCCGGCACGCCGGATCCCCCTCAAGTCTGGTTCCGGGCCTACCTCTGTGGGAGGACCCGGGGCCCTCTTGCGCGGGCCCCCACTCATTCCTACGGTGTTGCATAGGAATCGGGAGCGCAAGGGAGCGATCATGAGCGGGGACGCACGGAAGACCGCCGAGGGGCTGGCCTATCTGACCGGGTTCGGCAACGAACACGCCTCGGAGGCGGTGCCGGGCGCCCTGCCCGAGGGCCGCAACTCGCCGCAGCGCGCGCCGCTCGGCCTGTACGCCGAGCAGCTGAGCGGTACGGCGTTCACGGAGCCGCGGGCCCACAACCGCCGCTCCTGGCTGTACCGCATCCGCCCGTCGGCCGCGCACCCGGCGTTCACCCGCACCGACAACGGTGCCCTGCGCACGGCCCCCTTCACCGAGACCGTGCCCGACCCCAACCGGCTGCGCTGGAACCCGCTGCCGGAGCCCCCGGACGGCACCGACTTCCTCGCCGGCCTGTGGACCCTGGGCGGCAACGGCGACGCCACCCAGCGCACCGGCGTGGCCGTGCACCTCTACCACGCCAACGCCTCGATGGAGCGGGTCTTCTCCGACGCCGACGGCGAGTTGCTCATCGTGCCCGAGCGGGGCGGACTGCTGCTGCACACCGAGTTCGGCCGGCTCCATGTGGAACCCGCCCATGTCGCCCTGATCCCGCGTGGGGTGCGCTTCCGTGTGGAGCTCCTGGACGAGTCCGCCCGCGGCTATGTCTGCGAGAACTACGGGGCGCCGTTCCGGCTGCCCGACCTCGGCCCGATCGGCGCCAACGGGCTCGCGAACCCGCGGGACTTTTGCGCTCCGGTCGCGGCGTACGAGGACGTCGAGGGCCCGGTGGAGGTGGTGAACAAGTTCTGCGGCAACCTGTGGACGGCCACCTACGACCACAGCCCCCTGGACGTGGTCGCCTGGCACGGCAACCATGTGCCGTACGTCTATGACCTGCGCCGGTTCAATGTCATCGGCACCATCTCCTACGACCACCCCGACCCGTCCATCTTCACCGTGCTGACCTCGCCGTCGGACACCCCGGGCCTGGCCGGCGTGGACTTCGTGGTCTTCGCGCCGCGCTGGCTGGTGGGCGAGGACACCTTCCGGCCGCCGTACTTCCACCGGAACGTGATGAGCGAGTACATGGGCCTGATCGAGGGCGCGTACGACGCCAAGGCCGAGGGCTTCGTGCCCGGCGGCGGTTCGCTGCACAACATGATGTCGGCGCACGGCCCGGACCGGGAGACGTTCGACAGGGCGAGCGCGGCCGAGCTGCGGCCGCAGAGGATCGACGACGGGCTCGCCTTCATGTTCGAGACCCGCTGGCCGGTGACCCTCACCCCGCACGCGGCCGGCGCCGAGCACCTCCAGCAGCGCTACGACGACGTGTGGCAGGGACTGGAGCGGCACTTCCGGGGGTGACCGCCGCCGTTGCGCCGAACGTTCTCCGCCAGGTACGGATAGCCGCGTGACCTCCTTCGCTCCGGATTCGATCGTCCTGAACCGCAAGCTGCCGCTGTGGTACCAGGTGTCGCAGTCGCTGCGCGCCTCCATACTGGGCCGCTCGCCCCAGGACCCGCTGCGCCTGCCCACCGAGGAACAGCTGGCGGAGCACTACGGCGTGAGCGTGCTGACCATGCGGCAGGCGCTGAAGGAGCTGGAGGACGAGGGTCTGATCAGCCGCCACCGGCGGCGCGGCACGTTCATCGAACCCGACGTCCGGCGCGGGGCCCCGGTCCGGCTGCTGGGCTCGGTGGACGCGATCGTGGCCCAGCAGTCCGGGATGACGACCGAACTGCTCGGCCACGGCCGGGTGCCGGTGCCGGCCGGGCTCGCCGAGCACTTCCCGGACCTCGCGGAGGTGGCGGCGTACCACCGGCTGCGCAGCGACGAGAAGACCGGCGAGCCGACCAACCACGCCGTCAACCACATCCGTCCCGAACTGGCCGAGCACGTCGACCTGGACGACCTGGTCCGCTGGCCGATGACCAAGGTGCTGCGGGACCTGGTGAAAGCGGACATCAGCCGGATCACGGACACGGTGGAGGCGCGGCTCGCGGACCCGGAGACGGCCCGGCTGCTCCAGGTCCCGCTGCTCAGCCCGATCCTGCACTACACGGGCGTGACGTACGACACCGAGGGCCGGGTGCTGGACGTGGCGGTCATCCACTACCGGGGCGACCGCTTCTCGTTCACGGTCACCCTCGACGCGTGAGCGCTCCGCCGTCGGCCGCGAGGGGGGCCACGCCGGGCCGGTGGCCCACTGCGGGTGTGGCGGGGGCTGGTCGCGCGGTTCCCGGCGCCCCTTCGGGGGCGCCACCCGCTGTCGTAGCATGCCGTGCGTGACGCACGACGACGCTCCGCTGCTGGCGGACCTCATGCCGTGGTCCGTCGCACCGTTGCGGCCGGGCCGCGCCTGGCCGTCGGCGCCCGATGCGGCCTCGCTCAGGGCCCGCTGGGACGCCCTGCTGAAGGCCGAGGGGCCGGACCGGGAGCGCCTGTTCGAGCCGACCCGCGCCCGCACGCTCCGGTCGGCGGTGGCGCAGTTGCCCGGGCAGTCCACCGGTACGGAGCGGCTGGCGCGCGCGGAGGGGCGCTGTGCGGAGCCCGTGCGGGTCCTGGCCGCCGCCTTCGACGAGCAGTGGCTGATCCCGGACCACCGGCTGCTGGACGCGGCCCGTCCGGAGCTGTGGCGGGTGGCGGACGCGCGGCAGGTGTTCACCGTGGAGACGGGCGACGCAGACGGCCCGCTGCTGGCCACTCCGCACCTGCCGGTGCTGCGCACCGGCCGCGTCCGCCCGCTGTACCGCCGCCCCGGCGGCACGGAACCGAACCTGTCCCCCGGTCTGCTGGACCACCTGTCGGCCCGGCTGGGCGCACGGCCCTCGGCGCCGGACGTGCTGGCCTGGATCCTGGCGACGGTCCGCCCGGACCTCACCGTCCCGCTCACCGAGGACCCCGGCCTGTGGGCCGCCGGTGTGGACGTGGGCCGCCGGACGCTGTGGCTGATGCTCCGCGACGGCGAGCGCCCCAAGCTGCCGGGCGGCCGGCGCCCGTACGTCCGCGCGCCGCTGCCGAGCCGGCCCGCCGGCCTGCACTACGACCGTGACGAGGAGACCCTGCACCTGGACGAGGGCCGCATCTCCCCCGTCCCGCCCGCGGCCTGGGACTACGAGGTGGCCGGAACCCGGGTCCTGGAGAGCTGGCTGGCGGTCCGGACCGCACCGGCCGAGCCGGGCACACTGACCGCGATCCGCCCGGCGGCCTGGCCGCAGACGTGGACCTCGGAACTGCTGGAGCTGATCACCGTCCTCGCCCTGCTGGCGGAAGTGCGGCCGCTGCGGGCCGGGTTGGAGATGCGGTCACCGGTCACGGCGGCCGAGCTGCGGCAGGCCGGCGTCCTGCCGGCGCCGGAGGCGTCCCGCCGCCCCGCCTCGGTCCTCGACCACCACGAGGAGGGCCCGGAGGGACAGTTCGCGCTGCTCTAAGGGGTTTCGCCTGGATCAGGCGGGATCGGGCCCGCTCAGGCCGCGGCGTCCGGCGGGATTTTCGTCCCGTCCGACAGGGAGTTCGACGACAGGGCCGAACCCGCCGCGCGCCCGCGCAGGGCGGCCTCCAGCCGGGCGATGTCCTCGGCGTCCTTGGCACGGCGGGGCCGGGAGGGATCCCAGACCGGCATCATGCGCTTGATCTCGATCTGGACGCGCGGATCGACGATCGGCACCTCCAGGGCTCCGACTCCGCACCGAGCAGGCCCTCCGGCCAGGGCGTGCCGGCCCAGGGCCCGCCGGCGACGGTCACCCGGCCCGCCGCGTCCGTGCCGACGAGGGTGAAGCTGCTCTCCAGGCCGTCCTTCACGAAGTCGAGCTGGAGGCCGGCGGGCGGCCCGGGCACCGGGGTGTGGCCGAGCCGGACCAGGGTGCCGGCGAGCGGTTCCGCGTCCTTCGCCCGGGCGAACCAGTCGATGTCCCCGTGCTCCCGGGTGACCTCGCCCAGGAAGAAGTCCATGGCCCAGCCGCCGCGCAGCCAGAGCGGGATGCCGCCGGCCCGGGCGGCCTCGACCACCTCTTCGATCAGGGCCAGTTGGCGTCCGGCACGCTCCTGGTTCACCGGCTCCGCCGCTCCCTGTCGAAGGAGTCGAGGACCCGCTCCACCGTCCGTGCGAACACCGCCTCCAGATCGATCGGCCCCGGGTCCTCGGCGAACGCCGCCGCCATGCGCGGGTAGGCGCCGGTGGCGACCTGGCTGCTCAGGTAGGCGATGCGGACCGCGTGCTCCTCGTCCGGCGACCACGGCAGGGCACGGGCCCGCTCGGCGGTGTCGAGTTCGTTGCGGACGTACATCGTCACGACGCCGTTGAGCATCGCGATCAGCTCCAGCTTGGTGCCGTACGCCGCGTCCAGCGGGTCCAGGCAGGCCAGGCAGTGCTCCAGGTAGCGCAGGGCGTTCGGGCTGAAGCCGTACACGGGGGACATCAGGCGCGGCAGCCAGGGGTGGCGGTGCATCAGCTCGCGCGTCTGCCCGGCCACGCGGCGCATGTCGGCCCGCCAGTCCCCGCTCGGCTCCCACGGGGCGTGCTCGGCGCCGGCCGCGTCCACCATCAGCTCGTACAGGTCCTCCTTACGGGGGACGTAGTTGTACAGCGACATGGTGCCGCAGCCCAGCTCGGCCGCGACGTGCCGCATCGACACCGCGTCGAGCCCCCGCGCGTCGGCGATCCGGACGGCCGCGGCGGCGATGTCGTCGCGCGTGTACGCCGGTCTCGGGCCCCGGCCGGTGCGCTCGGGGCGCGCCCAGATCACCTCGGGGACGGCCCCTCGGACTGCCATCGGTCATCACCTCGGCCACCATCCTAGTTACGTACACCGTACGTAGTGCGGTATGGTCCCGGTATGACTACTACGTACACCGTACTTAGTGAGGGTCTGGAGAAGCGCTTCGGCGCCGTGCGGGCCCTGCGCGGGCTGGATCTGGCGGTCGCCGAGGGCACGGTCTGCGGGCTGCTGGGGCCGAACGGGGCGGGGAAGACGACGGCGGTACGGCTGCTGACCACGCTGCTGCGCCCGGACGGGGGCTCGGCGCGGATCGCCGGGCACGACCTCGTGCGGGAGGCGGCGGCCGTGCGCCGCCGGATCGGGGTCACCGGGCAGTACGCCTCGGTCGACGGGGACCTCACCGGCCGGGAGAACCTCCGGCTGTTCGCCCGGCTGCACCGGGTGCGCGGGCCGGCCGCCCGGGCCGACGAGCTGCTGGAGCGCTTCGGTCTGACCGAGGCGGCGGACCGGAAGGCGTCGGCGTACTCGGGCGGCATGCGGCGTCGGCTGGACCTCGCCGCGAGCCTGGTCCGCCGTCCCGACGTGCTCTTCCTGGACGAGCCGACCACCGGACTCGACCCGGCCAGCCGGGCCCGCGTCTGGCAGGCCGTGCGCGAGCTGAAGGCGGACGGCACGACGGTGCTGCTGACCACGCAGTACCTGGAGGAGGCCGACCAGCTCGCCGACGACATCGCCCTGATGGACCGGGGCCGGGTCGCCCACACGGGTTCCCCGGCCTCGCTCAAGGCGCTCATCGGCTCGCAGGTGGAGGCGGTGGTCGCGGACGCCGGCGCGCTGACCCGGGCGGCGGCCGTGCTCGACCGGCTGACCGGGAGGGAGCCGGTGTTCGACCGCGAGCGGAACGCGGTCGGCGCGGTCACCACCGACCCGACGCTGACCCTGCCCCGCCTGGTGCGCGAACTGGACGCGGCCGGCGTGCCGCTGCTGGACGCGGGCATCCGGCCGCCCACCCTCGACGACGTCTTCCTGCGGCTCACCGGTGAGTCCGCCGACAGCGAGGAGCTCGCCGCATGAGCGCGTTCGCGTACGACGGGCTGGCGATGGCCGGCCGGAAGCTGCGCCGGGTCCGCAACAGCCCGGGACTGGCGGTCCTGACGCAGCTGATGCCGGTCAACATGCTGCTCTTCTTCGGCTACGTCTTCGGCAGCGCGCTGGCGATGCCCGGCCGCGAGTACCGCTCCTTCCTGGTGCCCGGGCTGCTCGTCGCGACGGCCGCCGGCGGGCTGATGACCGGCATGTTCCAGGCCGCCCAGGACACCCACCGGGGCGTGACGGACCGGTTCCGCACGATGCCGGTGAGCCGGGCCGCCGTGCCCCTCGGGCAGGCCGTCGCGGACCTCGTCGTCACGGCCGTCGGGACGGTGCCGCTGCTGCTGACCGGGCTCGCGGTGGGCTGGCGGATCGAGGGGTCCGCGGCCGGGGCCGTGGGTGCGGTGGGGCTGCTGCTGCTCTTCCGGTTCGCCTGCACCTGCGCCGGGATCTTCCTTGGCCTGCTGTCCCGCAGCGAGGACGCCGCCGGACAGCTCGGCGCATCCTCCTTCGTGCTGCCGTTGCTGTCGAACGCGTACATCCCGACCGGCAACCTGCCGGGCTGGCTGCGCGCGCTCGCCGAGTGGAACCCGATCAGCGCGGTCACCACGGCCCTGCGGGACCTCTTCGGCAACGCGCCCGTCCCGGAGGGCTCCGCCTGGCCGGTGGCCCACCCGGTCGCCGGGTCGCTGCTGTGGAGCCTGGTCCTGATCGCCCTGTTCCTGCCGCTCGCGGTGGGCAGGTACGCGCGGGCCGAGTGAACCCGCACTGCTGACAGAACCGCCGGTCAGGGGAGATCATCCACCCCATGGATCACCTCCCGCTGCCCCTGGAGGGCATCACCGTCGTCGCCGTCGAGCAGGCCGTGTCCGCGCCCTTCGCGACCCGGCAGCTCGCCGACCTGGGCGCCCGCGTCATCAAGGTGGAGCGGGTCGACGGCGGCGACTTCGCGCGCGGCTACGACACGGCGGCCCGCGGTCTCGCCTCGCACTTCGTGTGGTGCAACCGGGGCAAGGAGTCCGTCGCGCTGGACCTGAAGGACCCGCGCGGTCTGGAGGTCGTACGGCGGCTGGTGGCGGACGCGGACGTGTTCGTGCAGAACCTCGCGCACGGCGCCGCCGCCCGGCTCGGCCTGGACGCGGCCACACTGTGCGCCGCGCACCCCCGGCTGATCGCCGTGGACATCTCGGGCTACGGCGGCTCGGGGCCGTACTCCGGCAAGCGGGCGTACGACATGCTCGTGCAGTGCGAGGCGGGGCTGGTGTCGGTGACCGGGACGCCGGAGCAGCCGGTGAAGGCGGGCATCCCGGCGGCGGACATCGCGGCGGCCATGTACGCGTTCTCCGGTGTGCTGGCCGCGCTCGTGCGGCGCGGCACGACCGGGCGGGGCGGGCCGGTGGAGGTGTCCATGCTGGAGGCGCTCGCCGAGTGGATGGGCCATCCGCTGCACCACGCGCTGCACGGCGGCGAACCGCCGGCCCGCACCGGGCTCGCGCACGCGGTGATCGCGCCGTACGACGCCTACCCGACGGCGGACGGCGGGCGGGTGCTGCTGTCGGTGCAGAACGACCGGGAGTGGCGGCGGCTGGCCGAACAGGTCATAGGCCGCCCCGAACTGGGCACCGACCCGGCGTACGCGACGAATGCCGCGCGGGTGGCACACCGGGAGCGGACCGATGCCCTGGTCGCCCGGGCGCTGGCGGCACTGGGGACCGAGGAGGCGCTGGCCCGGCTGGAGAAGGCGGGCATCGCCTGTGCGCGGCTGCGGGACCTGCACGAGCTGGCGGAGCATCCGCAGCTGGCGGCCCGGGAGCGGTGGCGTCAGGTGGGCTCGCCGGTCGGGCCGCTGACGGCACTGCTGCCCCCCATCACGCTGCCGGGCGGGGACGAGGCACGGATGGGTGATGTGCCCGCACTCGGCCAGCACACCGGAGCGCTGCTGCGTGCCGTGGGGATGACGGACGACGAGATCGCAGCGCTGCGCCGGGACGGTGTGGCGGCCTGAGCGCGGGTACCCCTGCTCGGGGTCAGGGGCCCTGCGGTGCGGTCAGTGACCGCCGAACAGCGAACGGCGCAGCCGGCGCAGCGGCGCGAAGAGGGAGACCCGACGGACCCGTGCGCCCCGGTCGCTGTGCCTCCGCACGGAGTCACGCGCCGTCAGCTCACGCATCAGCGAGGTCGCCTCGACCGTCTCCCGCTGCGGTATGGCGGGACCCGCCAGCACCGACAGATGGCGGTCGAGGCGCGAACTGGTCGCGCTGCTCCCGCAGGTGATCGCAGGGACCCTCGCCCTGCTGCGCACTGTTATCTGTTCCATGTCACTCCCCACCCGTACGAGTCCACCCGGCCCGGGCAGGGTAACCCTATCGCCCCACCGGGGCACGCGTGTATCTCGGCCACAGGATTCACCTTCCCTGTAAGGGGGTTGACCATCCCTCGCTGACTACTCTCCGAATCCGACCGATTTCAGGGTGAGTTGGACAACCGGCTGCCCGGTGGGCTGCGCTGACCCTCCGTCAGGCTCGACGGTTACGGCGAGTGACGAGGAGGAGGTGTCGAGGCCCTTCGCGACCAGGGGCGTGTCGCCCGCGAGGAGCCCCAGGGAGCGCGGCTGGACCCGGGGGCGCATGAGCCAGAGCTGGTGTACGCGCCCGCCGGGCGGGGTGCCGTATCCGCTGAGGGTGACGACGGCCTCCCGCTCGGAGGCGGAAGCGATTACTCCGATACTGCGGCCCCGGGCGTCCTCGCTGCTCGCGGCGCGGGCGTCCGGAGCGGCCAGAACGTGGGCGATCTCACGTGCCCGGGCCCGTTCGGCGGTGAGCCGGTCCTCGGTGCGGTGCGCCTGGACCGCGAAGAGGGAGGCGACGACGAGGGCCGCGGCGGCGGTGACCGTGGCGAACGGGGCGAACAGGGGGCGTCTGCGGGCCGTACGGGCGCGTCCCGGCGGGGGCTGGGTGCCCCAGACGTGCGGCGGCAGCACGGGGGCGTGCTCCCGGCCCGGCGCCTGCGCCCGCGCGGCCGTGCGGCCGCGGGCCGGCTCCTGCGGGGTGCTGCGGACGGCGGACAGGACCCGGTCGCGCAGCGCGGCGGGTGCCGGGGCCGCCGTGGACCAGGCGAGCCGGACCGCGTCCTCGGCCAGCTCCCGCACCTCGGCGGTGCAGCGGTCGCAGCCCGCCAGGTGTTTCTCGAAGCGGCGCCGCTCGCCCGGCTCGAGCGCGTCGAGCGCGTAGGGCGCGGCCAGGGAGTGCAGGTCCTCGCGGCGCAGCAGCTTGCCGAGGATGCTCATACGGTGCCCCCCAGGCACTGGCGCAGCCGGGCGAGCCCGTCGCGCATCCGCGTCTTGACCGTGCCCAGCGGCAGCGACAGCCGCTCGGCCACCTCACGGTAGGTGTACCCGTCGTAGTAGGCGAGGGTCACCGACTGGCGTTGCAGGGCCGTGAGCCGGTTCAGGCAGCGGCGCACCCACTCGCGTTCCAGGCCGGCCTCGACCTCCTCGGCGACCTGGTCGAACGCGGGTTCCCCGGCGCGCAGGGCCTCGCGCTGCTCGCGTTCCCCGGCCGCGCGGGCGCTGCGCACCCGGTCGACGGCGCGGCGGTGGGCGAGGGTGAGGATCCACGACAGGGCACTGCCCCGGCCGGGGTCGAAGCGGGCTGCGGAGCGCCACAGTTCGAGCAGCACCTCCTGGGCGACCTCCTCGGACTGGGCGGGATCGCGCACCACCCGGCGCACCAGCCCGTACACCGGGCCGGACACCAGTCCGTACAGCTCCTCGAAGGCCCGCTGGTCGCCGCCCGCCACGAGCACCAGCAGCTCGTCCGCCTGCATCCGGGCCCCCTCACCGTGGCCGCAGCCGGCTCTTCCTCGCGCACCGCGCATCCGCACCGAGACACACCTCCCCGAGGGGTTACGGATCAGCGGGCCGAAAACGCGGGTCCCGGGCGGAAAAAAAGTTTTTCGCCGTCGACCAAACCGATCGGCGGGTTCGCTCCGTATACCCGTCCGTCAAAGGCAAGTCGGCACTGAGGACGGACGGCATGACACCTCTCTTCTCCAGGGGCGCCCTCTCCGGGAGGGCGTTCTCCGGGCGCGGCACGGGACGCACCGGACTGGTCACGCTCATCTGCGGCGCACTGGCCGCCGGAGGGCTCACGGCCGCCGGCGTCGCCACCCTGGCACCCGGGGCGGCCTCCGCCTCCTCCCACCGTGAGGCCCCGCTGATCTCGGGCACCCCGCAGTACGACAACACCGACCTGTACGCGTTCGTCAGCCCGGACAAGCCCGACACGACGACGATCGTGGCGAACTGGATCCCGTTCGAGGAGCCGGCCGGCGGACCGAACTTCTACACGTTCGCCGACGACGCCCAGTACGACCTGCACGTCGACAACAACGGTGACGCGCAGGGCGAGTTGGTGTTCCGCTACACCTTCAAGACCCACACGAAGAACGGCGACACGTTCCTCTACAACACCGGTCCGGTCACCAGCCTGGACGACCCCGACCTCAACATCACACAGACGTACGACATCGACCTGATCAAGCTCAGGCACGGGCACGAGATGTCGAAGACCAAGCTGGCCGACGACGTGCCGGTGGCGCCGTCGAACGTCGGCAAGGCGTCCATGCCGGACTACGGCAAGCTGCGCGCGCAGGCGGTGTACAAGACGGCGGGTGGCGCCGCGACCTTCGCCGGCCAGGCAGACGACCCGTTCTTCGCGGACCTGCGCGTCTTCGACCTGCTGTACGGCGGGAACCTCACCGAGGTCGGCCGGGACACCCTCAAGGGCTACAACGTCAACACGATCGCCCTCCAGGTGCCGAACGACCTGATCCGCGAGTCGTCCCACCAGCCGGTCGTCGGCATCTGGTCGACGGCGCAGCGCCGCAACGCGCAGGGCTACTACAGCCAGGTCTCGCGCCTGGGCAACCCGCTGGTCAACGAGGTCGTCAACCCGCAGAAGGACAAGGACAAGTTCAACGCCTCGCAGCCGGCGTACGACGGGCAGTTCCTGAAGAACGTCACCAACCCCGAGCTGCCCAAGCTGATCGAGTCCATCTACAAGATCAAGGCGCCGGCGGAGCCGCGCAACGACCTGGTCGACGTCTTCCTCAAGGGCGTCAAGGGCCTCAACCAGCCGCCGCACGTGACCCCTTCGGAGGAGCTGCGGCTGAACACCTCGATCAAGCCGAGCATGCACCCGAAGCGGCTCGGTGTGCTGGACGGCGACAACGCGGGCTTCCCGAACGGCCGCCGGCTGAGCGACGACGTGATCGACGCGGCGCTCCAGGTCGTCGAGGGCGAACTGGTCGGCTCCAAGAACGACCTCGGTGACGCGGTCGACAAGAACGACAGGAAGTTCGAGCACTACTTCCCGTACGTCGCCCAGCCCACGGCCGGTTCGCGCGGCCGGCTCGCCAAGGGCACGACGGCGGGGACCGATGTGCGCAGCCAGCTCGGGGACGCCCTCCAGCCGGCCGGGTCCGCCTCCGGCGGCTCCGGGAACACCATGCTGATCGCCGCCTCGGCGGCCTCCGGCGCGGCCGGGATCCTGCTGATCGGCACCGCCTTCGCGTGGTGGCGCCGGCGCCTGCAGCGCCCGTACTGATCCCGCACCCACCCAGACCGGCGCGGCCCGTGATTCCCCCTCCCCCACGGCGGGCCGCGCCTTCCACACGACCGACGGAGGAGAAGGCATGGGCCCGCGCGGGCAGGACGACGAGCAGGACGTGCACAGGGCGAGCGCGAGCGGCGAGGCCCTGCCGGCGCCGGCCGCACCGGCGCCTGCGGCTTCCGGCCCCGGCGAGCCCGGGAGCACCGGGGAGCGCGGGACCGCCGAGGAAGAGACCGCCGGGGAAGAGACCGCCGGCGACGAGCGGGTCGCCGCGGTACGGCGGGTCGGTGCGGTCCGGCGGCTGTGGCGGGGCGGCGCGCAACTCGCCGTCGCCGCCTCACTGCTGGCGGTCGCCCTGACCGGTGGCGCGATCGCGCTCGGCACCGACCGGGGGCCGGCGTCCGTGCCGGTCGCCGCCGGCGCCATGGATCCCGGGATGCTGAGCGGCGGGAATCTGGACGCGAGCATCACCGCGCTCCAGACGCACCTGCGGGCCCAGCCGAAGGACTACGGCGGCTGGGCCACCCTCGGCCTCGCCTACGTCGAGCAGGCGCGGACCACGGCCGACCCGTCCCGGTACCCGCAGGCGGAGCAGGCCCTGCGGCGCTCCCTGTCGCTGGCGCCGGACAACGACCAGGCCCTGGCCGGCCGGGCCGCCCTCGCGGCTGCCCGGCACGACTTCCACGGCGCCCTGCCCTTCGCGGACGCGGCCCTGCGGCGCAACCCGTACAGCGAGCGCGCGCTGTCCTCCCGGATCGACGCCCTGGTCGAACTCGGCCGGTACGCCGACGCGGCGAAGGCGGCGCGGACCGCCGACGCGCGCAGGCCGGGGGTGCCGGTCTTCACCCGGTACGCCTATGTGCAGGAGCTGCGCGGGGACGTGCGCACGGCGCGCCGCGTCCTGGAGCAGGCGCTGGCCGCGGCCGCCTCGCCGGGCGACACGGCGTACGTCGCCACCCAGCTCGGTCAACTCGCCTGGAACCAGGGCGACCAGCGCACGGCGCTCACCTACTACGCCCGCGCCCTGGCCGCCGACGACGGCTACCTCCCGGCGCTGGAGGGCCGGGCCCGCGCGCGGGCGGCGAGCGGTGACCGCGCCGCGGCCGTCAAGGACATGGAGACGGTGGTCGCCCGCGCTCCGCTGCCCGGCCCGCTGGTCGCCCTGGGCGAGCTGTACGAGGCCCGGGGCGCGGCCGGCGACCGGGCGCGGGCCCGGCAGCAGTACGCGCTGGTCGACGCGTGGATCGCGCTGGCCCGTGCCAACGGCGTCAACGCCGACCTGGACACCGCGCTGGCCGCCGCCGACCACGGCGACAAGCGGGCCGCCCTGCGCGCGGCCCGGGCCGAATGGGCCCGCCGGCACACTGTGCACACCGCCGACGCCCTCGCCTGGGCGTTGCACGTCAACGGCCATGACGCCGAGGCCCTGCCCTACGCCCGCCAGGCCACCGCCACCGGCTACCGCAACGCCGCCTTCCGCTACCACCGCGGCATGATCGAGCTGGCCACCGGCCACCGGGCGGCCGGCCGTGCCTCGCTCGCCGCCGCCCTCAAGCTGAATCCCGGCTTCTCCCCGCTGGGCGCCGAGCGGGCCCGCGAGGCGCTGGAGGGAGCCCGGTGAAATCCCGTCTGCTGTACGTGCTGCTCGCCGGGTGCGCCCTGGCGCTCCTCCCGTCCGGCACCGCGAGCGCGCACCCCCTCGGCAACTTCACCGTCAACCGCTACGACGGCCTGGTCGCCGCTCCGGGCCTGCTCCGCGTCGACCATGTGGAGGACCTGGCCGAGATCCCGGCGACGCAGGCCAAGCCCGGTATCGAACGGCTGGGGCTGGAGGCGTGGGCCCGGCAGCGCTGCGCGCGGGCCGCCACCGACAGCGCCCTCACCGTCGACGGGCGTACGGCCACCCTGACGGCCGCCCGCAGCAGCGCGCGGCTGCGCCCGGGCCAGGCCGGTCTCGACACCCTGCGCGTGGAGTGCCGGCTGACCGCGTCACTGCCCCGCGCGGGCACCGTGACCCTCGGCTTCCACGGCGCGGGCGCCGCCGGCGGGCCCGGCTGGCGGGAGATCACGGCGCGGGGCGACCGGATGACGCTCACCGCGACGGACGTGCCGAAGGAGTCGGTCTCGCATGAACTGACCTCCTATCCCAAGGACCTGCTGTCCTCCCCCGCCGACACCGTCACGGCCTCGGTGCGGGTGCGGCCCGGCGGCCCCGCGCTCGCGGCGGACGCCCAGCGGCAGGCGGCTCCGGGCGCCGGGGTGCTCCCCCGGGGTGCCGACCGCTGGACCCGGGCCCTGGACGACCTCGTGGCCCGGCGCGACCTCACCGTCGGCTTCGCCGCCGTGGCCCTGCTCATCGCGGTCGCCCTGGGCGCGATGCACGCCCTGGCCCCGGGCCACGGCAAGACGCTGATGGCCGCGACGGCGGCGGCGCGCGGGGGCCGGGCCCGGCCCCGGGACGTGCTGCCGCTGGCCGCCTCGGTCACCGTGACCCACACCCTGGGCGTGGTCGCCCTGGGCCTCCTCGTCACGGCCGGCTCCGCCGCCACACCGGCGGTGATCTCCTGGCTGGGCATCGCCAGCGGCGCGCTGGTGCTGGCGGCGGGCGTCACCCTCGTACGCCGGGCCTGGCACAACCGCGTGCGGGCGACCGTCGTGCCCCACGAGCGGGCGGAACTGCGCGAGTTGGCGGCGGTGGGGGCCGGCCACGGTACCGGTCACCCCTCTCGTCACCACCACGGTGATGAGCACACCCACGAGGACCACACCCACACCCACGCGCATGACCATGGAGAGCACACCCATGGGGACCACGCCCACAGCCACACGCACGGCCATGGAGAGCACACCCATGGGGAGCACACCCATGGGGGGCACACCCACAGCCACGGGGGTCACACCCACACCCATGGCGGGCACACCCACACGCACCCGACCGCGCCCACCGTGCGCGGCACGATCCTGCTGGGGTTCGCCGGTGGCCTGGTGCCCAGTCCGTCCGCCGTGGTCGTCCTGGTCGGTGCCGCCGCGCTCGGCAAGGCGTGGTTCGGGCTGCTGCTCGTCGTGGCGTACGGGGCGGGTCTCGCGCTGACCCTCACCGCCGCCGGGTTCGCCGTCGTACGGCTGGGCGCGGGGGCGGCCCGGGTCATGGAACGGCGCCCGCGCTGGGGCGCGCACCCCCTGGCCGCCCTGGTGCGCCGTACCCTGCCGCTGGTGTCGGCGCTGGTCGTGCTGGCGCTGGGCACGGGACTGGTGCTCAAGGGGGTCGCATCCGCGCTGGGCTGAGCTACTTTTGTGGAGAATTCGCGCGAGATGCCTTGGGGGGCGCCCGTGTCCGAGGAGCCGGGCCCGGAACGTGTGATCGCGGGCCGCTACCGTCTGCTGGCCCCGCTGGGCGAGGGCGGCATGGGCACCGTGTGGCGCGCCCGGGACGAGGTGCTGCACCGCGAGGTGGCGGTAAAGGAGGTGCGGGCGCCGGCGGGGCTGCCCGGCCCCGAGGTGGAGCGGCTGTACGCGCGCCTGGAGCGGGAGGCGTGGGCGGCGGCCCGGGTCGCGAACCGCAACGTGGTCACGGTGTACGACGTGGCGATGGAGGGCGGCCGGCCGTGGATCGTGATGGAGCTGGTGCGCGGGCTGTCGCTCGCCGACCAGCTGGAGGCGGAAGGGCCGCTGCCGCCGCAGCGAGCCGCGCACATCGGCGCCGAGGTGCTGTCCGCGCTGCGCGCCGCGCACGCCGCCGGGGTGCTGCACCGGGACGTGAAGCCGGCCAACGTGCTGCTCGCGAACGACGGCCGGGTGGTGCTGACCGACTTCGGGATCGCCACGGTGGAGGGCAGCGCGGCGCTGACCATGACCGGCGAGGTGATCGGCTCGCCCGAATACCTGGCGCCGGAGCGGGCGCTGGGGCGGACGCCGGGCCCGGAGTCGGACCTGTGGTCGCTGGGTGTGCTGCTGTACGCGGCCGTCGAGGGCGTCTCCCCGTTCCGGCAGGCCACCCCGCTCAGCACGCTGCGGGCCGCGGTGGACGAGGAGTTGCCGCCACCGCGGTGGGCCGGGCCGCTCACCCCCGTGATCAGGGGGCTGCTGCGCAAGGACCCCGCCGAGCGGCTGCCCGCGGAGCAGGCGGAGCGGGAGCTGCGGCTGGTGGCGGCGGGCGGGACGGCACGCACGGAGCCCCTCGGCGCGGTGTCGCCGTACCCGCCGTCGGTGCCGGCCCGGTCGCCGGAGGCGTCCGGCACCCCGCCGGCGCCGCTGCCCACCGGGTACCCGGACCCGGGCACCACGGCCGCCGGGCCGGACCGGCGGCCCGAGCGCGACCGCCGCGCCGCCGCGGTGCTGGTCGCGGGTGTACTCGCGGTCGTCCTGGCGCTGGCCGGGCTGACGTACGCGCTGCTGAACCGCGACGACGGGAGCAAGCAGGGCAGTGGCACCCCGAGCGCCGGCCGGGCGAGCACCGCAGCGCACTCCCCCACACCGAGCGGCAGCACCGACACGGACGCGCGAGCGCCCTCGCCCACGCGCGGCAGCGCCTCGGCGAGCAGCGCGCCGGCGCAGTCGGTGCACGTGACCCTGACCGGCGCGCACACGACGTACTCCGGGTCCTGTCCGCCGCCGGCCGCGCAGGCACCCGCGTTCACCGCCGCGTTCACGGTGGGGCGGTTGCCGGCGCAGGTGGAGTACCGGTGGGTGCTCGCGCACGGGTCGGTGTCGGACCCGGGGTGGAGGACGCTGCCGTTCCCGCCGGGCGGCCCGCGCACACGGCAGCAGCAGGTGACCGTGACCACCTATGCGGAGGGCGGGACGATCGAGAACGAGATCGGTGTGGAGGTGCGCGGACCCGTGCGGGCCACCTCTAACTCGGTGCCGTTCTCGGTCACGTGTACGACGACGACGGAGACCCCGTCGGCCGGGGCCTCCGCTTCTCCCTCGGGCTCTCCCTGAGGGGCCCCACCGGGCGACGGCGCGGAAAGTCCACCCTGAGGAGCGAGCCCGTACGGGTCAGGCCGCGTTGGTGAGCACCGGCAGGTAGCCGCCGGACTGACCGGACGCGGTCGGGTGGTACGACTCGCCGATGTCGAGCCAGTTGACGCTGTGCAGCCAGGAGCTGCCGGAGCAGATCTCGTGGCCGCTGAACGTGGTGCGGACGTCCCCGAAGACGAAGCCGTGGGCGGTGGCACGGGCCTTGATGGCGGCGTCGATGTAGTCGGCGGCGTCGTTGATCGCGGACCGCTTGGTCTCCGAGAGTCCGAGGCACGACTGGCCGAGCAGGTAGAAGCGGGGGTAGCCGATGACGACGACGCGGGCGGACGGGGCTTTGGCGCTGATCGTGTTGTAGACGGTGTCCAGCTTGCCGGGGAGCGTGTTGGCGACGTACGCCTTCGCGGTGTCGATGCGGGACAGGCATGTGCTGTCGGAGCTGGTCACGCAGGTGGTCATCACGTCGGCGAAGCCGGCGTCGTTGCCGCCGATGGTGATGGACACCAGCGAGGTGGAGGAGTTCAGCGGACCGAGCTGGTTCGCGAGCACGTCGTCCGTCCTGGCGCCGGAACAGGCGGTGAAGGCGAACGAGGAGGGGCTGTGGGCGGCGTTCCACAGGTACGGGTACGCCTTCGTGCTGCGGTCGCAACTCCCGCTGGAGCTGATGTAGCTGCCGGCGCCCACCCCGGAGGAGTAGGAGTCGCCGAGCGCAACATAGCCGCCGGTCGCGGCCGTCGAGGACGCCTGCGCCGCGGCGGCCCCGGTGAGACCGAGGCCGGCGGCGAGGAGGAGCGAGGTCACGAATCCGGTAAGTCGGGAACGTCTCATGGAACCTCCCTTTAGCAGGATCTCTGCCACAACTGTCGTAGCAACGACGCACGTTGACAGGAAGTGTCCATGCCAAGACTTTTGTCATCTCAACAGGATCAACCCGTAACATTCACCGCTCATCTATTGCATGTGCATGTCATATCTGTTGACGCGGCATCAACTCGGGCGGCCGTGCACCGTCGTGCGGCTCCGCCGCGCGCGCGAGCGGCGGTCACGGACCCGCGGCCGAAGAACCGCGCTGCCCGGCGCGGGAAATGCCATGCGCGGAGGGCATCCGTGCCGGATCATGGCGGCATGTCTGCGAACCCACACGACGCTCTGCCGATCCGGCTCCACGTCGACGACTCCGACTCGCCGTCCGACGTCGTCGACGCGCTGTTCCTCGGCCGCTTCGCGACGGGCGAGCAGCCGTACTCGCACGCGGCGAACATCGACCGGCTGCGCTCGGGCGCCAACCTGCTGCCGGAGGGGGCCCGGGTGCTGCGGGTCGCCCGCGACGACGACCGCAGCGCGACCCTCGCCGAGGGCGAGGGCTGGACCCTGCTGATCTCCCGCTGGAACCGGGGCGCGGACGTCACGGTCACCGCGACCAGCGCCGAACTGGCCCAGCGGATCCTCGACCAGGCCACGGACGGCGCGGCCGACGAGCCGGAACCGCAGCCGGAGAACGTGACGATGGGGTTCTGGTACGTCTCCCCCAGGCGCGGCCCGCACCGCACCACCCGCCAGATCTCCGCGGGCACCTGGGAGGAGGTCCGGCCCAACTACACGGCGCCGGTGGCCGAGGCCATGGACCGCCTGATGAAGACGACCCCCGAGGACATCGCCGGCCGGCTGCTGCTGCTCCACGGCCCGCCGGGCACCGGCAAGACCTCCGCCCTGCGCACCCTGGCCCGGTCCTGGCGGGACTGGTGCCAGGTCGACTGCGTCCTGGACCCGGAGCGGCTCTTCTCCGACGTGGGCTACCTGATGGACATCGCGATCGGCGAGGACGACGGCGCGGGCAAGGGGCGCTGGCGGCTGCTGCTCCTGGAGGACTGCGACGAGCTGATCCGCGGCGAGGCCCGGCACACCGCGGGCCAGGCCCTGTCCCGGCTGCTGAACCTGACCGACGGCCTGCTCGGCCAGGGCCGCAACGTCCTGGTCGGCGTCACCACCAACGAGGACCTGGAGCGGCTGCACCCGGCCGTGGTCCGCCCCGGCCGCTGTCTGGCCCGCATCGAGGTGGGCCCGCTGACCCGTACGGAGGCGGTGAACTGGCTCGGCACCGAGCAGGGCGTGGGCCGCGAGGGCGCGACCCTGGCCGAGCTGTACGCGCTGCGCCGGGGTACGACGCCGACCTCGGTGCCGGGCGCGCGGGAGGGCTCGGACGCGGGTCTGTACCTGTAGTGCTTTGATGAGGGTATGACCCTGTTGGTCGGCACGTCCGGGTGGCAGTACAAGGACTGGCGGGACCTCGTCTATCCGGCCGGGGTGCCGACGCGGCTGTGGCTGGAGGAGTACACCCGGCTGTTCGCGACCGTGGAGATCAACAACGCGTTCTACCGGCTGCCGTCGTACGACACCTTCGCCGCCTGGCGCGGGCGCGTCCCGCCGGAGTTCGTGGTCGCGGTCAAGGCCAGCCGGTACCTCACCCACATCAAGCGGCTGAAGGACCCCGAGGAGCCGGTGCACCGCCTGATGACGCACGCGGCGGGCCTCGGCGACCGCCTGGGTCCGGTCCTCCTCCAGTTCCCGCCCACCCTGCGCGCCGACCCGGCGCTGCTGGACGCCTGCCTGGCCTGCTTCCCGCCCGGTACCAGGGTCGCGGTGGAGCCCCGGCACGACTCCTGGTGGACCGGTGAGGTGCGCGAGGTGCTGTCGTCCCGTGGCGCGGCCCTGTGCTGGGCGGACGTCCTGGCCCGCCCGGTCACCCCGCTGTGGCGCACCACCGACTGGGGCTACGTCCGCTTCCACCAGGGCCGCGCCCGGCCCTGGCCGCGCTACGGCCGCCGCTCCCTGGACACCTGGGTGGACCGCATCGCGACGACCTGGTCCGCCGGGGAGGACGTCTACGCGTACTTCAACAACGACCCCGGGGGCGCGGCGGTGCAGGACGCGATCACCTTCGCCCGCTCCGCCCACCGGGCGGGCCTGCCGGTGACCCGCACCCCGGAGCCGGCGCAACGGAGCTGACGTCCTCTCCGGCCCGGCCTGCGCGGCCACGCCGGCGCTCGGCCACGCCGGCGGATACCGGCGGTGCCGGGCCCTGCGCGGCGCGAGTCGACAAATCCCCTAATCCCCGTACGCCGCCCGCAGCGCGTCCCGCACCGCGTCCAGCGCCGCCCCCTCGTCCAGCCCGAGCCGCCGCACCCGATCGGCGTACGCCTGCGCAGCCGAGGAGGCCTCACGCGCCGCGGCCGAGCCGGCGGCGGCCACGAACGTGCCGTTGCGCCCCCGCGTCTCGATCACCCCGTCCCCCTCCAGCGCCCGGTACGCCTTGGCCACCGTGTTCACCGCGAGCCCCAGGGACTCGGCCAGTCCCCGCACGGTCGGCAGCCGGTACCCCACCGGGAGCGCCCCGGACCGCGCCTGTTCGGAGATCTGCGCCCGCACCTGCTCGTACGGGGGCGCGCTGTCATCGATGCGGATCTTCAGGCTCACAAGGCCGATTGTCCCGCACGCGCCGGAAAATGAGAGGCAGCCCGGCCACCCCGCCCGTACGGTGCATCCTCATGACAGTGCTCGTCCGCGCCCTGCGCCCCGACGTCCCCGCCGACACCGAGGGCTTCGCCCGCGTCCGCCGACGCGCTCTCCCGTACATGCTGTTCACCGCGGAGTCCGTCCGGCACACGGCCGCCCGCATGCACCCCGGCGCCCGCTTCCGGCCGCTCGTCGCGGAGGAGGACGGCGAGATCATCGGCACGGCACAGGTCCATCTGATCCACGACAGCCCCGAACCGGGCCAGGGCGCCCTGAACATCTATGTCCGCCCGGACCGCACGCACCGCGGCGCCGGCCGGCTGCTGGTGCGGGTGGCCGAGGAGTACCTGACGGACCTGGGTGCCACCCGGCTGTTCGCCTGGGCGCTGGACGAGCCGGCGAACCGGGCCTTCGCCGAGCGGCGCGGCTACCGGCGGGGCCGTGCCGCGCACTTCCTCCGGCTGGACCTGGCGCACGGCACCCTCCCGCCGCTTCCGGAGATCCCGTCCGGTGTCGAGCTGCGGACGGCCGCCGACTTCGCGGACGATCCCCGGCCGCTGTTCGAGCTGGACGCGGAGACGGTGCAGGACGAACCGAGCGATGTGGACCACGCGTTCACGGACTACGACGCCTGGCTCGCGGAGACCTGGAACCACCCGCTGCTGGACCGGGAGCTGACCACGGCCGCCTGTGTCGACGGCCGGCCGGTCGCGTTCACCGTGGCCTACACCGACGGCGACGGCCGTTACTCCACGGCGATGACGGGCACCGCCCGCGCCCACCGCGGCCGCGGCCTGGCCAGACTCGCCAAGATCCATTCCCTCCACCGGGCCCGCGCGGCCGGTGTCACCGAGGCCTTCACGGGCAACGACACCGGCAACGATCCCATGATCGCGATCAACAGGTGGCTCGGGTACGAGGTCTGCGCGCAGGAGGTGCGCTATGTCCGTGAACTCGGCTGAGCCGGCAGACCGGTTGGAGGTCGTCCTGGTCAAGGCGGGCCGTACGAAGATCCGTTACCCGGCGGAGCTGCTCCGGGACGACGGCGACCGGATCGCCGTACGCGCCGCCTGGGCGGGATCCGGGGTCCGCGACTTCGGGTTCGTGCGCTTCGAGCCCGGTGACGTGTTCACCGAGTACTACTGGCGGAACCGGTGGTACTCGGTGAAGGAGGTGCGCGCGGCGGACGGCTCGGTCAAGGGCTGGTACTGCGACATCACGCGGCCCGCCACGCGAACCGGCCCGGAGCTGGTCGTGGAGGACCTCGACCTGGACCTGTGGCGCTCCGCGGACGGCCGGGACGTGCGGCGGCTGGACGAGGACGAGTTCGCCGGGAGCGGCCTCGCCCAGCGGGACCCGCAGGCCGCGGCCGCCGCGGTGGCCGCGCTCGACACGCTGGAGGCGCTGGCCCGCTCCGGCGGCTTCGCCGAGCTGCTCGCCTGAGGCGCCCCGCTGCCCGTGGCGCGGTCACACGGTGGCCACCACCGCGTACCGCTCGTCCTCGACGTCCCTGCCCCACAGCAGCGAGTCGTCGGACAGTCGCTCCACGCGCACGTTGCGGGTGAGCGGCTCCAGGTGGGCGGTGAGCCGCGCGGCCGGTATGCCCACCGGGGCGAGGGCCCCCCAGACACCCTCGACCAGCACGAACCGGCCCCCGGGACGCAGCAGGCCACGCCAGTGCCGCAGCACCCCGGCCGGGTCCGGCAGCGCCCACAGCAGATGCCGGACGAGGACCGCGTCGAAGCCCCGCGGTGCCACCGGCGGGGCGACGGCGTCCCCGTACAGGATCCGCGCGGTGCGCCCGGCGAGCTTGGCCCGGGCGAGCTCCACCATCGCCGGGGACCGGTCGACCCCCGTCACCCGGTGCCCCTGCTCGGCGGCGAGGAGTGACAGGCTGCCGGTTCCGCAGCCGAGCGAGGACGTCGGCGGGCTGTCCGGGCAGCCAGGCGCGGAGCCGGTCCGCCCAGGCGGCGCGGACCTCGGGGTCGCGCAGGCCGTGGTCCGGCTCGTCGTCGAACGCGGCGGCGCGCGCATCCCAGTCCGTATCCGGGGCAACCGCAACCGTGTAGCTGTTCTCGCTCGTCATGCCCAGAGAGTGACACACGCCACTGACAGTGCCGACGTGACTGCCGCCACTGACATCCCGGCGCCGATGAGGAACTCTCGCCGAAAGGGTCTGCCCCCGTGACACCGCGGGAACCGGCGGGCCTGAAGGAGGCAGCCATGCGCCGTGTGACCGTGCACAAGCCCCTGAAGAAGACGGACACCCGCCGGAGCCGGGAAGAGGCGGACGAGCGCCCGGCGGGACGCCCCGAAGTGCGCAAGGACATCGCGCGCACCTGGTGGCCCGACGGCTGACGCCCGGGGCGCCTCAGCTCAGCCGCTTGCGGTAGTGGATGCGGTCGTACGGACCGTCGACCCGGCGGGCCACGACCTCGTAGCCGTACCGCGGATAGATCTCCTGGTTCTCCCACATCATCGCGTTCGTGTAGAGCCTGATCTCGTCGAGCCCCAGTGCACGCGCGTGTACGTCGACGAAGCGCAGCAGCCGACGTCCGACGCCCGTGCCGTGCGCGTCGGGACGGACGGCGATGCTGTCCACGAAGAGGTGGTCGGCGAACGCCTCGATCACCACCAGCCCGACGACGGGCTCCCCGGTGACGAACACCCTGCCCGCGGCCACGTCCGCCGCGTGGTCCGCCTCCATGGGCTGGGGCACCACGCCGATGCGCGCGATGTAGGGGTGATAGGCCGCGTCCGTCACCGCCTTCACGGCCGGTACGTCCCCGGTGCGGGCGGGCCGGACCCGTTCCGTGTGCCGGCCGTTCGTTTCGTTCATGGGTGAACGCTATTACCTGAGCGCAGCCTGAGTGGTTCCTTAAGCGGACCATAAGGATCTTCCCCAGCCGCCTTCGGCAGGCGATTTCGCGCCCTCTTGGGGCTAGCTTCGAATCGCCCCCACGGGATGCTGCCCGCACGCGTCGAGGGTTCCGGGGCCCGTCCGGCGGCTCAGGCCGGACAGGCCCCGGCGGCAGCTCAGCTGAGGGCCGAGGCGCAGCTGGTCTCGGTGGCGTGGGCCGGGTCGAGGGCGTTGGCCACCTCGTGGAAGGCGATCCGGTCGAACAGGCCGATCGCGAGGTGTTCGGAGAGGTCGAGCGCGCACAGGTCCTGGAGCAGGACGTTGCGGACGCCGGTGCCGCTCAGGTACTGGGTGCGCCAGGGGGTGGCCACCTCGTCGTACCGGGTGGCGATGACGGTGTAGCGCACCCCGGCGACGGTGTCGCCGCCCGCGTTGAGCTTGGTGAGGAAGGCGGAGCCGGTGATCTGGTCGGCGAGGCCGGGGGTGGTGGCCTTGAGCAGGTCCTCGGCGCCGGGGAAGTACGGCAGCAGGTTGGTGAGGCCGTCCAGGTCGGTGCCGTGGTTGTCGGGGGCGAGGCCGACGAGGGCGCCGACCTTGCCGGCTCCGCCGAGGAACTTCAGGTAGTAGCGGGGCATCATGCCGCCCTGGGAGTGTCCGACCAGGTCGGCTTTCGCGGCTCCGGTCGCGGCGAGCACCTTGTCGACGAAGGCCGAAAGCTGCTCGGCCGACTTGTCGATGGGGCCGAGGCCGTGAAAGAAGGGGACACCGGGGAGTTGGCCGTAGTCGAGGGAGTAGACGCAGTATCCGCGGCTCGTCAGGTAGGGCGCGAGGCCGAGCCAGTTGTCGACCGAGTTGCCGAGGGTGCCGTGGACGAGGACGACGGGGCGGGGGTGGGCGGCGGAGGGCTTGCAGGAGTAGTCGTTCCAGCCGGCGTCGGGGGCGGCGGCGTCGTCGGAGGCGCTGGCCGTGGCGGCCGGTACGACGGCTACGGCGGCGGTGAGGAGCACTGCGGCGAGGGGTCTGAGCACTCGCTTCCAGGGCAGCATCGCGTGATCTCCTTGCGGCTCAAGGGAGGTGGGGGCCTAACCCTGTGATCCGGATCACGAGGATGCTGTTCACTTGTCAAGTTACGGGCGAGTAGCGCAAGTGAGAAGTTACGCGTCGGTAAAAACCTCCCGTGTTAACCGGAGGCGTGGTCTCACGCCGCCCGGGGCCGGCCGACCGACGAGGAGCCGCCGCGGCCCAGCGACCCCGGCATCACGGCGTGTGGCCCGAACTTCGCCCGGGCGCGGTCCGCGACCTCCTCCAGGCGGCGGGCCTTCTCGTCCACGGGGTCGAAGGTGAGCTGGTAGGAGGCCTGTTCGGCGGGGGTCAGGCCCTCGGCGCGCAGGGCGAGCGCACGGACCCGGGCACGCTGCAGGCCGAGCGAGTCGTACATGCCGTAGGCCGCCCGGGCCAGGGCAGCCGTGTGCGCGGTCGGCTCCTTCAGGGTGCGGCTGCGGATGGTGGCGGACCGGTCGGCGTAGCGCACGGTGAGGGTCAGGGTGCGGCACACCTTCTCCACCGCGCGCAGCCGGGCGCCGATCTCCTCGGCCGCCGACAGCAGCGCTCCACGGTGCCGGACGGGGTCCAACTCGTCGATGGCGAAGGCCCGTTCCGTCATCAGCGACCGCGCGGCGGCGTTCGGGACGACCCGGCCCCGGTCGACACCGCTCGCCTTCTCGCGCAGCTCGCGGCCGGCCTTCGCACCGATCAGCCGCTGGAGCGTGGACAGCGGCGCGGCGGCGACCAGGCCCAGGGTGTCCAGGCCGTACTCGCCCAGAGTGCGGGCGGTCGCCGCGCCGATGCCGGGCAGTGCGGCGACGGGCTTGTCGGCGAGGAACCCGGCGACGGCGTCCTCGGGCACCGCGCAGGTGACCCCGGGCCGGGCGTCGCGCAGCGCCACGCGGGCCAGCATCGGTCCCGGACCGGCACCGATCGCGCAGTCGACGCCGTACCGGGCGAGGGCCCGCACCCGGATCACCGAGGCCAGCTCCACGGCACTGCGCCCGAAGTACCGCTCGGCGCCCCGGAGATCGGCCAGCGCCCCGTCCGGCGGCAGCGCCTCGACCACCGGGGTGAACTCCTCCAGCAGCCCGAGCAGTCCCGGCAGGGCCGCCTCGTACATCGGCGGCAGCTGGAAACGTACGCAGAGGATGGTCATCCCGCACTCCCCGGACTCTGGTGCCACAACTTCCGTATCGCCGCGGGCCCCTGCGCGGCGTCCTGGCCGGCGGGCCGCAGATCGGCCCAGGGGTGCATCTCGTACCCCGTGGGCATGCGGATCGTCCGGTCCGCCACCGGGTCACGGGCCGCGGAGCCGGCCGGCGCGGGCAGCCCCTCGCAGCCGGCGAGCCGGGCCCGGAGCGAACCGCCGTCGTCCCCGGCCGGGGAGCCGTCCGTGCCGGACGGTCCGGCCAGCCGGGCCGCGACCCCGTCGAGTCCCTCCGCGTGCCGCACCTCGACCAGTTCGGCGAGGTTCCAGGCGGCGGAGCCGACCACGCTCAGGCTGCGCGGGCCGCGCCGCTGCACCACTCCGCGCACCAGCAGCAGCCAGGAGTGGAAGACAGTGTGGGCGCAGGCGTCGTGCGAGTCGTCGAAGAACGCGAGGTCGACCAGCCCTGTGCCGTCGTCCAGGGTGGAGAAGACGACCCGCTTGCCGGAGCGGATCGGCGGAGTCTGGGTGGCCGCCTTGGCGCCCGCGACCAGCACGGTCTCCCCGTGCCGGGCCTCGCGCAGCCGGCGCGCGGAGACCACGCCCAGCTCGTCGAGGAACGTGCGGTAGTCGTCCATCAGATTGCGCGAGGCGTCCATGGACAGCACCCCCAGCTCGGCGCTGAGCCGCTCCGCGGCGGACAGGTCCGGCAGCCCGGCCGGGGCGGTCTTCCGCCCGCCCGCCAGCGGGAGTTGACCGCCGCCACCGCTCCGGGCGCCGCGGTGCAGTTCGGTCAGGTGCAGTTGCAGGTCGCGCCGGTTGGCGCCGAAGGCGTCCAGCGCGCCCACCTGGGCCAGCCGTCCGGCCAGCGGCCTGCTGGGCCGGGCCCGTTCCCAGAAGTCCAGCAGGGAGGCGTACGGCTGCCCGTCCGCGATCCGCTGCGCCTCGGCCTCGCTGATGCCGTGGACGTCGCAGAGGGCGAGCCGCAGCCCCCACACCTCCGGTGATTCAGACACCAGTTCGATCCTGTGTGCGACCCCGGAGACGTTCACGTCCAACGGCAGGATCGGCACCCCGCGCCGCCGGGCGTCCGCCAGCAGCAGCCGCTTCGGGTACATCCCGGGGTCGTGCGTGAGCAGCCCGGCGTAGAAGGCGGCCGGGTGATGCGCCTTCAGCCACGCCGACTGGTAGGTGGGTACGGCGAAGGCGACGGCGTGCGCCTTGCAGAAGCCGTACGACCCGAAGGCCTCCACGATCTCCCAGGTCCGCCGGATCGTCTCCGCGTCGTATCCCCTGGCCGCCGCCTGCTGGGCGAACCACACCCTGATCCGCCCCTGCGACTCCGGTTCGGACAGCCCGCGCCGCACCCGGTCGGCCTCGCCCCGGCCGCAGCCGGTCATGAGGGCGACGATGTCGATGACCTGCTCGTGGAAGACGACGACCCCGTACGTCCCCTTCAGCGGCTCCTCCAGGTCCGGGTGCGGATAGCGCACCGGCGCCCGCCCGTGCCGCGCCTCGATGAACGGCCGCACCATGTCGGCGGCGACGGGGCCGGGCCGGAACAGCGAGATGTCGACCACCAGATCGTGGAAGGTGCTCGGCTGCAGCCGCCCCACCAGGTCCCGCTGTCCCGGCGACTCGATCTGGAAGCAGCCCAGCGTCTCGGTGGACCGGATCAGCCGGTACGTCTCCGGGTCCCCCGGCGGCACCGCGTCCAGGTCGATCCGCTCCCCGGTCACCCGCTCCACCTCGGCGACCGCGTGCGCCATCGCCGACTGCATCCGCACGCCCAGCACATCCAGCTTGAGCAGGCCGAGGTCCTCCACGTCCTCCTTGTCGAACTGCGACATGGGCAGCCCCTCACCGCTGGTCGGCACCACCGGCGTACGGGCGAGCAGGGAGGCGTCCGACAGCAGCACCCCGCACGGGTGCATGGCGACCCCGCGCGGCAGGGCGTCGAGAGCCTCCACCAGCTCCCACAGCCTGCCGTACTTCGCACCCTCCCGCCGCGTCTCCCCGGCCAGCTGCTTCAGCTCGGGCAGCTCGGCCAGCGCGGCACGGGCGTCACGCGCCCGGATGTGCGGGAAGGACTTGGCGATCCGGTCGATCTCGGCCGGGTCCATGGACAGCGCGGCCCCCACGTCCCGGATCGCGTGCCGCACCCGGTAGGTCTCCGGCATGGACACGGTCGCCACCCGCTCCGCGCCGAACCGGCCGATGATCGCCCGGTAGACCTCCAGCCGCCGCGCGGACTCCACATCGATGTCGATGTCGGGCAGCACCACACGCTCCTTGGAGAGGAAGCGCTCCATCAGCAGCCCGTGCTCGACCGGATCGGCGTGCGCGATCCCCAGCAGGTGGTTGACGAGCGACCCGGCACCGGAGCCCCGGGCGGCCACCCGGATCCCCATCCCGCGTACGTCGTCGACGACCTGGGCGACCGTCAGGAAGTAGGAGGCGAAGCCGTGATGGGCGATGATGTCCAGCTCGTGGTGCATCCGCTCCCAGTACGCGCGCCGCCCGGCGTACCCGAGCCGCAGCATGCCCGCCACCGCCCGCGAGGCGAGCGCCCGCTGCGCGGTGCGCCGGCCGGCGCCGACGAGGTGCGCCTCGGGAAAGTGCACACTCCCCATCCCCAGGTCGCCCTCGGGGTCGACCCGGCACTCGGCGGCCGTGGCCCGGGTCTGCTCCAGCAGTCGCAGGGCGGTGTCCCGCCGGTACCCGGCGGCCTCCACGACCCGCTCGGCCACGTGCAGCATGGCCTGCCCGTCCTTCAGCCAGGCCTCGCCGGAGTCCAGCTCCGCCCGGGGGTCGATCGGCACCAGACGCCGTGCGGCATCCAGTACGTCGGCGACCGGCCCCTGCCCGGGATCGGCGTACCGGACGGCGTTGCTGAGCACCGGCCGCACCCCCTGCTCGGCGGCGAACCCGACGGTACGGGCCGCCAGCCGCAGGGAACCGGCCCCCGTACCCGTACGCCCGTGCCAGACGGCCTCCAGTCGCAGCGCGTCGCCGTAGACCTCGCGCCACGGCACGAGCAGTTCCGCCGCCCGGTCGGGGCGCCCGGCGGCGAGCGCCCGCCCCACGTCCGACCCCGGCCCGAGCAGCACCACCAGACCGTCGCCCTGGTTGCCGGCCCACGGAAGCAGCGGGACCCCCTCCCCCGCGTGCGCCGCCGTGACCAGCCCGCACAGGTCGGCCCAGCCCCGGGCGCCGTCCCGGGCGAGGAAGGTCGCCCGGGGGGCCGACTCGTCCACGAAGGCACCACCGCGCACCGGCGTACGCCGCCTCTCACGCCGTACGGCCTCCCGCGCCTCCACCGCCAGGTCCACCCCGAACAGCGGACGCACGCCGGCCCCGGCGCACGCCTTGGCGAAACGCACGGTACCGGCGAGGGTGTCGCGGTCGGTCAGGGCCAGGGCGTCCATTCCCCGCTCCGCGGCGCGCTCGGCCAGCCGCTCCGGATGGGACGCCCCGTACCTCAGGGAGAACCCGGAGACGGTGTGCAGATGCGCGAAGCCCGGCACACACACCTCCCGCACTCGTGAGCCCCGAACGACTCTCGAACATCAGTTCCAACTTCCCCACCTCCACCATACCCCCATTCCCGAACATGTGTACGACATCCAGGACGCGGCCTCTCACCTGCGCAAACAGGCCCTCCCGGGCGGCGGCTCCGAGGCCCCCGGGGCACCCGCGCACGACGAGGCCCCCGCACGCCCGAGGCGTGCGGGGGCCGGCTGCCGGCAGACGGAGGAGGTCAGCGGGTCGTCAGTAGACGTGCACCCCGTAGGCGCTCAGCGCCTCGGTCACCGGCTGGAAGAACGTCGTACCGCCGGAGCTGCAGTCACCGCTGCCGCCCGAGGTCAGGCCGTAGGCCGTGGAGCCGCCGTACAGCGGGCCGCCGGAGTCGCCGGGCTCGGCGCAGACGGTGGTCTGGATCAGGCCGGAGACGATGTCGCCGCCGCCGTAGTTGACCGTGGCGTTCAGCGCGGTGACCCGGCCGCTGTGCGTACCGGTCGTGGACCCGCGCCGGTAGACGGTCGTGCCCACGGAGGGCGTGGCCGCGCTGGTGATGTCCTGGCTGCCCACGGATCCCGACTTGGTCACCGAGCTGTTGGTGTAGCGCACGATGCCGTAGTCGTTGCCCGGGAAGCTGGAGCCGGCCGTGGTGCCGAGCGTGGTGCTGTGGGAGGAGTTCGACCACCAGGTGCCCGCGCCGTCGGTGCAGTGCCCGGCGGTCAGGAAGTAGTAGTTGCCGCTGGAGTCCTGGACGTTGAAGCCCAGCGAGCAGCGCCAGCTGCTCGCGTAGATGGCGTCGCCGCCGGAGATGAGCTTGTTGAACCTGCCCGGCGTGCGCTTGACGACCAGGGCGTCCGCGGTGGCGCCGGCCTGCTTCCTGATCTTGGCGATCTCGGCCTGGGACACCGTGCTGTCGACGGTGACGACGACGCGGTTGGTCTTGCCGTCCACCGCCCAGGCCGTACCGGGGATGTCGGCCTTCAGGACGGAGTCGCTCGCCTTGGCGAGCTGGGTGGCGCTGAACGTGTGGGCATCACTGGCGTTCGCGGTGGGGGCGGCGAACGCGGCTGCGGCCAGGAAGCCGGTGGCCACGGCGGTCAGCCGGGTCCGTCTCGCCATGCCGGCGTGGGGAGTGGTGCGCTTGTTCCTCACTTGTCGTTCCCTCCAAGGGAAGTCGGGGGGCCCGCGTGGGGTCGGGGCCCGTGAGGCGCAGCCAGGGGCCGACCGGAATTCGAATACGCATGCCCCTGACAAGCGCTGGGGGGAGTATTCGGCCGAACGGCCGGTCGGCACAAGGGTGCCTTTCGGCCGTCGGCCCGGAACCACCCGAACGCCCCAACGCGGCCCGGGCCGGCGGCACCGCAGGTCAGCCCAGCCGGCGTTCCCCCGCCTCGATCGCCGCGTCCAGCGTGTTGCCGGGAGCCGGGAAGGGGCAGAGGAAGTGGTCCGCGAAGGCGCAGGGCGGGAGTTGGGCGCGGTTGAAGTCGACGGTCGTACGTCCCTCGGCGTCCGGGGCCGGCGCAAAGAGGAAGCGGAACCGGAAGCTCGTGTCGCCGCTGGTGGCGTCGGCGAACACCGCCCACAGCAGCCCGTCCCCCTGCTGCGCGACCTTCAGCGTCCGCTCCTGTCCGCCCAGGGAGAAGGCGAGTTCGCCGGCGAGGGCGAAGCCGCGCTCACGGCCGTCCGCGTTGCCGACCCGGATGGTGCGCGTCCCGTCGTACGGTGTGAACCGCCCCGGCACCGACCAGCGGGGGTCGTAGGGCTCGGCCTCGATGCCCCGGAAGGCCTGCCGGGCGGCGGAGCCGGGGTCGTACACCCGCACTCCCCACACCCCCTCGCGCACCAGCACGACCAGCCGCTTCGCACCGAGCGCGACCCGCGTCCCGGACTCCGGGGCGCCGTCCGCGGACAGCCTGGCCGCGCCCCGGAAGGGCCGGCCGTCCACCGTCAGACCGTCGCTCCCGTCGGCCGTTAGCACCACCCCGTCCTCATCCGCCACCCACTTCCCGGGAATGTCCGGAAGTCGACCCTCCGGATAGTCCTCGATCCAGTGCGTCGCGGTCAGCGCGAGCGGCCCGTAGGGCGCCGAGACGCTCTCCACGCGCTGCTCGTGCCACTGCTTCCAGGCGTCGAACGCGTCGGTCGTCATGCCATCGGTTCCTCTCCACTGTGAACAGCTCGTCATGATCAGTTCTCGCCGGCCGGCCGGGAGCTGCGGGACCGGTACGAAACCGCCGGCGGCCCGTCCGCCGGGTGCAGCCGCCGTACGGTCACGACGTTCCCCCGGTCACGGCCGTCGCCCCGGGGACGGTGTACGGGTCGGCGGGCCGGGCCAGGCCCAGGTGCTCGCGCAGGGTGCCGCCCGGGTAGAAGGTGCGGAACAACCCGCGGTGCTGGAGCAGTGCCACCGTGCCGTTGACCAGCCGCTCCAGATCGCGGCGCGGTTCGACGGGCACGAGGTGGAAGCCGTCGGTGACGCCGTCGGCGTGCCAGGCGGACACCAGCTCCGCGAGGTCGACCGGGCCGCCCCGGTACAGCGGGCCCTGCACGGTGGGCCGCGGTCCGCCGCCCCCGTGCCCCTGCATGGCCGCGTACTCGCCGTCGCCGAGGTCGACCAGCAGGCTCACCAGGATCCGCAACGCGTCCGGGTCCCGCCCGAACGCTCTTGTCTCCTCCCGCAGTCGGTCCCGTACGCCGGCGGCCTGCGCGGGCGCGACGGCACGCACCAGGGCGACGTCCGCGCACCGGGCCGCGACCGTCCGGGCGGGGCCGTCGGTGACGTCGACCACGCGCACGGGGTGGCCCTGCGGCGGCCGGGGCACGGTCGACGGGCCCCCGACCGGGAAGGCGGTGCCGGTGCGGTCGACGCGGTGCGGCCGGTCCCGGTCGAGGAACCGGCCGGTGGACTCGTCCCGGCCGTCCCCCACCCTCGCCGTCACGTCGACGGCCTGTCCCGCCTCCTGCCAGGGGGACTCGGCCGGGACCGCGTCGCGGCGGCCGAACAGCCGGGCGTCCCCCTCGGTGGTGGACACGTCGATCCGCCAGCCGGCCCGGCCCCGGCTGACCCAGTCCAGGGTGTCCACGGCGGCCCGCACCCGGAAGGGCTCGGTGCGGGTGGTGGTGACGGTCGGCACCAGCCCGATCCGCCGGGTCGCGGGCGCCACCCGGCACAGCACGCCGAGCGCGTCGGGCCCGGTCCGGGCCAAGGGGTCGTCCAGCGTGACGAAGTCCAGCCCGCCGCGCTCGGCGAGCCGCGCCAGCTCGACGCAGGCCCCGGCGTCGAAGGAGCCGGGCTGGTCGAGCGCGGCGGCGAGATGCAGCAGACTGCTCATACCGGACGCCTCCGCACCCCTTGTCGCCACCGCAGCCCTGCACACCCGCGCACGCCCCGCGGCCACCGCAGCCCCCCTTGGCGCCGCACGCCTCGCTGCCGCCACAGCCCCGCGCACTCCCGCACGCCTCGCGGCCACCGCAGCCCCGCGCACCCCCGCACGCCTCGCTGCCGCCACAGCCCCGCACACCCCCGCACGCCCCGCTGCCGCCACAGCCCCGCACACCCCCGTACGCCCCGCTGCCGCCACAGCCCCGCGCAGCCCCGGACGCCTCGCTGCCACCGCAGCCCCCGTTGGCGCCGCAGGCCTCGCGGCCACCGCAGCCCCCCTTGGCGCCGCACGCCTGGTTGCCGCCACAGCCCCTGTTGGCGCCTCAGCGGCGAGCGGTCACCACGGCGTGGACCGGCGGTGCCGAACCCACCGCGCCCCCTGCCCACTTCAGAGCACCTTCGCCAGGAACGCCCGCGTCCGCTCCTCCCGCGGAGCGGACAGCACCTCGTCCGGCGCCCCCCGTTCCACGATCCGCCCGTCGGCCATGAACACCACCGTGTCGGCGACCTCCCGGGCGAACGCGATCTCGTGCGTGACGACGATCATCGTCGTGCCCTGCGCCGCCAGGTCCCGGATGACGTCCAGCACTTCCCCCACCAGCTCGGGATCGAGCGCCGACGTCGGCTCGTCGAACAGCAGCAGCTTCGGTTCCAGCGCCAGCGCCCGCGCGATGGCGACCCGCTGCTGCTGTCCGCCGGACAGCTGCCGCGGATAGGCGCCGGCCTTGTCCCCGAGGCCGACCCGTGCCAGCAGCCGGTGCGCGCTGTCCACCGCCGCCTTCCGGGGCCGCTTCAGCGCGGACACCGGCGCCTCGACGACGTTGTCCAGGACGGTGAGGTGCGGAAAGAGGTTGAAGTTCTGGAAGACGAACCCGATCCGGGTGCGCTGCCGGAGCACCTCCCGCTCGGGCAGCTCGTGCAGCCTGTCCCCGGCCCGCCGGTATCCCATCAGCACGCCGTCCACGCTGATCTCGCCCCGGTCCACCTTCTCCAGGTGGTTGACGGTGCGCAGCAGTGTGGACTTGCCGGAGCCGGAGGGCCCCAGCACGACGGTGACCTCACCGGCGCGCACCTGGAGGTCGATGCCCCTGAGCACGTCCAGCGAGCCGAAGCTCTTGTGCACCGACCTGATGTCGACCATGACGCTCATCGCGCGAGTTCCTTTTCCAGTGAGCCGCTCAGCAGGGCCAGCACCGCCCGGGCGGTGGCGTCGTTCTGCCGGAAGGCGGGGCCGCCGGTGCGGGGGCGGGTGAAGGCGCCCGGGGTACGGGCGTCGGTGTACGGGCCGAGCGCGAAGCGCCGGGGATGCGGGCGCCCGGCCCGGTCGAGGATCCGGCCGTCGCCGGGGTCGACCCGGAGCAGTCCCTCGGGGGTCTCGGCGGCGCCCTCGGCGTGCAGCTCGCGCAGCAGGCTGTCGCGGGCGCGCCCGATGGTGGGCTCGGGCAGCCGGGCCTCCACCAGTGCCCGGGCCTCGACGGAGAACCCCGGCACGGTGGGGCTGGTGGCCCGGAACACGCCGTCCTCGGCGGTGACGGCCATGCCGGCCCCGACGAACCGGAGCAGTCCGGCCCGGGACAGCGCGAGCATCTGCCGCAGCCGGGGCCCGGGCGGCCCGGACGCCAGGTAGCTGAAGAACCCGTGCCACCAGGACCCGATGTCGCCGAGCCGCACCAGCTGCCCGTAGACGGAGAGCAGGCCGAGGAAGACGGCCAGGTCGGCGCTGTACGCCGGATCGTGCCGGCGTCTCAGGTCCGCCTCGACGTACGCCCGGAGCCCTTCCTGGAAGTCGTCGTGCGAGGCGTACCGCACGCCCTCCAGCGGGTGGTCGAGCGCACCGAGGTCGAGCCGGTCGGCCGGATCCGGGACGGCGGCGGCGACCAGGGCCTGGGTGTCGGCGGCGTCGCCGGCCGCCGCGTACTTCTCCTCGAAGTCGGTCCAGGCCATCGCCGTACGCCCGGGGTGGGCGGTGAACAGCCGGTGGTAGTGGGCGAAGCCCAGCTCCTTCTCGACCAGCGGCCACACATCGCGCCGGAAGTCGAAGCCTGCGGGCCGGGCCAGCAGCTCCGCCACTTCGGCGGGGCCGAGGAAGCGGGGCAGCGGGGGCCGGTCGCCGGTCCAGTCGTAGCCGATCTTCGAGTGGTACGGCACCCCGCGCCGGGAGCCGACGTACAGCACCGGTTCCCGCCCCGAGGGGACGTAGGTGTCGCCCTCGTACCGGCCGCCGCGGCCCTCGGTGAGCAGCACCATCAGGTCGACGAAGGCCAGCCCGAAGCCGCGGACGAGGACGGGTGCGCCGGGTTCGAGCGCGGACAGGTCGCTGTCGGCGGTGAAGTCGGGCGGCAGGTGCACCAGGCCGTGCTCCCGGGCGTACGCGGACAACTCGCTCTGCTCGGGGTCGAGTTCGGCGTCCTGGTGGCCTACGGCGAGGATCACCAGGTCGGCCGGGAGCGGGCGGGGGCGGCCCTCCAGCCACACCTGCTGGCGGCCGTCGCGCGGCCCACGGACCCGCAGGGCGCGGTGGGGGTGGTGGTGGACGGTGACGTTCGGGGGCAGGTCGGCGAGGGCCCGGTCGTACACCCAGCGCAGATAACGGCCCTGGAGCTGCCGGTCGGGGAAGGTACGGCCGTCCAGCCCGGCCCACTCGTGCAGGGTGGGTCCCTCGCGCACCGGGCCGGCCATGGTCACCGTGTCGTCGGTGAACATGGTGACGTCCTCGGCCTGCGAGTTCATCCACAGCAGCGGCGACTGCGCCTGCCGCCAGATGCGTCCGCCGCCCGGCGGATGGGGGTCGACCAGATGGATGTCGAGGCCCGGGCCGGCGTACAGCTCGGGCGCGTTGGCGGCGAGGCGTTCCAGGATGCCGGTCCCCCGCGGCCCGGCTCCGACGATCACCAGCTGCCGCCTCATCGGGCGTTCTCCGTGCCGCGGGCGTAGCGCTTCTCGACGTAGTGCTGGCCGATGCCCAGCAGTGAGGTGACCACGGCGTACCAGAGGGTGGCGACCATGAGCAGGGGAATCACCTGGTAGGTGCGGTGGTAGATCAACTGGGCCGAGAACAGCAGGTCGTTGACCGCGATGACGCTGACGATCGAGGTGCCCTTGAGAGTGCCGATCAGCATGTTGCCGGCGGGCGGCACGATGGCGCGCATCGCCTGCGGCAGCACGATCCGCCACCAGCGCCGCCACGGGCTCAGGCCGAGTGCCTGGGCGGCCTCGACCTGGCCGCGGTCGACGGAGAGGATGCCGCCGCGCACGACCTCGGCGGCGTAGGCGGCCTCGTGCAGGGTGAGGCCGATGATCGCGACGGCGACCGGGCTGAGCAGGTCGACGGTCCGCACGCCGAACAGCCGTGGGTAGAGCGCCCCGATGTTGAACCACAGCAGCAGCTGGACCAGGATCGGGATGGACCGGAACAGCCAGACGTACCCCCAGCCGACCGCCCGCAGCACGGGGTTGGCGGACAGTCGGAACGCGGCGAGCAGGGTGCCGAGGGCGAAGCCGAGGACCATCACCACCGCGGTGAGCCACAGCGTGAGCCACAGTCCGCGCAGGACGGAGTCCGAGGTGAAGTACTCGGCGACGACGTCCCACTGGAACGCCCGGTTGCGCAGGACGGAGTTGACGGCGAACCCGAGCAGCACGAGGACGACGACGGCTGCCGCCCACTGGCCGTACCGGCGCTGCGGGACGATCCGGGGGGCGTCGGCCGGCTCGGGTACGTCCGGCGCGGTGGGGACTTTGGCGAGGGTGTCGGATGACATGCGAAGGCTCCGTGACGCGAGTCGTCAAAGACGCGATGAGGCGTCGGAACGGGGTGGTGCCTTCACACGGGTGCGCCGCGCGGCGCGCCTACGGCCGAGCCCCTCAGCAGAGCCGTGCATCGAGAGTACGGGGGCGTTTCCGTCCGCTGTCAAGGCTGTCCAGAGTGTGAGCCGTACATCTCAACTCGGTTGACGGGAAACCGGATGCCTGTTCCACTTGGCCCATGCATCCACAGCAGTGGCTGGTCACCCGCTCCCACATCGACTTCGGTCGCGTGTGGTCCTGTTCGTGTTGAGCTGACCCCCTGCGCGCGCCTGCCCTGGGGGCGGCGTTCTCGCGTTCTCTTGCGCTCTGCTGCTTTTCCCGCCTTCACACACGCACCGCCTCCCCTCGCGCTGCAGCACCCCTTTTGCGTTTGAGCACCCTTTCGCGTTTCAGCACCCCTTCTGCTTCAGGAGACCGCTTTCCGATGCGCACGCCCGCTTATCGCCATTTCATATCCTTTGCCACCATTACGTCGGCCGCGCTGTTCCTGACCGCCTGCGGCTCCGGATCCGGTGGCTCGGGCGGCACGGACGCCTCCGGAGTGGCGGCCGGGTCCGATGGCGTGCCCACCACGGACGTCGTCTCCGCCGTGCGCAAGGACGACTCCGCGGCGAGGCTGCTGCCCGCAGGCACGACGCGCCTCACCGTCGCGGTGAGCGTCGGCGGCACCCCGCCCGGCACCACCTACCTCGCCGACGGCAAGACCCTGACCGGCCAGGACGTCGACTTCACCAAGGCCGTCGCCCAGGTCCTCGGCATCAGGCTGAAGGTGGAGCAGGCGAGTTTCGAGGCGATCCTGCCCGCCCTGGACAGCGGCAAGTACGACGTCGGCGCGAGCAACTTCGGCGTCACCGACGAGCGCCGCAAGACCATCGACTTCGTCACCTACATCAACGACGGCCAGGGCTTCGCCACCCGCAAGGACAGCAAGCTCTCGAAGATCACCGACCTGGAGCAGCTGTGCGGCCTGAACGTCGCGACCAGCGCGGGCACGACGTTCGAGGCCACGCTGGAGCAGAACCGGCACGTGTGCGCCGACGCGGGCAAGAAGGCCTACCGGGTGCAGACGTACGCCGAGTCGAGCGCGCTGTGGTCCTCGCTCCAGCAGGGCCGCAGCGACATCGTGATGTCCACGATCAACGGCCTGCGCTACGACGTCGCGCACCAGGAGGGCCTGAAGTTCCTCAACGAATACCACCGCCTGGATGTCGGTTTCGCCTTCAAGAAGGGCACGAAACTGGCACCCGCATTCCAGGCGGCGGTGAACAGACTGCTGTCCGACGGCACCTACGACCGGATTCTCAAGAAGTGGGGCACGACCGGTTCGGCGATCAGGAAGTCACAGATCAGCCCGCCGGAACTCAAGAACTGAATCAACCGTCGCAGGGGCAGCAGCAATCGCAGCCGTCGCAGCCCCCGGGGCAGGAACAGTCGCACCACTGACAGCAGCCGCTGCGCTTCTTCCGGGACCACGGTCCCTCGTATTCCTCGGCGCAGCACATCCTGCAGGTGCACAGCAGCGCGAAGAACATCCCGCAGCCCGCCCAGAAACCGCGCCGGCCCTTGGCGGCGGGCTCGGGCGGCGGCCCGAAACCACCACCGCCGAAACCACCGCCGCGGAAGCCGCCGCCCCCGCCGTGGCCGTTGCCTCCGCCGGGGAAACCGCCGCCTGCATACGGATGCCCCGGAGCGGGAGCACCGGCGCCCTGCGGATTCCCACCGCCGTACGGCCCGTGCGGCATCCCGCCGCCATAGGGCCCCTGCGGCGCTCCGGCACCGTACGGCCCTTGCGGCGCCCCGGCGTCGTACGGTCCGTGCCGATGGGCCGCGCACACCGGTGCCGTGCCGAAGGCGCGGTCCACCGAACGGCGCAGCTCGTGGACGAGGAGCAGGTGGACGAGCCCGCCGTCGCGGAACTCGGCCTCCCGCAGGGCGAGCCGGATGCCGTGCAGGGCGTCGTCGGCGAGCCGGCGGGCCTCGGTGAGGGGGGTGCCGGTGACGGTGAGGGGGTTCCAGGCACCCGACAGGGCGTCAGCCCGCCGGTCCTCCACGGCATCCAGCAGGTGCGCGAGCCTGCCGAAGAGCCGGCCGGCCTCCGCCAGGGGCTCGGCGTTGCCCGGCCGCCCGGCCAGCACCGCGGTGTGTGCGAAGGCCGCGGCGGTCGCGGTCTCGGTCGGCTCGGTGACCGTCAGGAGGGACGTGCCGGGACCGGCCACGCTCTCCACGCCGAGCTGCCGGTCGACCGCGTCGACCAGGACACCGGTGTCGAACCCGACCGCCGCCCCGCTGTGCTCCCCGGCCCGGCCCCAGCCCGCGGCGACCCGGCGCGCGGCGGCGGCGACCGGCCTGCGGCCAAGCAGCCCGTCCCGGTCGGCGACGTGGTCGCGCACCTTCGCGGCGGCGAGCACCAGTGAGACGGCGGCGGCGAGCCGCGCGCCCTCACCCTGTGCGACGGACGCGGTGCGCATGCCACGCAGCGCACACGGGCCGGCCGTACGACGGCCGCCGCTCACCGGGCCGGTCTGAGCCTCTGTCAGAACCGATATGAGAAGTCCGTCGTAGTTCGTCACGATGCGTGCGAACTGGCCGTGGTCACGCCGCAGGGCCAGACAGAGCCCGCACAAGTGTGCCGTCCAGTCGGCCTTCAGCCGCTCACCGAGCCGGTGAGCACATGGCCTGACGATTCCGAACACAACATCCCCCGTACTGTGATACGACGTTGGCGTTCACCCGTACGCACCGCGCATCACCCGTCCGCCGCAGACAATCATATTTCACTCTCAGTCAGCAGCCGTATGAGTCTCGCCCCTTGGGGCACAAGGACTCTCGACGGATCCGCTGTGCACCAGTACCGTCACAAACCCCCCGCGCGGCGTCTATCCACTTGGCGAGGCGTCCGCATCATGGATGACCATAGGGATGCGGAAAGCAAGAAAGACCGCTGTGAGAGGAGGCGTCCATGGGATCGGTACGCAAGGCGAGTGCGTGGCTCGGCCTCGTCGACGACAACGATGACGAGCGCTACTACGACGACGACTACTCCGAGGGCACCGAGTCCGGGGACGCCTGGGTCACCGACCCTCGGGTGAAGGTGGCCACGGACACCGCCGAGGAGAAGGGCCGCCGGATCGGCACGGTCACCCCGGACAGCTTCCGGGACGCCCGCGCCGTCGGCGAGCTGTTCCGGGAGGGTGTCCCGGTCATCATGAACCTCACCAACATGGAGCCCGGCGACGCCAAGCGGGTCGTGGACTTCGCGGCGGGGCTCATCTTCGGCCTGCGCGGCTCGATCGACCGGGTCTCGAACCGGGTGTTCCTGCTCACCCCGGCCGACACGGAGATCATCAGCGGTGAGGCGTCCGCCCACCGCTCCGACGGCTTCTTCAACCAGAGCTGAGGCAGGGCCGCACACCGGCCCTGCCTCGCACCGGGGCTCACCGGAAGGCGTCGAGCCCGGTGAGCGCCTTGCCCAGCACGAGCTGGTGCATCTCGACGGTGCCCTCGTAGGTGAGCACCGATTCCAGGTTGGTCGCGTGCCGCATCACCGGGTACTCCAGGGAGATCCCGTTGGCACCGAGGATCGTCCGCGCCGTACGGCAGATCTCGATGGCCTCGCGGACGTTGTTGAGCTTGCCGAAGCTGACCTGCTCGGGACGCAGGCGGCCGGCGTCCATCCGCCGCCCCAGATGGTGGGCGAGCAGAATCCCCTTGTGCAGTTCCACCGCCATGTCGGCGAGCTTGGCCTGGGTGAGCTGGAACCCACCGATGGGCCGCCCGAACTGCTCCCGTGACCTGGCGTAGTCGAGGGCCGCCTCGAAGCTGCTGCGCGCCGCACCCATCGCGCCCCAGACGATGCCGTAGCGGGCGTGCGAGAGACAGCTGAGCGGTCCGCGCAGCCCGGTGACCTCGGGAAGGACGGCCGTGCCGGGCAGTCGTACGTCGTCGAGGACGAGTTCGCTGGTGACCGAGGCGCGCAGGGACCACTTGTGCTTGATCTCCGGTGCGGAGAAGCCGGGGGTGTCGGTGGGGACGACGAAGCCGCGGATGCCCTCCTCGGTCTGCGCCCAGACGACGGCCACCCCGGCGACGGAGCCGTTGGTGATCCACATCTTGCGGCCGCTCAGCACCCAGTCGTCGCCGTCGCGCTTGGCGTGGGTGCGCATGGCGGCGGGGTCGGAGCCGTGGTCGGGCTCGGTCAGCCCGAAGCAGCCGATCACCTCGCCGGCAGCCATGCGCGGCAGCCACTGGAGCTTCTGTTCCTCGCTGCCGAACCGGTGGATGGCGTACATCGCGAGGGACCCCTGCACGGAGACCAGCGAGCGGATGCCGGAGTCGGCCGCCTCCAGTTCCAGGCAGGCCAGGCCGTACTGCACGGCGCTCGCGCCCGCGCAGCCGTACCCGGTGAGCGACATGCCGAGCGCGCCGAGCGCACCCAGTTCGCGTGCGAGCTCCCGGATGCCGGGCAGCTCGCCCTTCTCGTACCAGTCGGCGATGTGGGGCAGCACACGGTCGGCGGCCCAGCTGCGAACGGTGTCGCGGACGGCCAGGTCCTCCGGTTCCAGCAGGTCGTCGATCCCGAGCGGGTCGGCGGCATCGAACGGGGGCAGCTTCGCGGACGCGGACATGGAACACCCTCCGGCAACACGGGACGTCGACAAAACTAGCAGCGCTAGTTACGGCTCTCCGGCCGACGTTACGGTGCGGCGTCCCGCACGTCCAGAGGAGATCAGGCGGAGACCCGCGGCTTCCCGGCCGCCGCCTCCGCCTCCCGCGGTGCCGGCAGGTCCAGCTCGGCCTCGGCCGGCTCCTCCCCGCACTGCATGATCCGCGGCAGCCGCAGCGCCATCACCGCGCCCAGCAGCAACAGCCCCGCGCTCACCAGCAGGGTCAGGTGCAGCCCGTGCACGAAGGAGTCCCGCGCCGCCCGGCGCAGCGCGGCCCCGGCGGTTCCGCCGATCCGGCCCGCCACCTCGTAGGCCTCGCCGAGCGAGTGGCCCGCCGCGTCCGAGGCGTGCTGCGGGACGCCGGGCACCGACCGCAGCCCCGGCGTGTAGGCCGCGTTCATCACGCTGCCCAGCAGTGCGATGCCGATACCGGCGCCGAGCTGGTACGACGTCTCGCCGATCGCCGCCGCGCCACCGGCCTGGCCGGCCGGGGCCTCGCTCAGCATCGACTCGTACGCGCCGAACAGCGTGGTCTCCAGACCGAAGCCCAGCAGCACGAAGCCGGACAGCAGCAGCGCCGGGTTGTCGGTGCCGCCCATCGCCGTCAGCGTCAGCACCGCGGCGGCCGTCAGACAGAAGCCGAAGCACACCATCCGGCGCGGCCCGAAACGGCGCAGCATGCGCGCGCCCGCCAGACCCGCCGCCATGGCCGCGAGGGTCAGGGGCAGCAGCCGCAGACCGGTTTCCAGCGGGGACAGGCCGAGCACCAGTTGCAGGTACTGGGCGGCGATCAGCTCCAGGCCGACCAGCGCCAGCATGGCCAGCACGATGCAGCCCACCGAGGTGCTGAACGCGGGCCGCCGGAACATCCGCAGGTCCACCAGCGGATGCGGGTGCCTGCGCTGACGCCGGACGAAGAAGAAGAGGAGGGCCGCGCCGATCAGCAGCGGCAGCACGGTGAGGGGGCTCGCCGCCGCCCCGCCGCCGCCGAGCCGCTTCACCCCGAGGACCACACCGAACAGCCCGGCCGCCGCCGTCAGCGCGCCGGTCACGTCCCAGGGGCCGCCGCCGTCACCCCGTGACTCGGGCAGCAGGGCCCGGCCCACCGGCAGGCTGACCAGCATCAGCGGGATGTTGACCAGGAAGACCGCGCCCCACCAGAAGTGCTCCAGCAGGAAGCCGCCGAGCAGCGGTCCGACCGCCGCGCCGACCGCGGCGACCGCGCTCCAGATGCCGATGGCGAGGGCGCGCTCGCGCCGGTCGGGGAAGACCTGGCGGAGGATCGACAGGGTCGCGGGCATGATCATCGCGCCGCCGACGCCGAGCAGCGCGCGGGCCAGGATGAGTGTCTCGGCGGTCTGCGCGAACGCGGCGACGGCGGAGGCGATGCCGAAGAGGCCGTAGCCGAGCAGCAGGACGCGTCTGCGGCCGACCCGGTCGCCGAGGGTGCCGAAGAGGATCAGCAGCGAGGCGCACACCAGCGGATAGACGTCGACGATCCAGAGCAGTTCCACCGCGCCGGGCTTGAGGTCCTCGGTGACGGCGGGGACCGCCACGTGCAGCACGGTCGCGTCGAGGGCGACGAGCAGCAGGCTGGCGCAGAGGACGACGAGGACGATCCACCGGTTGGCACCGGCCCCGGCCGCCCGACGGTGCTGCCGCACGGCAGCCGTGGTCGTCCCGGACATGTACGTACCTCCCAGATGATCCCTCGCGTGGGGCGGACCGACGGGGTGGGGACCCCCTGTCGTACGACCGGAGAGGAGCGGTGTCCCCGGCCTGCGCGAACCCACGCGGGTGACACGTCAGCGTACGCGAGTTCGCCACGGGGGCACGTGGCGGACCTCTCACACGCTCGACGGAACCCGTGTGGCGTACGCCACGTCTGCCTCTCTTGCCCCCGACCCGGCGACCGGTCCGGTGTCGCGCACGGTCGATAATCGAGCCCGTGACCGATCTTGCGACGCGCGTGGCCGCTCCCCGCGCCCCTCTTCTGCGCCGGGCGGCGCCGGCCCTGCTGGGCTACGCGGCGGTCCGCGCCCTGGGGCTGCTCGTGCTGGCGGTGTGGAGCGCCGCGCGCGGCAAGAGCGCGTACACCGTGCTGACCGCCCGCTGGGACTCCCTCTGGTACACGCGGGTCGCGGAGCTGGGCTACGGCTACGAGGTGCGGCTGCCGAACGGGGACGTCCACTCCAATCTGGCGTTCTTCCCGCTGCTGCCGTGGCTGGAGCGGCTGGGGCACGCGCTGACCCCGCTGTCGTACGCGGACGCCGGGTTCCTGGTGAGCCTGCTGGCCTCGCTCGCCGCAGCGGCCGGGATCTTCGCGGTCGCGGACCGGGTGTACGGACCGCGGGTCGGCCTGTGCGCGGTACTGCTGTGGGCGGTGCTGCCGGTCGGGATCGTGCAGTCGATGGCGTACAGCGAGTCGCTGTTCACGGCGCTGGCCGCCTGGTCGCTGTACGCGGTGCTGACCGGGCGGTGGGTGAGCGCGGGCGCGCTGGCGGCACTGGCGGGGCTGACCCGGCCGGTGGGGGTGGCGGTGGTCGCCGCGGTGTGGACCGCGGGCGTGGTCTCGTTCGTGCGAGAGCGCGGCACACGGCACACGCGGGGCGCGCACCACCATGAACGCGCCCCCGGCGCAGCGAACGTCGCGGGGACCCCGGCCCCCACTTCCGGCGCACCCGTCCCCCCGCACGCCCCAGCCTGGCGCCGTGCGCTCGGCATGCTGCTCGCCCCGCTCGGTGCCGCCGGGTACGTCCTCTGGGTCGGCCACCGCACCGGCAAGGGTCCGCTCGGCTATCTGGACGTCCAGGCCGGGTGGCGCAACGGGTTCGACGGCGGCTACGCCTTCGCCCGCTTCGTGGGCGACAAGTTCACGTCATTTCCGTCCGCCCTCGCCGGCCTCGGCCTGATCACCGGGGTGGCCCTGCTGATCTGGCTGTACGTCACCGGCGTCCGCGGGCGCCAGCCGGTCACCCTGCTGGTGTACACGGGGGTCGTGCTCGCTCTCGCCCTGTGCGCGTCAAGCTACTTCGGCTCCAAGCCCCGGCTGCTGATGCCCGCCTTCCCGGTGCTGCTCCCGCTCGCCGTCGCCCTGGCCCGGCTGCGCGCCTCCCGATCGGCCCTGGTCACCGCCGGGTTGGCGGTGGCGGCGGCGGTCTACGGGGCGTTCTGGCTGAACGGCTCCGGACCGCCGTGATCGACCGGTCCGCCCGATGACACCCCGGAAAATTCCGCGCCAGGGCCGGGTTAACACATTCATAAGCGCCATATAAACAACACCCGGCATGATCAAAGGAATTGGCCCGATCGGTCTCCCCCGATTGCGGAATCCCGGGAATTCGGCCCGGCCTTGAGACGTTTCCCACATCACATCGTCATCACAAAGCCGCTGTTTCGACCGGGAAGACCGCTCACTCGCTGTAACGTCGATTGGGTGCGTACCGAACGAAACCTCACCCGGCGTCTGGACCGGGTGTTCGCCAGGCTGGACCGTGAGCCGGAACGACCGGCTCACATCGATGTGCCGAGGATGAGCCGGCACCGGGTCGTCCTGTTCTCGGCGACCCTGGCTTTCTACCTGGCGATCGTGTGGGCCGTGGTGACCACCTCCTGGCTGGTCCGGCTGGACTGGCAGGTCATGTTCTTCCGGCCGTACCAGCAGTGGCCGGAGATCCACGCGTTCCTCGACTACTACGTGGTGCTGGGCCAGCGCGGCCCCACCGCCGTGATGGTCGCGGCCTGGCTCGGCTGGCGCTCCTGGCGGCAGCACACCCTCCGCCCGCTGCTCACCCTGGCCGCCTCCCTGCTGCTGCTGAACATCACGGTCGGCGCCGCCAAGCTCGGCATGGGCCGGCTCGGTCCGCACTACGCCACCGTGATCGGCTCGAACGAGATGGGCCTGGGCGGCGATATATTCCCCAGCGGCCACACCGCCAACGCGGTGGTGACCTGGGGAATCCTGGCGTATCTGGCCTCCAGCCCGAGAGCGCGGCGCTGGCTGTCGGCCCTCTCCGCGGTCACCTCGCTCGGCGTCGGCCTCACCACCGTCTACCTCGGTACGCACTGGCTGAGCGACGTTCTGCTGGGCTGGGCCGCGGGTCTGCTGATCCTGCTCGCGCTGCCCTGGTTCGAGCCGCTGGTCACCCAGGCGGAGCTGTGGCTCTTCGACCTGCGCGACCGCTGGCGCACACGCCGTGGCCTGCCCGCGCCCGAACCGGCCGTCCCGGTCAGGCCGGTGCTGCTCAAGACCCGCGGCGCGCCGGCCGGGCAGCCGGTGCCGGCCCGCGAGCCGGTCTCCCCGACCCGGGCCTCGCGGGGCCTGGCGCACCTGGCGCCGGGACCGCACACGACCCGTTCGGAGCGCACCCCGGTCACCCCCGCGGGCAGCCGCCGCCCGCCGCCCGCCGCACGCCGACCGGCTCCCGCACACCGACCGCCTCCCGCGCGGCACGTCCCAGCCGGCCCGCCCCCTCACCGGCGGCTGACGGCGGGAAAGACGCCGGGGTCCCGGTACGCACCACCACCCCCGCGCCACGGCGAAGGCCCCGCTCCCCGGAAGAGGAGCGGGGCCTTCGCCGCATGCGCGTCCGGGCCGCGAGGGGGGGGTCAGCCCTTCCAGGCGCGGGCCACCCGGCCGTCCCGTACCTCGAAGTTCAGCCGTCCGGCCCGGTACTCCATGGTGATGACCGCGCCCGGCGGCAGGGCCCGTACCGGCGACCAGCCCCGCTCCCGAGCGAGCCGCTGGGCGTGCTCGGCGTCGAGGCCGACGTACCCGTCCGGACTGTCCTGGGGCTCCGCGGGCGGAGTGGGAATCGGTGCCATGCGGCCACGCTAGTCCGGCACCCCGGGTAAGAGAAGGGTCAGTCCCCCGTCACACTTCTGTCACAGCCGGCGGACCGCGTTTTACTCGAACTCCGTCACACGAACGGGGGTTTTCGTTCGACTTACCGGGGTAATCGGACAGAATTCGCGCGTGTCGGAGAGCCGCTCCGAATTTCCCGGTGTAAAGGGCCGGAGCCGGTGATCGGGGCGGGTCCGGGATGCGATTCCCCGGGCAATCCGGCGCGTCGGTACGCCGGCTGACGCCCCATGGGAATTTCACGGATCCGGCACACAACCGCCGGACGCCCCCTGCCGGAGCGCGGGCCCGGCGCGCATCATGACGGCAGCTCGCGGGTACGCGTGCCGCGGGCTGGGCGGGCCCGGGCGCGATGATGCGAAGGGGCGAGCGATGGCGACCGAGACGGCAGGGGTGACGGCAGGGCCGGTGCGGGGCGGCCGGCTGGTGGTGGACTGGCTCACCACCACCGACCACAAGAAGATCGGCCATCTGTACCTGATCACCGGGTTCGGGTTCTTCCTGGCGGGCGGGGTCATGGCGCTGCTGATGCGCGCGGAACTCGCCCGGCCCGGTCTCCAGATCATGAACAACGACCAGTACAACCAGCTGTTCACGCTGCACGGCACGATCATGCTGCTGCTGTTCGCGACACCGAGCTTCGCGGGGTTCGCCAACGAGCTGATGCCGTTGCAGATAGGCGCCCCGGACGTGGCCTTCCCGCGTCTGAACATGCTCTCGTACTGGCTGTTCGCGTTCGGCGGGCTGATCGTGCTGGGCTCGCTGCTGGTGCCCGGCGGCCCGGCCGCGTTCGGCTGGTTCGCCTACGCACCGCTCAACGACCTCACGCACTCCCCCGGCGTCGGCCCGGACCTGTGGATCATGGGCCTGGCCCTGTCCGGCTTCGGGACGATCCTCGGCGCCGTCAACTTCATCACCACCATCATCGGGATGCGCGCGCCGGGCATGACGATGTTCCGGATGCCGATCTTCACCTGGAACACGCTGTTCACGTCGATCCTGATCCTGCTGGCGTTCCCGGTGCTGGCGGCGGCGCTGCTGGTGCTGGAGGCGGACCGCCGGTTCGGCTCGCAGGTGTTCGAGGCGGCGAACGGCGGGGCGCTGCTGTGGCAGCACCTGTTCTGGTTCTTCGGGCATCCCGAGGTGTACATCATCGCGCTGCCGTTCTTCGGGATCATCACGGAGATCATCCCGGTGTTCAGCCGGAAACCGATCTTCGGCTATCTGACCCTGGTCGGCGCCACGATGGCGATCACCGGGCTGTCGATCGTGGTGTGGGCGCACCACATGTTCGCGACCGGCGCCGTGCTGCTGCCGTTCTTCTCCCTCATGTCGTTCCTGATCGCGGTGCCGACGGGGGTGAAGTTCTTCAACTGGACCGGCACGATGATCAAGGGCTCGCTGTCCTTCGAGACGCCGATGCTGTGGGCCACGGGCTTCCTGGTGACGTTCCTGTTCGGCGGGCTGACCGGGGTGATCCTGGCGTCCCCGCCGCTGGACTTCCACGTCACGGACTCGTACTTCGTCGTCGCCCACTTCCACTACGTGGTCTTCGGCACGGTCGTCTTCGCGGTCTTCGGGGGCCTCTTCTTCTGGTGGCCGAAGTTCACCGGCAAGATGCTGGACGAGCGGCTCGGGAAGATCCAGTTCTGGACCCTGTTCGTGGGCTTCCACACCACCTTCCTGGTGCAGCACTGGCTGGGCGCCGAGGGCATGCCCCGCCGGTACGCCGACTATCTGGCGACCGACGGCTTCACCGCCCTCAACACCGTGTCCACGATCGGCGCCTTCCTGCTCGGCCTGTCCACGCTGCCGTTCCTCTACAACGTCTGGAAGACCGCCCGGTACGGCGAGCGCGTCGAGGCCGAGGACCCCTGGGGCTGGGGCCGCTCGCTGGAGTGGGCGACCTCCTGCCCGCCGCCCCGGCACAACTTCGTCACCCTGCCCCGGATCCGCTCGGAGTCCCCGGCGTTCGACCTGCACCACCCGGAGTACGCGGCCCGGGCCCCACAGCCCGAGCCGAAGGGGCATCAGGTCTGAGGCGTCGCCCGGACCGGTCTGCGGCACGGGACGGGACCCGGGGTGGCCGGCGGCCGCTGTCCCGGCGGGGACGGCGGCCACCGGCCACGTCAGGCCCGGCGCTCAGAGCGCGAGGCGCTGGCCGGGCACGATCAGGTCGGGGTCGTCGCCGATGACGGCCTTGTTGGCGGCGTAGATCCGCTGCCAGGTGGTGCCGTGCCGGGCGGCGATGGTGCTCAGGGTGTCGCCCTCGCGGACGGTGTAGTCACCGTGCGGGGCCGCGCGCCCGGTGGTGGCCGCCGGGCGTTCCGGCGCCTTCGACGGGGCGGACCGCACGGGGGCGGACCGCGTCGTCGCCTCGCCGCGGGAGGCCGCCGTCGTGCCGGAGGAGCCGGTGTGGGCGGCGGCCGGGGCGGCGCCGGAGGCCCCGGCCCGGGCCGAGCAGACCGGCCAGGCGCCCCAGCCCTGGGCGCCCTGGACCTTGGTGGCGACGGCGATCTGCGCGCTCCTGGAGGCCTGGTCGGCCGTCGGGGCGTAGGCGGTGCCGCCGTACGCGCGCCAGGTCGAGGCGGAGAACTGGAGTCCGCCGTAGTAGCCGTTGCCGGTGTTGATGTGCCAGTTGCCGCCGCTCTCGCACTGGGCGATGCGGTCCCACACTCCGTTGTCCGCCGCGGCGGCGTTGCCGGTCGCGGCCAGCAGTCCCAGCGGGGCCAGCAGCGCGGCTCCGGCGAGCGCGGCCGTCGTACGGCCCTTGCGGGCGCCGTCGGGACGGGCGGTGTTGCGGGTGGTATCGGCACAGTCGGACATGTGGTTCCCTCTCCACGAACCCGGGCTCCCCCAAGGCGGGGCGCGGCTCACCGCGTAGGACCGCGGTTCCTCGCGCCCGCCCCGCCCGCCGTGACCGGTGTCGGCGATTCGGCTCTGCCTGGTGCCGGCCGGCGGACGTACCCGAGCGGTGCTCGTTGCACACGGCGGAGGAATGTAAGGAGGGCGAGCGGCTCGGATCAACCAACTCACCGTTGCTCCAGGCCAGTTGGCCGTTACCGCAGGTATCGTCGATTTTCGGTCACCCACTACATGCACTGATTTCCTGATTTATCGACCACCGTCCGGGGTAAACCGTGACCCACATCACCCACTCAAGTTCCTTGACCGTGCGCGAAGTTGACGGTTCGAGTTCGATTCGTTGCGCAAAGTGACCCTGTGCGGGGGATGGTTCGAACCGGTCCCCCTCGGGGCGTGACTCCCACCACAGGACACCCGTTGTCTCCTTCATGAGCCCTGAGCGCCGGGGCTCATCGGCCGGGAGCCACCCGGCCGACCCCAGCACCGCATCCCGAGGGAGCCACCGTGCCGCGCATGCTCGACGTCAGCGACGCCGTACGCGCCGAGATCGGCGACGAAGAAGCCGACCGGCTGCTCGCCGGAGAGAACGCCCCGGGCAGTTACGACTGCACGTCCTGCCGCACCCCGGGCGACTCCGAGCAGGAGCGCACCAGCACCGTTCTCTTCGTCGGCGACGAGACCGCCGTCCTCGCCTTCGCCCACGCCAGCTGCCTTCCCTCGCAGGTCGTCCAGGTGACGGAGGAGCAGTTGCAGGGCGCCGTCCGGTCCATCGGAGGCATGGCCGGCGGCGAACCGCGAAAGGCCGTGCCCGAGCAGGCCGTCCTCGGTGTGACCAGCGGACTCGTCCTCATCGACGGCGAGTTGCACCCGGCGCTCGTCGTGGAGCCGACCTCGCCGATCGCCCGCCCGGGCGCCGCCACGGCCGGCGACGACTTCCTTCCGCTCCTCATCGAGCAGGGCTTCATGCCGGTGACCGAGCTGACGTCCGTCCCTCCGGTGCTGCACGGCTGGTCCGTCCTGCTGGCCATGGGCCAGCTGCACGCGGTGCTGCAGCCCTCGGCGAACGGAGGGCAGCCGGTGGCCTGGTGGCAGGCGCACCAGCCGCTGCAGGTGACCGACAGCTGGCGGGCCGCCGCCAACAAGCACCAGCAGGTGCTGATGTTCGCGGCGCCGGTGGGCTCGATCGGCCGTCAGCCCCGGGAGGACCTGCTGCGGGACGCGCTGGACAAGGCCGCCGCCAACGGGAAGTTGGTCGCCATGGCACTCCCTCTCGCCGGTACGTGACATCCGCCCACCGGGCGGCGGCTGCGGATCCTGACCCTCAGGGGTTGCGGGACCGCATCCCTTTGACGTTCCCGTCGTTTGGACATACGTGCACGCATACGACACTCCTCCCCGCCGGTCCTTCTCGTCCGTGCCGTCCGCCCGAGCGGCGCACGAGCCCGCCGGTGGACCGTCGGCCACGCCGATCTACGACTCGCTCTACGCGGAGTGGGTCAAGACGTTCCGCACGCTGCCCGGTGACCGCAGCGGCGAGGAGGAGCTGAGGTTCAGCGCCTTCGGGGACCTCCCGGACGCCTCGGGCACGTACGGCAGCCATCGGCCGGGTTCGTTCAGCAGCTCGTACAGCGCCTACAGCGCGGGGGCCTACAGCGCCCGGCAGCAGTCGCAGTGGCAGCGGGTCGGCACGCTCGGCCGGCCGCAGGAGACCGGGATGCAGCACGTCCCGGCCGCGGCCCTGCCGCCGGGACAGCGCCGGGGCGCCTGACCGGCACCCGGACGTGAAGGGCGGCCCCCCGGCCATCCGGGGGGCCGCCCTTGACGTCGTACCGCCGTTACTTCTTCTTCGCGCCGCGCTTCTCGCGCACCCGCACCGAGATGTGGATCGGGGTGCCCTCGAAGCCGAACTCCTCGCGCAGCCGGCGCTCGATGAAGCGCCGGTAGCCGGCCTCGATGAAGCCGGAGGCGAAGAGCACGAACCGCGGGGGCTTGGTGCCGGCCTGCGTGCCGAACAGGATGCGCGGCTGCTTGCCGCCCCGGATGGGGTGCGGGTGGGCCGAGACCAGCTCGCCGAGGAAGGCGTTCAGGCGGCCCGTGGGGACGCGCGTCTCCCAGCCGGCCAGCGCGGTCTCGATCGCCGGGACCAGCTTCTCCATGTGCCGGCCGGTGCGCGCCGAGACGTTGACCCGGGGCGCCCAGGCGACCTGGCCCAGCTCGGTCTCGATCTCCCGCTCCAGGTAGTAGCGGCGCTCCTCGTCGAGGGTGTCCCACTTGTTGAAGGCGAGGACCAGCGCGCGGCCCGCCTCGACCGCCATGGTGACGATCCGCTGGTCCTGCACGGAGATGTTCTCGGAGGCGTCGATCAGGACGACGGCGACCTCGGCCTTCTCCACGGCGGCCGCCGTGCGCAGCGAGGCGTAGTAGTCGGCTCCCTGCTGGAGGTGGACCCGCTTGCGGATGCCCGCGGTGTCCACGAACTTCCAGGTCTTGCCGCCCAGTTCGATCATCTCGTCGACCGGGTCGCGGGTGGTGCCCGCCAGCTCGTTGACGACGACCCGCTCCTCGCCGGCCACCTTGTTCAGCAGCGAGGACTTGCCGACGTTCGGGCGGCCGATCAGGGCGATGCGGCGGGGGCCGCCGATCGCGGTGCCGAAGGACTGCTCGGGGGCGTTGGGCAGGACCTCCAGGACGGCGTCGAGCATGTCGCCGGTGCCGCGGCCGTGCAGGGCCGAGACCGGGTGGGGCTCGCCGAGTCCGAGGTTCCACAGGTAGGCCGCGTCGGCCTCGCCGCTCGGGCCGTCGACCTTGTTGGCGCAGAGCACGACCGGCTTGCCGGCCTTGCGCAGCAGCCGGACGACCGCCTCGTCGGTGTCGGTCGCGCCGACCTTGGCGTCGACCACGAAGACGACCGCGTCGGCCGCCTCGATCGCGTACTCGGCCTGCGCCGCCACGGAGGCGTCGATACCGAGGACGTCCTGCTCCCAGCCGCCGGTGTCGACGACCTTGAAGCGGCGGCCGGCCCACTCGGCCTCGTAGGTGACGCGGTCGCGGGTGACGCCCGGCCGGTCCTCCACGACCGCCTCGCGGCGGCCGATCATCCGGTTCACCAGGGTCGACTTGCCGACATTGGGGCGGCCGACGACGGCGAGCACGGGCAGCGGACCGTGGCCCGCCGCCTCGATGGCGCCTTCGACGTCCTCGATGTCGAAGCCCTCTTCCGCGGCGAGCTCCATGAACTCCGCGTACTCGGCGTCGCCGAGAGCCCCGTGGTCGTACTCGTGCTCAGCCGAGTCGCCGGGCTGGATGTCGTCGTTCATGAAGTCCGTACCTCGTCGTTCATTCGTGGTGATCGGTGGAAAAGCCCCGCATGGGCTGATCCACTACTCAAGTGTCGCTCTCGCGCCCGGTCAGGCGCCTGGCGTTTTCCAGGTGGCTGGTGAGCTGCTTCTGGATGCGCTCGGTCGCCTCGTCCAGCGCCTTGCGCGTACGCCGCCCGGAACCGTCGCCCGCCTCGAACGGGTCGCCGAAGACGACGTCGATCCGGGAGCGCAGCGGGGGCAGCGCCTTTGTCAACCGTCCGGGCCGCCCGGAGCTTCCCAGGACGGCCACGGGCACGATCGGTGCCCCGCCGCGCACCGCGAAGTAGGCGAGCCCGGCGCGCAGCGAGGCGAAGTCGCCCTCGCCCCGGGTGCCCTCCGGGAAGATGCCCAGCACTCCCCCGGCCGCCAGCACGCCGAGGGCCTGGCTGATCGCGGTGCGGTCGGCGGCCGTGCGGTCCACCTTCAGCTGGCCGATGCCGGTCAGGAAGGCGTCCAGCGGGCCGACGAAGGCCTCCTTCTTGATCAGGAAGTGGGTGGGGCGGGGCGCCACGCCCATGACCATCGGGCCGTCGATGTTGTGGGAGTGGTTCACGGCGAGGATCACCGGGCCGGTGGCCGGCACCTTCCAGGCGCCGAGCACGCGCGGCTTCCACAGGCCGTACATCAGGCCGACGCCGATGCGCCGCCCGACCTCGGCCCCCCGTTCCGAGGGCACGGACGGCTCGGTCACTTCCCGGCTCGCTTCTCCTCGACCAGGGTGACGACGCACTCGATGACCTGGGCGAGAGTCAGCTCGGTGGTGTCCACCTCGACCGCGTCGTCGGCCTTGGCGAGCGGCGAGGTCTTGCGGCTGGAGTCGGCCGCGTCCCGCTTGATCAGGGCCTCGCGGGTGGCGTGGATGTCGGCACCCTTCAGCTCGCCGCTGCGGCGGGCCGCACGGGCCTCCGGGGAGGCGGTGAGGAAGATCTTCAGGTCGGCGTCCGGCAGGACGGTCGTACCGATGTCCCGGCCCTCGACCACGATGCCGTGCTCCGCGGCGGCGGCCAGCGAGCGCTGCAGCTCGGTGATCCGGGTGCGTACCTCGGGCACCGCGCTGACCGCGCTGACCTTGGAGGTGACCTCCTGGGTGCGGATCGGGCCGGCGACGTCGACGCCGTCGACCATGATGGTCGGGGCGGCTGGGTCGGTGCCGGAGACGATCTCCGGCTTGCCGGCGACGGCGGCGATGGCGGTCGGGTCCTCCAGGTCGATGCCGTTGGTCACCATCCACCAGGTGATCGCCCGGTACTGGGCACCGGTGTCCAGGTAGCTGAGGCCGAGCTGCGCGGCCACGGCCTTCGACGTGCTCGACTTGCCCGTGCCGGAGGGACCGTCGATCGCGACGATCACGGGCTTGGCGGTCGGGGCGGCGCCGTTTTCCACGGGGGGACACCTTCCTGGTGCGGTGCGGTCGGGAGGCGGGGAGCGAGAGCGCCCCGCACAAGGTTACTGGGTGCGGGTCACTCGTCCGGACGCGTGCGGGTGGCGCTACTGCCGCAGGGCCCAGCCGCGCTCCCGCAGCGCGGCGGTCAGCGCCCCCGCCGCCTTCGGCTCCACGCTCAGCTGGACGAGACCGGCCTGCTGCCCCGTGGCGTGCTCGATCCGGACGTCCTCGATGTTGACCCCGGCCCGGCCCGCGTCCGCGAAGATCCGGGCGAGCTGGCCGGGCTGGTCGTCGATGAGGACGACGACGGTCTCGTACGCGCGCGGGGCGCTGCCATGCTTGCCGGGTACCCGCACCTGGCCCGCGTTCCCGCGGCGCAGCACGTCCTCGATGCCGGCGCTGCCCTCGCTGCGCTTGTCCTCGTCGGAGGACTGCAGGGCGCGCAGCGCCCGGACCGTCTCGTCCAGGTCGGCGGCGACGTCGGAGAGCAGGTCGGCGACCGGCCCCGGGTTCGCGGACAGGATGTCGATCCACATGCGTGGGTCGGAGGCGGCGATCCGGGTCACGTCCCGGATGCCCTGCCCGCACAGGCGTACGGCGGCCTCCTCGGCATGCTCCAGGCGCGCGGCGACCATGCTGGACACCAGGTGGGGCATGTGGGAGACGAGGGCGACGGCGCGGTCGTGGGCGTCGGCGTCCATGACGACCGGGACGGCCCGGCAGTGCGAGACCAGTTCCAGGGCGAGGTTCAGCACCTCGGTGTCGGTGTCCCGGGTCGGGGTGAGCACCCAGGGGCGGCCCTCGAAGAGGTCGCCGGTGGCGGCCAGCGGCCCGGACTTCTCCCGGCCCGACATGGGATGGCTGCCGATGTACGCGGTGAGGTCCAGGCCGAGCGCCTCCAGCTCGCGGCGGGGGCCGCCCTTGACGCTGGCGACGTCCAGGTAGCCGCGGGCCACGCCGCGGCGCATGGCGTCGGCGAGCACCCGGGCCACGTGGGCGGGCGGGGCGGCCACGATCGCCAGGTCGACCGGGCCCTCGGGGGCCTCGTCGGTGCCGGCGCCCAGCGCGGCCGCGGTGCGGGCCTGCTCGGGGTCGTGGTCGGCGAGGTGGACGGTCACCCCGCGCCGGACGAGGGCCAGGGCGGCGGAGGTGCCGATCAGGCCGGTTCCGATGACGAGTGCGGTTCTCACTGGGCGATGTCCTTGCGCAGGGCCGCGGCGGCGCCGAGGTAGACGTGGGCGATGCCGGCGCGGGGCTGGTCCGACTCGATGTGCGCGAGGATCCGTACGACCCGGGGCATGGCGCCCTCGACGTCCAGTTCCTGGGCGCAGATGAGGGGGACGTCCACGAGGCCGAGCTTGCGGGCGGCGGCGGCCGGGAAGTCGCTGTGCAGGTCGGGGGTGGCCGTGAACCAGATGCTGATCAGGTCGTCGGCGGTCAGCCCGTTCCGTTCCAGGACGGCGGTGAGCAGCGCCCCGACCCGCTCCTCCATGTGGCCGGCCTCGTCCCGCTCCAGCTGGACGGCCCCCCGGACCGCTCGTACCGCCACGGTGCTGCTCCTCGCTGACATGCGTGTCTGGTTCTTGGTCCGTCCAGCCTAGTCAGCCCGCGCGGGACCGGTGTGCGCCGCTCGGTCGCTGAGACGATGCGCGGAGTCCTGTATCCACCGATATGTACGTCTGTACGGAGGTCTGACATGCCCCAGCCGGCTACACGGCGGACGGTTGTCGCCACGGGCGCCGGTGCGCTCGCCCTGGGATGCGTGGGGTGCGGCGGCAAGGACGGAGGCGGCGCCACGGCGTCGGCGTCGTCGGCGCCGGACTCGGTGTCGGCATCGGCATCCGCGGCCGGGCAGGATGCGGCGGCCACCGGCGGGACGGTGCTGGCGCGGACGGGTGACATCCCGGAGGGCGGCGGCATGGTGTTCACGGCGCAGAAGGTGGTGGTCACCCAGCCGAAGAAGGGTGACTTCAAGGCGTTCTCGGCGGTCTGCACGCACCAGGGCTGCATGGTGAACGCGGTGGCGGACGGCACCATCGACTGCCCCTGCCACGGCAGCAGGTTCCGGATCGACGACGGTTCGGTGGCCCACGGTCCCGCGACCAGACCGCTGCCCGAGCGCTCGATCACGGTGGACGGAAATTCGATCCGCCTGACCTGAGGGTGCCGCGTACGCTCCGGGGATGCAGCCGCAGGACCTGGTACGCGACCACACGATCTACGCCTGTGTCATGGGCTCCCGCGCCTTCGGCCTGGCGACGGAGGCCAGCGACACCGACCGGCGCGGGGTGTTCCTCGCCCCGACCCCGTTGTTCTGGCGGTTCGAGAAGCCGCCGACGCATGTGGAGGGGCCGGGCGAGGAGCAGTTCTCCTGGGAGCTGGAACGGTTCTGCGAGCTGGCGCTGCGCGGCAACCCGAACATCCTGGAGTGCCTGCACTCCCCTCTGGTGGAGCACCTGGACGACACCGGCCGCGAACTGCTGTCCCTGCGCCGCGCCTTCCTGTCCCGGCGGGCGTACGACACCTTCACGCGCTACGCGCTCGGCCAGCGGCGGAAACTGGACGCCGGCATCCGCGCCACGGGCGCCCCGCGCTGGAAGCACGCGATGCACCTGCTGCGCCTGCTGATGAGCGCCCGGGACCTGCTGCGCACCGGAGAGCTGCGGATCGACGTCGGTGAGCGGCGCGAGCCCCTGCTGGCGGTGAAGCGCGGCGAGGTGCCGTGGGCCGAGGTGGAGGCGTGGATGGCCCGGCTGGCGGCCGGGACCGAGGAGGCCCTGCGGGGCAGCCCGCTGCCGCCGGAGCCGGACCACGCGCGCGTGGCCGCCTTCCTGTACCGGGTGCGCCGGGACTCGGCCCGCCAGGCGGAGCCGGACCACCAGGTCGTGCAGGGCGTCGTGGGCGCCGGCCGCTTCGGGCAGGGCTGACCGGCCTGCGCGCCGTCGAGCACGTCGTGCAGCCGCTCCACGTCGGCCTCCACGCGCTCGCGGTCGACGTCGGCCGTGCCGTGTTCGGCGCTCCCGCCTGGCGGCTGTCAGCTCGGGCGGACAGGCGGGCCGCCGACCTCGTCCTGGCGGTAGTGGCGGGCGTGGTGGCTGGTGGACGCCGGGGGCCAGGGCGGCCAGCTCCCGGTGCGCGGCGGAGGTGTGCACGACCAGGGGCGAGAGCAGCTGCTCCAGCACGTGGCCGTCGCGGCGGAGCATCAGCCGGACGAACGTGCGCAGGTCGTGGGTGATGGGGCCCAGCTCGACGCCGTACCGGACCCAGGCCCGCGAGCGGGTCTCCTCCGGCTGTCAGGTCGATGTCGAGGTCGTCGATCACGGGCCTAAGCGTCCCAGAGCGCTCCCAGGGCCGACAGGTCGCCTCGGTACTCGATCCGCTCCGCCCAGTCGGCGGGCCAGGCCTCCGCGCCCAGCCAGGCACCCGCGAAGGCGCCGGTGAGGCAGGCGACGGAGTCGGAGTCGCCGGCGGTGCAGGCGGCGCGGCGCAGGGCGGTGACGGGCTCGTCGGGGAAGAGCAGGAAGCACAGCAGCCCGGTGGCGAGGGCCTCCTCGGCGATCCAGCCCTCGCCGGTGGCCAGGCACGGGTCGGTCTCCGGGGAGACGGTCCGTACGGCCTCCTGGAGCCGGCCGAGGATCTCCAGGCACTCGTCCCAGCCGCGCGCGACGAACTGCTCGGGGCCGGGGTCCTGGGAACGGGTCCACAGGTCGCCGAGCCAGGTGTGGTGGTAGCGGGTGCGGTTGTCCAGGGCGTAGGAGCGCAGGTGCCCGACCAGTCCGGCCGGGTCGGCGCCCCGGGCGAGCAGGTGGACGGCGTGGGCGGTGAGGTCGGAGGCGGCCAGCGCGGTGGGGTGGCCGTGGGTGAGCGCGGCCTGCAACTGGGCGGCACCGGCGCGCTGTTCGCCGCTCAGGCCGGGGGCGAGGCCGATCGGGGCGACCCGCATGTTGGCGCCGCAGCCCTTGGAGCCGATCCGACTGGCGTCCTGCCAGGCGCGGCCCTCCGCCTTGAGCAGCTCGCAGGCCCGCAGACACGTGTTGCCCGGCGCCCGGTTGTTCTCGGGCGACTGGTACCAGTCCACGAACTCCTCGCGCAGCGACCGCTCCAGACGCTTCGGGGCGAGGAAGCCGCGCTCCATGGCGGTGGCGAGCGCCCGGCCGACGGCGAGGGTCATCTGGGTGTCGTCGGAGACCCGGGCGCGCTGCGACAGCTCCAGCTCCCGCCAGGGCCCGAACATCGACAGGATCAGCGGCACGGTCTTGAACTCGGTCGGGTAGCCGAGGGCGTCCCCGAGGGCGAGGCCGAGGAGTGCTCCGGTCGCCGGCTGCTTGGGCATATGCGTCGTCCCCCTTTATCGTCACCATGACAATAAAGGGGGACGGTGATCACGGCAAGGCGCTTTAGAGGTCGACTTCCTTCATCAGCATGCCGACCTCGGTGTTCGACAGCCGGCGCAGCCAGCCGGACTTCTGGTCGCCCAGGGTGATCGGCCCGAAGGCGGTGCGCACCAGCTTCTCCACCGGGAAGCCCGCCTCCGCCAGCATGCGGCGCACGATGTGCTTGCGGCCCTCGTGCAGGGTCACCTCGACCAGGTAGTTCTTGCCGGTCTGCTCGACCACCCGGAAGTGGTCCGCGCGCGCGTAGCCGTCCTCCAGCTGGATGCCGTCCTTCAGGCGCTTGCCGAGGTCGCGCGGGATCGGGCCCACGATGGCCGCGAGGTACGTCTTCTTCACGCCGTACTTGGGGTGGGTCAGCCGGTGCGCCAGCTCGCCGTGGTTGGTGAGCAGGATGACGCCCTCGGTCTCGGTGTCCAGCCGGCCGACGTGGAAGAGCCGGGTCTCGCGGTTGGTGACGTAGTCACCGAGGCACTGCCGGCCCTCCGGGTCCTCCATGGTGGACACCACGCCCGCGGGCTTGTTCAGCGAGAAGAACTGGTACGACTGGGTCGCGACCGTCAGGCCGTCGACCTTGACCTCGTCCTTCTCCGGGTCCACGCGCTTGCCCTGCTCGGTGACGATCTCGCCGTTCACCTCGACCCTGGCCTGGTCGATCAGCTCCTCGCAGGCCCGCCGGGAGCCGTAGCCGGCGCGCGCCAGCACCTTCTGCAGCCGCTCGCCCTCCTGCTCGGCGCCGGGGAAGGTCTTGGGCAGCTTGATGTCCTTCTTGCCGGCGTACCGCTCGCGGTTGCGCTCCTCGACCCGCGTCTCGTACTCACGGGAGCGCGCCGGGGCCGTACGGCCGCCCTGCCGGGTCTGCTTCGGGCCGCCCTTGGCGCCGCCCCGCGCGGCACCGCCGCGCCCGGACTTGGGTCCGTCCTTGGTGGCTCCCGGGCCCACGTCGTAGCGGCGCTCCTCGGGGCGGGGCTTGCGGGGCCGTCCCTGCCCCTGCTTCTGGTCCCTGTCGTTGCCGGCACCGCGGTGGTTACCGCGCCCGCCGCTCTTGCCGCTGCCGCTGCTTCGCATCAAGGTTTCCGTCTTAGTCGTCTGCGTCCTGACCGCCGGGCGCGTCGGGCGCGTCCGGGTCGAACGACGGGACCCCCTCCTGGGTCTCGCCCTCGATCGCCTCCGCCTCGGGGAGGAAGGGCGCGAGCTCCGGAAGCTCGTCCAGGCCGCGCAGGCCCATCCGCTCCAGGAAGTAGTTCGTCGTCCTGTACAGGATCGCACCTGTTTCGGGTTCCGTGCCCGCCTCCTCGACCAGACCGCGCTGGAGGAGGGTGCGCATCACGCCGTCGCAGTTCACCCCGCGCACGGCGGAGACCCGGCTGCGGCTGACCGGCTGGCGGTAGGCGACGACCGCGAGGGTCTCCAGCGCGGCCTGGGTGAGCCGGGCGGTCTGGCCGTCCAGGACCAGCCGCTCGACGGCCGGCGCGTAGGCGGCGCGGGTGTAGAAGCGCCAGCCGCCCGCGACGAACCGCAGCTCGAAGCCCCGGTTCTGCATCGTGTACTCGTCGGCCAGCTCGCGCAGGGCGTCCGCGATCTGCCGCCGGGGCCGCTCCAGGATCCTCGCCAGGTGCTCCTCGGTGGCGGGCTCGTCCACGACCATGAGCATCGCCTCCAGGGCGGGCTTGAGGTCGAGGTCGGCGACGGTCCGCAGCCCGGCCGGGACCTCGGCGGTCTGCTCACTCACGGCTTCTCCTCCTCCTTGGGCGGCTCGGGCGGCCGGTCGAACTCGTCGGTGACCATGGGCGCCGCGTCCGCGTCCCCGCCGGTCCAGCGCACGGTCAGCTCCCCGAGCGCGGCCTCCTGCTCCAGGGCGACGGCCTTCTCCCGGTACAGCTCCAGCAGGGCCAGGAACCGGGCGACGACGGTGAGCGTGTCGTCGGTGTCCTCGACGAGCGCCCGGAAGCTGGCCTCGCCCAGCTCCCGCAGCCGGGCGATGACGATCCCGGCCTGCTCCTGCACGCTGACCAGCGGGGCGTGGATGTGGTCGACGTAGACCTGCGGCCTGGGCCTGGGCTGCATCGCCTTGACCGCGAGCCTGGCGAAGCCCTCGGCACCGATGCTGATGACGACCTCGGGGAGCAGCTCGGCGTGCTGGGGTTCGAGACCGACCGTACGGGGATGGCGCCGCGCCTCGTCGTCGAGCCGCTGGTTGAAGATGTCCGCGACCTGCTTGTACGCGCGGTACTGGAGCAGCCGGGCGAACAGCAGGTCCCGGGCCTCCAGCAGGGCCAGGTCGGCCTCGTCCTCCACCTCGGCGGCGGGCAGCAGCCGGGCGGCCTTGAGGTCGAGCAGCGTGGCGGCGACGACGAGGAACTCGGTGGTCTGGTCCAGGTCCCAGTCGGGTCCCATGGCCCGGATGTGCGCCATGAACTCGTCGGTGACCTTCGACAGGGCGACCTCGGTGACGTCCAGCTTGTGCCTGGAGATCAGCTGGAGGAGCAGGTCGAAGGGGCCCTCGAAGTTCGCGAGACGGACCTTGAAGACGCCGTCGGGGGATTCCTCGGGCTCTCGGGTCTCCTGGCCGTCGCGGTGCCCTCGGGACGGCTCCTGGGGCTGCTGGGGCACTTCGGCTTCGGGCTCGCCGGAAGGAACCCCGGGCGGCTCGGGCTCGGACAGCCGCCGTTCCGGAGCCTCGGCGGGAGCCGGTCCGGCGGCTTCGGCGCGTACCGGTTCAGGAGCCTCGACGCGTACCGCTTCGGGAGCCTCGACGGGAGCCGGTGCAGCCCCCTCGGCGGGAGCCGGTTCCAGAGCCTCGGCAGGTGTGGCGACCGGTTCGGCCGGCGCGGCGCCCGGGCCCCGCCCCAGCGCACGCCGACGACCGGCAGGTGCGCCGGGGGCAGGGGCTCCGTTCGAGGTCATAGCCCCCGCAGGCTACCGCTACCGCCCGCGCAGCCGGCGTACGAGGATGCTCGCGTCCCCGCGGGACTCCAGGTCGGCCAGGACCACGGCCACCGCCTCGCGGACGATCCGCCCGCGGTCCACCGCGAGCCCGTGCTCGCCGCGGAGCACGAGACGCGCGTGCTCCAGGTCCATCAGCTCCTCGGCCGAGACGTACACGGTGATCTTCTCGTCGTGCCGCTCGCGTCCGCTGGGCCGCCGGGTCGCCGCCCGCCCGCGCTTGCGCGGCTGCGCGGCGGCAGAACCTTCCTGCGCCGCCTGCCGGCGCGCCGGGCGGGTGCGGGACTCGCCGGCGTCGGCCGGCTCGGCCTCCGCGGCCACGTGCTCCGCGCCCTCCCCGTCACCGCTCTGGACGGGCACCGACTGCGGTGCGTCCTCGGCGGCGGCCACCTCGTCGCTCTCCCCCGCGGGAGTCGGCACCCGGGCCTCACCGTTGGTCCCGCGCCGGGGCGTGGACGGCTGCAGCGCCATCCCCCCGGTCGTGCGGAACAGTTCGTCGGCCCCGGGCAGACTCACTCGGCGTGACACCGGGCGAGCACCTCCCTGGCGAGCTGGCGGTAGGCGGCGGCACCGACGGAGTTGGAGGCGTACGTGGTGATCGGCTCACCGGCGACCGTGGTCTCCGGGAAGCGGACCGTGCGCCCGATGACCGTGTGGTAGACGTGGTCGTCGAACGCCTCGACGACACGGGCGAGCACCTCACGGCTGTGCACGGTGCGCGAGTCGTACATCGTGGCGAGGATGCCGTCGAGTTCCAGCTCGGGGTTGAGCCGCTCCTGGACCTTCTCGATGGTCTCGGTCAGCAGGGCCACACCGCGCAGGGCGAAGAACTCGCACTCCAGCGGCACGATCACCTTGTGAGCGGCCGTCAGGGCGTTGACGGTGAGCAGGCCGAGCGAGGGCTGACAGTCGATCACGATGTAGTCGTAGTCGGGCAGCAGCGGCTTCAGCGCCCGCTGGAGCGTCGACTCGCGCGCGACCTCGGAGACCAGCTGGACCTCGGCGGCCGACAGGTCGATGTTGGAGGGCAGCAGGTCCATGTTGGGGACCGCCGTCTTCAGCAGGACCTCGTCCGCGGACATGCCCCGCTCCATGAGCAGGTTGTAGACGGTGAGGTCGAGCTCCATGGGGTTGACGCCCAGACCGACCGACAGCGCGCCCTGCGGGTCGAAGTCCACGAGCAGCACACGCCGGCCGTACTCCGCGAGCGCGGCGCCCAGGTTGATGGTCGACGTCGTCTTGCCCACGCCGCCCTTCTGGTTGCACATCGCGATGATCTTCGCGGGGCCGTGGTCGGTCAGCGGGCCCGGGATCGGGAAGTACGGCAGCGGGCGTCCGGTCGGGCCGACGCGCTCACGGCGCTGGCGCGCCGCGTCGGGCGCGAGCGTGGCCGCGTACTCGGGATCGGGCTCGTACTCGGCGTCGGGGTCGTAGAAGTGCCCCTCGGGCAGTTCGTCGTAGTCGGCGAAGTGGTTGTGGGGCGCGCCACTTCCGTCGCCGGCCATGGCGTTCACGTGATGGCCATCCATGCTCTGGTGTGCTGTCCGGGCCACGTGCGGACCGGAACTCTGGTGGGCTGCGAAGGTGCGCACAGCGACGGAGCCGACAGCCTCGAATCCCGCGGGGCCCTGGCCCGGTGCAGGCATTCCTGGTTGACCACCCCCGGGAGAAAATGTCGACTCATTCACAAGTCGTCTTACCTCCTTGGTGACCAGGAAACTTCTAGACAAGGTCAGCGTGGCACCATGCCGACGGTTGGCGACTCTATGGCGTGTCGGCGGTCCGCAGCAACACAATCCGCCGGACCCGGCAGGATTCGTCGGCAATGAAACATCTCGCTGTCAAGGGCGTACGGCCGTCGCACGGCAGGTTTCACCGGTGTGCGAATCGGTCGAAGGGTTACGTTCGAGGCGAGTTGACCGAGAGTCGCAAAGTGACCATACACACATCCGGCCGGACCTTGTCGGGCAAGGTCCGGCCGGTTGCGCGTGGTTGACGAGACGTGTTGACGAATCGCCTTTTTCCTGGTGGCGACTTGACGACTCAGCCGGCCGTCACCTGTTCGCGGGTCAGCCGAGCAGCGAGTCCAGCTCGACGTGCTCCAGGCCGTGGGCCTCGGCGACCTCCTTGTAAACGACCTTGCCGTCATGGGTGTTGAGACCCTTGGCGAGCGCGGCGTCGCGGCGCAGCGCCTCCACCCAGCCGTTGTTGGCGAGCGAGACGATGTACGGCAGCGTGGCGTTGGTGAGGGCGTTGGTGGAGGTGTTCGGCACCGCGCCCGGCATGTTGGCGACGCAGTAGAAGACCGAGTTGTGCACGCGGAAGGTCGGCTCGGCGTGCGTGGTGGGACGGGAGTCCTCGAAGCAGCCGCCCTGGTCGATCGCGATGTCGACAAGAACACTTCCCGGCTTCATCCGGGAGACCAGCTCGTTGGTGACCAGCTTCGGGGCCTTGGCGCCCGGGATGAGGACCGCGCCGATGACGAGGTCGGCGTCGAGGACGGCCTTCTCCAGCTCGAAGGAGTTGGACATGATCGCCTTGACCTTCGTACCGAAGATCCGGTCGGCCTCGCGCAGCTTGTTGATGTCGCGGTCGAGCAGGGTCACGTCGAAGCCCATGCCGACGGCGATCTGGGTGGCGTTCCAGCCGGAGACACCGCCGCCGATGACGACGGCCTTGGCCGGGGTCACGCCCGGGACGCCGCCCGGCAGCACGCCACGGCCGCCGGCCGCGCGCATCAGGTGGTAGGCGCCGACCTGCGGGGCCAGCCGGCCCGCCACCTCCGACATCGGGGCGAGCAGCGGCAGCGCGCGGCTCGGCAGCTCGACGGTCTCGTAGGCGATGGCCGTGGTGCCGGACTGCAGCAGCGCGTCCGTGCACTCCTTGGAGGCGGCCAGGTGCAGGTAGGTGAAGAGGGTCTGGTCCTTGCGCAGGCGGTGGTACTCCTCCGCGATCGGCTCCTTGACCTTCAGCAGCAGATCGGCGGTGGCCCAGACCTCGTCCGCGGTGTCCAGGATGGCGGCACCGGCGGAGACGTACTCCTCGTCCGTGATCGAGGAGCCGAGGCCGGCGCCCCGCTCGATGACGACCTGGTGGCCGTTGCGCACCAGCTCGTGCACGCCGGCGGGGGTGATGGCCACCCGGAACTCGTTGTTCTTGACCTCGCGGGGGATGCCGACCTTCACGTCGATCACGGTCCTTGGCTCAGAGGGTATGGGGGTGCATTAAAGACGTACCCAGACATGCGGGGGCATACCGGGAGACACCGCAGGAGAACGTGCGGCAGAGCCAGTCTAATGAAGGTGTTCCGGCTGTCTAGCCTTTCATTGCATCAATCTTCACTGGATGCGGTACGGATTTCGCAGGCGTTAGCGGCTTGTTCCGGCCTTGCGTCGTCCTCCGGCGGCTCCTCACCCAGCATGCGCTCCGCCGCGGCGCGGTGCAGGCGGGCCGCCACCGGGTCCCCGAGCCGGTCCAGGGTGTCGGCGAGCCGCAGCTGCACCGCGGCCTGCAGCCGGACGTCCTCGGCGCGGCGCGCCCACTCCACCGCCTCCTGGCAGGTGCGCAGCGACTCCTCGGGCCGCCCGGCGTACTCCTGCACCCGGGCGATCTCGCTCAACGCCCGCGCGCTGGCGGCGACATCACCGCTCCTGCGGTAGCCGGCGAGGGCGGCCCGCCAGTTCCTGAGCGCCTCGCCGTAGCGCCCGGCGTAGGTGTGGGCGGTGGCGATACGGCCGTACAGCCGGGCGGCCTCCGGGCGCTCCCCCCGGGCCAGCCGGTCGGCCAGTGCCCGGCCGAACCAGTCGGCGGCCCGGTCGTGATCACCCAGCTCCTGGTAGGCGCCGCCTACGGATTCCATCGCGCGGCCGGTCGCGTACGGGTCGTTCGCCTCGCGTCCGGCGTCCAGCGCGGCCCGGTAGCGGGCCAGCGCCTCCCGGGTGCGGCCGGTCTGCGCGTCCAGATCGCCCAGGTTCAGCAGCGCCGCGGCCTTCTCCCGGGGCAGCCCGCGCCGCTCGGCGACATCCAGGACCAGACCGTGCACGCCGTACAGGTCGGGCGCGGCGGCCTGCGTGCCGACATGCGCCGCCAGGGCCCTGACCAGCTGGGACATCAGCCGGCGGGCGAGGGTGTCCAGCTCGCCGTCGGCCACCGCGAGGCGTGCGGAGGCCAGCAGGGCGGGCCGCCGGATGCGCAGCCAGTCTGCGGCGGCCCGCGGACTGGGGAAGCGCAGCGCGGACGGCATGCCGCTCAGCTTCTCCCGGGCCTGCGGGCTGTCCGTCTCGGTGATCGCGCGGCAGGACTGGAGCAGCCGTACCGTCCGCTCCAGCATCCGGGCCCGGGCCAGCTGGAGCTCGGCGGGCCGGTCCTGGCTCTCGGCGAGGGCGCGCAGCAGGGGGTGCAGACAGCCGGGGACCTCGTACTGGGGCAGCGGCGAGGCCACCGCGCGCAGCAGGCCGAGGGCGACCAGGTCGTCCAGGGTGGTGCGGGCCGCGTCGACCGAGCAGCCGGCCAGCGCCGAGGCGGTGTGCGGGTCGGCCAGGCCGGCCGGGGCGAGGCACAGCAGTCGCAGTATCCGGGCTGCCGGTGCGGGCAGCTGCTCGTACACGAGCCGGAAGACGCGGGAGAGCGGGGTGCCGTCCGTGCCGACCTCGGTCTCCGTGTGCAACCGCTTGGCCAGGTCGGAGACGGCGGCCTGGGGGCGGGCGGCGAGCCAGCCGCCGGCCAGCACCAGCGCGGCCGGGTGGCCCTGGCAGGCCTCCACCAGGGTCTCCGCGGAGCGCGGGTCGACGGTGATGCGGACCGAGCCGGTGTGGCCGGTGAGCAGGTCCAGCGCGGACTTGGTGTCGAGACCGCCGAGCGTGCAGGGGCGGACGTCCGCGATGCCGGTGAGCGGGCCCTGGGACACGGCCACCGCCAGGCAGTCCGGCGCGTCCGGAAGCAGTGCGTCGACCTGGTCGGCGCCGGCCGCGTCGTCCAGCAGGAGCAGCATCCGCCGGCCGGCGAGGGCCGCGCGCAGGGCCGCCGTCAAGTCCTCCTCGGCGGCTCCGGCGGGGGCGGGCACCCCCAGCGCGGCCAGCAGGTCGCGGGCGGCCTGCTCGACGGGGACCGGTGTGCCGCCGGGCTCGCTCAGCCGGGCCCGCAGCACTCCGTCGGGGTAACGCTCGGCGACCTGCCGGACGAGTTCCTCGGCGAGGCTGGTGCGGCCGGAGCCGGGGCGGCCGGCGATGAGCAGCACGCGCGCGCGGGGGGCCTTGCGGCCGGAGAGGGTGTCCAGTCCCGCGCGTTCGATGTCGGCGCGCAGCTCCTTCAACTCCCGGGTACGGCCCAGGAATCGGTCCTTCGTGGCCGGGTGTGCGGACAGCTCCGCACCGTCTGGGTCCACCGCCTGATCCGTCACGGGCCACACTCCCGTCCCACCGCACGCGCAAGCCCGCCGGTGTCTTCCGTTACGGGCGTTGAAGAGCCTAGTTCACGCTCTGCGACGTTCCGGGAGGAGCGCGGCGGACGGATCGCCCGATCGGATCAGGCGATCGTCACACCGGTGCGCCGGACGGGTCCGGGCCCGGGGCCGGGGCCCGGTCAGGACGCGAAGGGACGCGCGGGCCACGGCGCGTCGGCGGGCCGCAGCGCGTCCAGGCCGTCCCCGGCCCGCGCCGCCACCAGGGAGAGCACCCCGACGACGAGGCAGTTGTTGTGCAGGTCCCCGGCCAGGACCCGGCGCACCAGCTCCTCGACCGGCACGCGCGCGTGCTGCATGTCGGTCTCCTCGTGCTCCGCCGCGAAGCGCTCGCCCTCCGCGTCGGACAGGCCGCGGGCCAGGAAGATCCGTACGGCTTCGTCGCAGCCGCCGGGGGTGGTGTACACGTCGGTCAGCACGCGCCAGTCCTCGGCCTTGACGTGCGCCTCCTCGTACAGCTCGCGCTGGGCGGCGTGCAGCGGGTTCTCGCCCGGCACGTCCAGCAGACCGGCCGGGATCTCCCACAGCTTGTGCCGCACCGGGTGCCGGTACTGGTTGATCAGCAGGACGCGGTCCTCCTCGTCCAGGGCGAGGACGGCCACGGATCCGGGGTGCACCTGGTAGTCGCGGTGGACCACCGAGCCGTCGGGCATGACCACGTCGTCCGTGCGGACGGAGGTCTTGTTGCCCGTGAAGGGGGTGTCCGTCGCCCGGATCTCCCACTCCTCGGGGGTGTCCTTGATCGTCATGCCCTGTCCTCCCACACACGTTCCGCAAGACCGGCAGAAAGAAGCCGGGGTGCTCACCTTTGAAGGGATGCACCCCGGCCACCGTACAACTGGTGTGTTACTTCGAATTCTTCCGCTCGACCGAGGCCTTCACCAGGCCGGCGAACAGCGGGTTCGCGCGGGTCGGCCGCGAGCGCAGCTCCGGGTGCGCCTGCGTGGCGACCAGGTACGGGTGCACGTCCCGGGGGTACTCCACGTACTCCACGAGCTTGCCGTCCGGCGAGGTGCCGGAGAAGACGATGCCGGCCTTCTTCTCCAGTTCCGCACGGTAGGCGTTGTTCACCTCGTAGCGGTGGCGGTGCCGCTCCTCGACGTACTCCTTGCCGTCGTAGACCTCGCGGACGATGGAGCCCTCGGCGAGCTTGGCCGGGTACATGCCCAGGCGCATGGTGCCGCCCATGTCGCCCTCGCCGGCGACGATGTCGAGCTGCTCGGCCATGGTGGAGATCACCGGGTGGGCGGTGGCGGGGTCGAACTCGGTGGAGTTGGCGTCCGGGATGCCGGCCAGGTTGCGGGCGGCCTCGATCACGATGCACTGCAGGCCCAGGCACAGACCCAGCAGCGGGATCTTGTTCTCCCGCGCGTAGCGGATCGCGCCGACCTTGCCCAGCACACCGCGGTCGCCGAAGCCGCCGGGGATGCAGATGCCGTCCACGTCCGCGAGCTGGGCCTTGGCGCCGGCCGGGGTCTTGCAGTCGTCCGAGGTCACCCACTTGATCTTCACGCGGGCGCGGTTGGCGAATCCGCCGGCGCGCAGGGCCTCGGTGACCGACAGGTAGGCGTCGGGCAGGTCGATGTACTTGCCGACCAGGGCCAGGGTGACCTCGTGGTCGGGGTTGTGGACGCGGTCGAGCAGGTCGTCCCAGGTCGTCCAGTCCACGTCCCGGAAGGGCAGGTCGAGCTTGCGGACCACGTAGGCGTCCAGGCCCTCGGCGTGCACGACCTTGGGGATGTCGTAGATCGAGCGGGCGTCGGGGCAGGCGACGACGGCGGCCTCGTCGACGTCGCACATCAGGGAGATCTTCCGCTTGATGGCGGTCGGCACCTCGCGGTCGCAGCGCAGCACGATCGCGTCCGGCTGGATACCGATGTTCCTGAGCGCCGCCACCGAGTGCTGGGTCGGCTTGGTCTTCAGCTCGCCCGAGGGGCCGATGTAGGGAAGCAGGGAGATGTGCACCACGAAGACGTTGTCCCGGCCGACCTCGTGGCGGACCTGGCGGACGGTCTCCAGGAACGGCAGCGACTCGATGTCACCGACCGTGCCGCCCACCTCGGTGATGACCACGTCGACCTCGTCGGTGGCCATGCGGCGGATGCGGTGCTTGATCTCGTTGGTGATGTGCGGGATGACCTGCACCGTGTCACCCAGGTACTCACCGCGCCGCTCCTTGGCGATCACCGTGGAGTAGACCTGGCCGGTGGTCACGTTGGCGCTGCCGTCCAGGTCGCGGTCGAGGAACCGCTCGTAGTGGCCGATGTCCAGGTCGGTCTCGGCGCCGTCGTTGGTGACGAACACCTCACCGTGCTGGAACGGGTTCATCGTGCCCGGGTCGACGTTCAGGTACGGGTCGAGCTTCTGCATCACGACCCGCAGGCCCCGTGCCTTGAGCAGCATGCCCAGGCTGGAGGCGGTCAGACCCTTGCCGAGCGAGGAGGCGACACCCCCGGTGACGAAGATGTGCTTGGTCGTCGTGGTTTTGGGCGGCATGGCCAAGAGGGGGCTCCCGTGGTCGCGGTCTGGGGGTGCGGTCCGGCGTTCCTCCCGGCGTCGCCGGGGGTGCCGTCGCTGCGGTTCGGGGGGCTCCTGTCGGATTTCCCTGACGGGGTGGCTCCCACCGGTCCACGGGCTACCAGCGTATCAGCGCCTGGCCCGGATGGCTTCCGGCCACGCTCCGCACCCGGCCGCCCACGCGGAGCCGCCACACATGTCACTCGTGTCACTGCGGACGTACTCCGGACACACCGTTCTCACCCGGTGCTCACTCGTTCGGCCCACACGGGTTGCCCGGAGCGGCACGCAGATCATCTACGTGCGTCGTATCCTGCTCGGACATTCGCTGCCGAGCCCGGCCGGAACGACGGCACACCCCCGCCAACATCACCCGGAACAACGAGAGCGCGGCAGTTCGTTGAGCAAAGACTGTCGTGTTGCCTCAGGGCTCGGCGGGCTGCTTTGCTTCACCGCTCAACGACGCACAACAACGATCCCTTGACCGCACTAGCGACAGCCCCCTGCGCGGGGGTGTGACGTGGCCGTTCGACTGGAGTTGCACGTGGCCGGGCGCATCGAAGACTACGCACTCATCGGAGACATGCAGACCGCGGCGCTGGTCTGCCGGGATGGCACGGTGGACTGGCTGTGCCTGCCCCGCTTCGACTCGCATGCCATCTTCGCCGGCCTGCTGGGCACCGAGGAGCACGGCTTCTGGCGGCTCGGCCCGGCGCACGCCGCCGAGACCGAGCCGCCCACGGCCGCCCGGCGCAGCTACCGAGGCGACTCGCTGATCCTGGAATCCGAGTGGGACACCCCGCGCGGCACGGTCCGTGTGACTGATTTCATGCCCCCGCGTGACGGCGCCCCGCAGCTGATCCGGATCGTGGAGGGGGTCACCGGCCGGGTGCCGATGCGCTCGGCCCTCAGGATGCGGTTCTCCTACGGCCGGGTCGTGCCGTGGGTGCACAAGCACGAGGGCCGCACGGTGGCCGTCGCCGGTCCGGACTCGGTGTGGTTCGACACCGAGGCGGAGACCTACGGCAAGGCGCTCACCACGTACGCCGACTTCACGGTCGCCCCGGGTGACCGGATCGCGTTCACGATCTCGTGGCAGCCCTCGCACAAGGAGCCGCCGCCGCTGCCGGAGCCCGAGGCCTCGCTGGAGGCGACGGAGGACTTCTGGCGCGAGTGGGTCGAGCACTGTACGTACCACGGGCCGTACCGCGAGGCGGTGATCCGCTCGCTGATCACCCTGAAGGCGCTGACGTACGCCCCGACCGGCGGCATCGTCGCCGCCCCCACCACCTCCCTGCCGGAGGACATCGGGGGCGTGCGCAACTGGGACTACCGCTACACCTGGCTGCGGGACGCGGCGATCACCCTGTCCTCGCTGCTGCGCACGGGCTACCGCGAGGAGGCCCGCGCCTGGCGCGAGTGGCTGCTGCGCGCGGTCGCCGGCGACCCGGAGAACCTGCAGATCATGTACGGCATCGCCGGCGAGCGTGAGCTGGGCGAGGCGGAGCTTGACTGGCTGCCGGGCTACGAGAACTCGGCCCCGGTCCGGGTCGGCAACGGCGCCGCGCACCAGCTCCAGCTGGACGTCTACGGCGAGGTCACCGAGGCCCTGCACCTGGGTCACATGACGGGCCTGGCCCGCAACGACTACGCCTCGCTGCTCCAGCTGAAGCTGATCCGCTACCTGGAGGACCACTGGCAGGAGCCGGACGAGGGCATCTGGGAGGTGCGCGGCCCGCGCCGGCACTTCGTGCACTCCAAGGTGATGGCCTGGGTCGCGGTGGACCGCACCATCAAGCTGATCGAGTCCGGGGACGCGGACGGCCCGCTGGAGCGCTGGCGCGAGCTGCGCGACGACATCCACCGGGACGTGTGCGAGAAGGGCTACGACAAGGAGCGCAACACCTTCACCCAGTCCTACGGCTCGCAGGAGCTGGACGCCTCGCTGCTGCTCATCCCGCAGATGGGCTTCCTGCCGCCGGACGACAAGCGGGTGATCGGCACGATCGAGGCGATCCAGCGTGAGCTGTCCACCCCGGACGGGTTCATCCTGCGTTACCCGACGGAGGGCGCGCACGCGGGCGTCGACGGCCTGCCGGGCGACGAGGGCGCCTTCCTGGCCTGCTCGTTCTGGATGGCGGACGACCTGGCGATGATCGGCCGGGTGGACGAGGCCCGCAAGCTGTTCGAGAAGCTCCTCGCGCTGCGCAACGACCTCGGTCTGCTCGCCGAGGAGTGGGACCCGCGGCTGAAGCGGCAGGTGGGCAACTTCCCGCAGGCGTTCAGCCACGTCCCGCTGATCGACACGGCCCTGCGGCTGACGGCCTCGGGCGCCTACGGCGGCTAGGCGCTCCGCTGGGAGCGTCGTCCAGCGCCTTCGCTCGTCCGCGGGTCCGTCGTGGCCGGTCGCGCGGTTCCCCGCGCGCCTTCGGGGAGCGGCCGCCTACGCTGTAACCGGATGATCGCCCCTCCGGGGAGGAGGGTTGCCGTGGCTTCCCTCTCGAAGGCGGGCAGGGCGCTCGCCGCGCTGCGCGAGGACCTGGTCGGCGACGTGTTCGCCCCGGGGGACCCCGGCTACGACGAGGCGCGGACGGTCTTCAACGCGAGGGTCGACCGCCGGCCGGCCGTGCTCGCCCGGTGCGCGGACGCCACCGACGTGGTCCGGGCGGTGCGCTTCGGCAGGGAGCTGGACCTGCACATCGCGGTGCGCGGCGGCGGCCACGGCGTGGCCGGCAGCGCGCTGGGCGACGGCGCGCTCGTGGTGGACCTGCGCCGGATGCACCGGGTCACCGTCGACCCGGCGGCCGAGGCGGTCCGGGTCGAGGGCGGCGCCACGATGAGCCATCTCGACCGGGCAACCCAGCCGTACGGTCTGGCCACCACCGGCGGGCGTGTCTCCACCACCGGGGTCGGCGGGTTCGTCCTCGGCGGCGGCACCGGCTGGCTGGACCGCGCCTTCGGCCTGGCCGTCGACAACCTCATCGGTGTCGAGCTGGTGACCGCCGACGCCGAGCGGGTGCACGCCAGCGCCGACGAGAACCCCGAGCTGTTCTGGGCGCTGCACGGCGGGGGCGGCAACTTCGGCGTGGCCACCGCGCTCACCCTGGAGCTGCACGAGCTGCCGGAGTTCTCCGTCGTCCTGCTGATGTTCCTGCCGCAGCACGGACCGGACGTGATCCGTACCTTCCGCGAGATCATCCGTACCGGCCCGGACGAGGTGGGGGGCGCGGTGCAGTTCGTCACCGGCCCGCCCGAGGAGTTCACGCCGCCGCAGCTGGTGGGCACGCCGGTGTGCGCGGCGCTGCTGACCTACACGGGCGGCGAGGACGGGCTGCGGGCGCTCGCCGAGCCGCTGCTCGCGCTGCCGCACGAGGTGGAGCTGGCCGGCGACATGCCGTACGCCGATGCGCAGTGCATGCTGGACGATCCGCCGGGCCTGCGGAACCACTGGTCGGCGGAGTGTCTGCCGGGGCTGCCGGACGAGGCGGTGGACGCCTTCTGCGCCCGCGCGGAGGGCATGCCGGTGCCGACCCGCAGCCGGCACATCCTGTTCCCGCAGGGCGGGGCGATCGCCGCCGGCCCGCACGAGTACCCGGTGGCGTACCGGGACGCCCGCTGGACGGCGCACCCGTTCGCCGTCTGGGCGGACCCCGCCGACGACGAACGGGCGGTCGGCTGGGTGCGGGACGTGCGCGCCGGGCTGCGGCCGTGGAGCACGGGGGCCGTCTGCCTCAACTTCATCGGCGACGAGGGCCCCGAACGGGTCCGCGCGGGCCTGGGCGCCGGGAACACGCTGCGCCTGGAGAAGGTGAAGCGGCGGTACGACCCCGACAACGTGTTCCGCTTCAACCACAACATCCGGCCGGTCTAGGCGGCAGCCGTCCTCCGCCGGCTGTCCTGAGGACGTTGTCGCAGGTAGCGTCGCCGCATGGACAGCCGTACGGACCACCGATCCGACACCCAGGGCGCCGGCATCACCGTGCAGCGGGCGCTGGAGCTGCCCGGCCTGCGCAGCGGGCTGCCGGAGGTCCTGGCGGGCGCCGACCGGCTCGGCCGCACCGTGCGCTGGGTGCACGCGGGCGAGGTCCCGAACATCGCCTCGCTGCTCAAGGGCGGCGAGCTGCTGCTCACCACGGGCTACGGCCTCGGTACCCGGCCGGCCGAGCAGCGGGCCTTCGTCCGGACCCTCGCCGAGCGCGGGATCGCCGCCCTGGTGGTGGAGCTGGGCCCGCGCTTCGCCCGGCTGCCCGCCGCCCTGGTGGACACGGCACGGGCGGCCGGTCTGCCGCTGGTCCAGCTGCACCGCGAGGTGCCGTTCGTGACGGTGACCGAGGAGGTCCACACCGAGATCGTCAACGGTCACTACGCGCTGCTCCAGCGGGCGGAGGAGGTGCACCGGCGCTGCACCGAGGCGCTGCTGGCCGGCGGCGGGGTGCCGCAGGTGCTGGGCATCCTGGCGGACTTCGGCGACAACCCGGTGTTCCTGGAGACGGCCGACGGCCGGCTGCTGTACGCCGCCGGTGCCGGGCCGCAGGGCGCCGACCCGCTCCAGGTGTGGGAGGGGCTGCGCGGTCCGCACAAGGAGGACCCGCCGCCCGCCGGCTCGGTGCTGGTGGACGTGCCCGGCGGCGGGCCCGGTACGGCCGGTTCGGTGCGCGCCCGCCTGGTGCTGCTGCCGGTGCGCTCCCCGCTGTCCCCGGTGCACCGGCTCGCCGCCGAGCGGGCCGCGGGCATCCTGGCCGTGGTGCTGATGCAGGCCCGGCAGGAGGAGGAGCTGGCGGCGCGCGGGCGCGGTGACTTCCTCACCGATCTCGCCGAGGGCCGGATCACGGCGGAGGACGCCCCGGCGCAGGCCCGGGTCCTCGGTTTCAAGCCCGGCGGCAGCCCGCTGCTGCCGGTGGTGATGCGGATCGGGGACACGCTCTCCCCCGGCGGGGGCTGGGCGGTGCTGGCCCGGGCGGTCTCCGAGGAGCTGGCCGCGGTGGGTGTGCCGGTGCTGCTCGGGGTACGTCCGGTGGAGGGCCGGGTGCTGGTGCTGCTGGGGCTGCGCTCGGAGTCGGAGCGGGCGGCGGTCGCGGACCGGGTGGCGGCGGCGCTGCGGGCGGGGGTGGATCGGGCCGGGATGCGCCGGCCGGGCTCGCCGCCGCCGGTGGTGGTCGTCGGGGTGGCGGGCGGCTGGGCGGCGGCCTCGGCGGGGCTCCGGCACGCGGCGGAGACGGCGACGGCGGCCCAGGGCCTGACCGACCGGCCCTGGTACGACGCCCGGCGCCTCGACATCGACCTGCTGCTGTGGCGGCTGCGCGACCACCCGGACCTGGCGGCCTTCGTGGACCGCGCGATCGGCCCGCTGCGCGAGCACGACCACCGTGCCAAGCCGCCGCTGCTGCCGACCCTGGAGACCTATCTGGCGCACGCCGGCCGCAAGGCGGAGACGGCCCGCGAGCTGCACCTCAACCGGCAGACGCTGTACAACCGGCTCGCCCGGATCGGGGAGTTGCTGGGCACCGATCTCGACGACCCGCAGACGGTGCTGGCGTTGAGCCTGGCGCTGCGGGCGCGCAGGCACGTGCCCTAGGCCAGTGGTCTCGGCTGCGTCAGCTCGTCGTACACGCTCAGTACCTGGGCGACGGTCTCGTCCTCGGTGGGCCAGGTGGCGGCCTGCCGGGCGCCGCGCTCGCGCAGCAGTGCGCACCGCTCCGGGTCGGCGAGCAGTCGTACGACGGTGTGGGCGAGGGCGTGCGGATCGCCGTAGGGGACGAGTTCGGCGGCGTCGCCGACGAGGTCCGGGATGCCGCCGACCCGGGTGGCGACGAGCGGCACGCGCGCGTGCAGGGCCTCCTGGGCGAGCACGGACCGCGACTCCCACCTGCTGGTCAGGAGTGCCAGATCGGCGGCGGCGAGCAGCTCGGCCACGTCGTCCCGGCGCCCGATGAGCCGCACCGGCAGTTCCTCGTCCTCGATCCGCCGTTGCAGCACCGGCCGCAGCGGCCCCTCCCCGGCGACGACCACGAGCGGTGCCGGGTCCAGGTCCCGCCAGGTGCGGGCCGCGTCGAGCAGGACGTCGTACCCGCGGTTGCGGTCCAGGGAGCCGACCGCGATGAGCAACGGGCGTCCGGTGGCGCCGAGTTCGGCCCGCATCTTGGGCCGCAGCCGGTCGGGGTCGTCCAGGTCGGGGCCGTCGGGATCGAGTGCGTCCGCGTCGAGGAGGCCGCCGGGCCGGCGCCGGGCCGGCAGGCCGACGGCCGCGAGCCGGGCGTCCCGCGCGCCGGTCCGCCGCGCCCGGTCGACCAGGTCGGAGCTGGTGCCGAGGACCACGGCCGCGGTTCTCGCCACCCGTCGCTCCAGCATCCGCAGCAGATGAGCGCGGGGGCCGTCCGCGTGGGCCCGGTTGTGCCAGGTGACCACCAGCGGGGTGGTGCGGCCGCCGAGTGCGAGCACGGCCCGGAAGGAGGCGTGCAGGCCGTGCGCGTGCACCAGGTCGGCGTTGGTGCAGGCCGTGCGGAGGGCGGCCACGGAGACGGGGTCGCTGCTGCGCGGCACGTGCACGTGCTCGGCGCCGGCCCCGGTGAAGTCGTAGGCGTGGTCCGCCTCGGCGGGGGCGCACACCGTGACGCGCACGCCCCTGGCCACGAGCCCCTCGGCCAGGGAGCGCACGTGCGCGCTGCTGCCGGCGTTGCCTCCGCCGAGCACCTGCACGGTGCGCAGCGGCGACTGGCCGTGCGGTGCGTTGCTGCTCACGGGGCTCACGGGGCCGGGACTCCTGGTTCACGGCGGGGGCGGTCACGAGGGAACGTACAGAAGGTAGCGGGCTCCTGGGGGCGGAAGGACGCACACCGCGCGCCTCCCGCGCGGACCGTCCGGACCCCCTGCCCGCCCCGTGTTCCCTGCCAAGCATGCCAGCCCGTACGGCCGTTCAGGGCCATTCGGGGAGGGCGCACTGTGCGGCGGGCCGGGGCAATGCGCCGGAGCACATCACCCACACGGGTGAAGAAACCTCTGCCGCGACCGAACGCCGTGCGAGGGCATCCGGCGAGGTCAGCCGCCCACGGCACACATGCCCGGCTCCTCCCCCGGCCCTCCTTCCGGGCCGCACCGACGAGCCCGACGGCGCACGAAAGCAGCCCTTGTACGCCGGTTTCCCGCCCCGACTGCCACCCCAGCGCGAAACCGGGAACGCGCGCCCCCAGGTCCCCGCGTACCGTCGCGTGGCCCGCCCGGCCGGGCTCCTAGGCGTCCGCCCTGGCCGCTGCCAGGAGTTCCTCGGCGTGGGCGCGGGCCGTTTCGGAGTCCTCCTGGCCCGCCAGCATGCGGGACAGCTCGCGGATGCGTTCCTCGCCCTCCAGGACCTTCACCCCGGAGCGGGTGACCGAGCCGTCGTTGGTCTTCTCCACCAGCAGCTGCCGGTCGGCGAACGCGGCGACCTGGGGCAGGTGGGTGACCACGACGACCTGCGCGGTCCGGGCGAGCTTGGCCAGGCGCCGGCCGATCTCGACGGCCGCCTTGCCGCCGACACCGGCGTCGACCTCGTCGAAGAGGTACGTCGGCACCGGGTCGGTGCCCGCGAACACGACCTCCACGGCCAGCATGACGCGGGACAGCTCACCGCCGGAGGCACCCTTGGCGATGGGCCGCGGCGGGGCGCCCGGGTGCGGGGCGAGCAGCAGCTCGACCTCGTCCACGCCCGAGGGGCCGTAGGCGACCGTCCGGCCGCCGACCTCGACGCCGTCCGGGTCCTCCGTCTGTCGGATGTCGAAGGACACGCGCGCGTGGGGCATCGCCAGCGAGGCCAGCTCGGCGGTCACCGCGGCGGCGAACCGCTCGGCGGCCTCCGTCCGGGCGTCCGTCAGGGCCTGTGCGAGCCCGCCCAGTTCGGTGCGCAGGGCATCCCGCTCGGCGGTCAGCTCCTCGATCCGCTCGTCGTCGCCGTCCAGCTCGGTCAGGCGCGCGGCACTGCGCTCGGCCCACGCCAGCACGGCGGCGACGTCGTCCCCGTACTTGCGGGTCAGGGCGTTCAGCGCGGCCCGGCGCTCCTCCACGGCGGCCAGCCGCAGCGGGTCGGCGTCGAGATCGTCGGCGTACCCCGCCAGCTCACCGGCCACGTCACCGAGCAGGATGCCGATCTCGCCGATCCGGTCGGCGAGCGCGGCCAGTGCCGGATCGTGCGCGCGCACGGCCTCCAGGGCCCGGTGGGCGCCCGCGACGAGGGTGGAGGCGTCGATGCCCTCGGGGTCCTCGGGATTGCCCGCGAGGGCGGCGTGGGCGGCCGTCGCGGCGGACGCCAGCGCCTCGGCGTGCCCCAGCCGCTCGGCCTCCTCGGCCAGCTCCACGTCCTCGCCGGCCCGGGGCTCCACGGCGGCGATCTCGTCGAGCCCGTACCGCAGCATGTCGGCTTCCTGCGCCCGCTCACGCGCGCGCGTGGTGATCTCCTCCAGCTCGGCGGAGACGGCCCGCAGCCGCTTGTACGCCTCGGTGTACTTGGCGAGCGGCACGGCGACGGCGTCGCCCGCGTACCGGTCCAGCGCCTGCCGCTGCCGGGACAGCTTCAGCAGCCCCTGCTGGTCGGTCTGCCCGTGCACGGCCACCAGGTCGTCGGCCAGCTCGGCGAGCAGCCCGACGGGCACGGTGCGCCCGCCCAGATGCGCCCGGGAGCGGCCCTCGGCGGAAACGGTACGGCTGATCAGCAGGGCCCCGTCGTCCAGCTCGGCCCCGGCCTCCTCGGCGCGTACGACGGCGGCGGCGCCGGCGGGTACGGCGACCCGCCCCTCCACGACCGCCTTCTCCGCCCCGATCCGCACGAGCGCCGGGTCCGCCCTGCCACCGAGCAGCAGCCCCAGGCTGGTGACCACCATGGTCTTGCCCGCACCCGTCTCACCGGTGACCGCGGTGAACCCCGGCGACAGCTCGACGACAGCATCGTCGATGACCCCGAGCGACCGTATCCGCATCTCCTCCAACACGGAACAGACCATACGAGGTCCGGGGCGGGGAGTGCACATGGCCCGCCCTTGTCACTCCGAGGAGTGGTGCGGCGCCCCCCGCCAGCCCGTGGTGGGCAGCGCGAACTTCGCCACCAACCGGTCCGTGAACGACGAATGGTGCAACCGGGCCAGCCGCACCGGCACCGCTCCGCGCCGGACCTCGACCCGCGCCCCGGGCGGCAGCTCCACGGTCCGCCGCCCGTCGCACCACAGGACACCCGGCGGAATGTGCGGCAGCACCTCCACCGCGAGCACCGAGTCGGGGGACGTCACCAACGGCTTGGCGAACAGCGCGTGCGCGCTGATCGGCACCATCAGCAGCGCCTCCACCTCCGGCCACACCACCGGCCCGCCCGCGGAGAACGCGTACGCCGTGGACCCGGTCGGCGTGGACAGCACCACGCCGTCACACCCGAACCCGGTCACCGGCCGTCCGTCGATCTCCAGCACGACTTCCAGCAGTTTCTCGGCGCCGGCCTTCTGCACGGCCGCCTCGTTCAGCGCCCAGTCGGTGTGCACGATGTCCCCGTTGCGGTGCACGACGACGTCGACGGTCATCCGCTCCTCGACCTCGTACGACCGGGCCACCACCCGGTCGACCACCCGGTCGAGGTCGTCCCGCTCCGCCTCCGCGAGGAACCCGACACGCCCGAGGTTGACGCCGAGCATCGGCACCCCGGACGCCCGGGCGAACTCGGCTCCGCGCAGCAGCGTGCCGTCGCCGCCCAGCACGATCAGCAGCTCGCACCCGTCCAGGCACTGCGGTGTCGCCTCCTTGACGAGGGCCACCTCGTCGGGCAGCGGCAGGTCGCGCGCCTCCTCCTCCAGCACCCGCACCCCGATGCCATGCCGCAGCAGGCCCTTGACGACGAGTTCCGCACTGCGGATCGCCGCGGGACGCCCGGTGTGGGCGAGCAGGAAAACAGTACGCGCCAGATTCTGTGTCAACGCGGCCCCTCCGCCACTGCACGGTCGACGTCGGCCGGGTCCACCTGGGGTGCCCCCGCCCGCAGCCAGAGAAAGTACTCGACGTTCCCCGAGGGGCCGGGCAGCGGACTGGCGGTGACACCCTGCACCCCGAGCCCCAGCTCCCAGGCCTTCTCGGCCACTCCCCGCACGGCCTCCGCCCGCAGTTGCGGACTCCGTACGACACCCCCGCTGCCGAGCCGCTCCTTCCCCACCTCGAACTGCGGCTTGACCATCATCACCAGGTCGGCGTCCGGCGTCACGCACCGCTTCAGGGCGGGCAGCACCAGCCCGAGCGGGATGAAGGACAGATCGCCCACGACAAGATCCACAGGTTCCCCATCGATCGCCTCAAGCGTCAACTCGCGTACGTTCGTACGGTCCTTGACGGTGACGCGTTCATCGTTCCGCAGCGACCAGGCGAGCTGTCCGTAGCCGACGTCCACCGCGACGACGTGGGCGGCGCCCGCGCGCAGCAGGACGTCGGTGAAGCCGCCGGTGGACGCGCCGGCGTCCAGCGCGCGCCGCCCCTCGACCACGAGCCCCTGCGGCACGAAGGCCTCCAGTGCGCCGGCGAGCTTGTGGCCGCCCCGGGACACGTAGTCCGGATCGCCGTCGTCGGCCTGGACGACGATCGCCGCCGCGGTCTCCACCTGCGTGGCCGGCTTGGTCGCCACGGTCTTGCCGACCGTGACCCGGCCGGCGGCGATCAGCTGGCTGGCGTGCTCGCGCGAGCGGGCGAGCTTCCGGCGGACCAGCTCCGCGTCGAGACGGCGGCGTGCGACTCCTGCCACGTTCGGTTCAGCTCCTGTGTTGGTACGACTGTGCGGGGGCCGGAGGGCCCGGGCGGGCGTCGAGCGCGGTCAGCGCGTCGCGCAGCCCCCGGTGTACATCCTCGTACACCTCCAGGTGCCCGTCGGTGGCGAGGTGGTCGGCGTCGGCCAGCCGGTCCAGCTGGGCGTCGACCTCGGCGTTGCCGGTGGGGGTGCGGGGGACGTTCAGGGGGGCGGGCGCCGCGGGGTCGTACGCGGGCGCCGCCTCGGTGCCGATCTGGGCCTCGGACACGGACTCGCTCATGCCCAGACGCTACCCCGAACCGCTGGGGTACCGTCGGGGGCGATGGCCACGATCCAGGAGTGCCGCCTGGCACTGGGGAAGCTTTCGGACAACATGCAGGGCGCCGAGGGCGACGTCCGCGCGGCCGCCGCGCTGGACCGCTCGGTGAGCTGTCACATCACCGATCTGGACGTCACCTTCGCCGGCCGGCTGACCGGCGGCCGGATCGAGGTGGACGACACCCTTCCCGGCCCTCCCCGCGAGAGGGCGCAGATCAGGCTCGCCATGGCCGGGGACGACCTGGTGGCGCTGGTGAACGGCGAGCTGAACTTCGCGACCGCCTGGGGTTCGGGCCGGGTCAGGCTGGAGGCGAGCCTGCTCGACCTGTTCCGGCTCAGGAAGCTGCTCTGACCCGCTCGGCGCGTGCCTTGCGGGCCGCCGGCACCACCAGCGGGGTCCCCGTCTCCGGGTCGTCGATGACCTGGCAGCGCAGCCCGAACACCTCCTCGACCAGCTCGGCGGTGACGATGTCGTTCGGGGCGCCCTCGGCGATCACCGTGCCGCCGCGCAGGGCGATGAGGTGGGTGGCGTAGCGGGCGGCGTGGTTGAGGTCGTGCAGCACCGCCACCAGCGTCCGGCCCTGCTCCTCGTGCAGTTCGGCGCACAGGTCGAGGACGTCGATCTGGTGCTGGATGTCCAGGTAGGTGGTCGGCTCGTCCAGGAGCAGCAGCGGGGTCTGCTGGGCGAGGGCCATGGCGATCCACACGCGCTGCCGCTGCCCGCCGGACAGCTCGTCGACGTACCGCTCGGCCAGCTCCGCGACCCCGGTCTGCCGCATGGACTCGCTCACGACCCGCTCGTCCTCCGCCGACCACTGGCGCAGCAGCCCCTGGTGCGGGTAGCGGCCCCGCCCGACGAGGTCGGCCACCGTGATGCCGTCGGGCGCGACGGACGACTGCGGCAGCAGGCCGAGGGTGCGCGCGACCTTCTTCGCGGGCATGGACTGGATGGCCTGCCCGTCCAGCAGCACCTGGCCCTGGCTGGGCTTGAGCATCCGCGACAGCGCCCGCAGCAGCGTCGACTTGCCGCACGCGTTGGGACCGACGATCACCGTGAAGGAGTGGTCCGGGATCTCCACCGACAGCTGCTCGGCGATGACCCGCTGGTCGTAGGCGAGGGTGACGTTCTCGGCGGACAGGCGGTTCACAGTGCTCCTAGGGGTGTTCGGGTGCGCGACGCCCGGGTCCGGGCCCTGCGCGCGCGTCATATCCGGCCGGCCCGGCGCTCGGTGACCAGCAGCCACAGCAGGTAGGCGCCGCCGAGGACGCCGGTGACCACGCCGACGGGCAGCTGGTCGGCGCCGAAGGCGCGCTGGGCCGCCCAGTCCGCGGCGACCAGCAGGGTCGCCCCCATGCACAGCGAGGCCACCAGGTTCGGTCCCGGTGAGCGGGTGAGGCGGCGGGCGAGCTGCGGCGCGGTCAGCGCGACGAAGCTGACGGGGCCCGCCGCTGCCGTGGCGGCGGCGGTGAGCAGTACGGCGGAGACCATCAGCAGGAGCCGGACGCGCTGCACGCGCACGCCGAGCGCGTTCGAGATGTCGTCGCCCATCTCCATCATCCGCAGGCCGCGCGCCTGGGCGAGGACCAGCGGGACCAGGACGGCGCACAGCCCGAGCAGCGGCCAGACCTGGTCCCAGTCGCGTCCGCTGAGCGAGCCGGTCATCCACACCACCGCGCGGGTCGCGTCCACCAGGTCGGCCTTGGTGAGCAGATAGCCGTTGACCGCCGTCATGACCGCGTTGACGCCGATGCCGACCAGCACCAGCCGGTATCCGTGCACACCCTGCTTCCAGGCGAGGGCGTACAGGGCGAGACCGGTCGCCAGACCGCCCACCAGCGCGCCCAGGGTGACCTGGGAGGCACTGCCGGACAGCAGCACGATGACGACCAGCGCGCCGGCCGTCGAGGCCTGGGACAGGCCGAGCAGGTCCGGGCTGCCGAGCGGGTTGCGGGAGACGGACTGGAACAGCGCGCCGCCGAGGCCCAGCGCGGCACCGACCAGCAGGCCCACGAGGACCCGGGGCAGCCGCAGTTCGTTGACGATGAAGTCCTGGTAGGCGGTGCCGTTCCCGGCGAGCGTGCGCAGCACGTCGGCCGCCGGGATCTTCGCGTCGCCGGTACCGATCAGGGCGACACCCGCGGCACAGGCGGCGGCCAGCAGCAGCACGACGACGATCAGGGCACGCGGCTCCAGACGCAGGGAGAACCCGCCGGGGGTGCGCACGGCACGGCTCCTGGAGTGTGTCTTCACAGCTGGGCCGTCCTCCGCCGTCGTACGAGAAAGATGAAGACCGGGCCGCCGACGATCGCGGTGACGATGCCGACCTGAAGCTCGGCGGGACGGGCCACGACCCGGCCGACGACATCGGCGCCGAGCAGCAGTACGGGCGCCAGGACCGCGGCGTACGGCAGGATCCAGCGCAGGTCCGGGCCGGTGAAGGAGCGCACGACGTGCGGGACCATCAGGCCGACGAAGACGATCGGGCCGCAGGCGGCGGTCGCGGCACCGCACAGCAGCACGGCGGCCAGCATGGCCAGGGCGCGGGTGCGGTCGAGGTGGGCGCCGAGGGCGCGGGCGGTGTCGTCGCCCATCTCCACGGCGTTGAGCGGCCGGGCCAGCACGAGCGCGAGCACCATGCCGACCGCGAGGAACGGCAGCACCTGCCTGATGGTGGGACAGCCGGCCGAGGCCAGTGAACCCACCGTCCAGAAACGCATCTTGGCCAGGGCCGCCCCGTCCATGATCATCACGGCTTGGAGGTAGCCGTACAGGGCCGCGCTGATCGCCGTGCCGGCCAGCGCGAGGCGTACCGGGGTGGCGCCCCGGCTGCCGCCGAGGAACCACACCAGCGCGCCGACCGCCGAGGCGCCCAGGAACGCGAACCACACATAGCCGGTGAGGCTGGTGACACCGGCGTAGGTGACGGCCGTGACGACCGCCGCGGAGGCGCCCGCATTGATGCCGAGCAGCCCGGGGTCGGCCAGCGGATTGCGGGTCAGCGCCTGGAGCACCGCGCCGGAGAGACCGAGTGCGGCACCGACCAGCAGGCCGAGGACCGTACGCGCGAGCCGCTCGTCCACGACCACGTCGCCGTACGTCCCCGTGTCGTGGAACAGGCCGTGCCAGACCTGGTCCGGGGACAGCGCTTTGGCCCCGATCGCGATGCTCGCCAGCGCGACCAGCACCAGCAGCAGGACCGAGAGCAGGAGCCCAAGGGCCCGCGCCGCCCGGCGGGTTGGGGGCGCGGGGGCGGTCTCCGCGCGCGGTTCCGGAGGACTGTCGACCAACACGAGGTTAGGTTAGCCTACCCTCGCATCGGCTCTCGTTCCCCGGTTCCTCCGGCACCCGCCCGCGCCCGTCTGGGGGGCCGTCAGAGCCCCAGTCTGGCCAGTGCCTTCGCCCCGTCCAGCGTGCAGGAACCGTCCCCCGCCGTCGTCCAGGCCGCCGCGCACAGCGCCCGCAGACCGTCCAGCGCCCCACCGTCGCCGGCCAGCTCCAGCCGCTCGGTGCCGGCGGTCGCCGTCCACCCGCCGCAACGGAAACCGTCACCCTCGCGGGTGATCTCCGGCTGGCCGGTGAGCAGTCCGCGCAGATCGGCGTCCACGTACGTCGGCCTGTGCTGCGGCGGCGCGGCGAGCAGCTGCGCCCCGTCGGTGACACCGGTCAGCACCAGCAGCGAGTCGACCCCGCCGTTGATCGCGCCCTCGATGTCCGTGTCCAGCCGGTCCCCGACCACCAGCGGCCGCTCCGCACCGGTCCGGATGATCGTCTCCCGGTGCATCGGCGGCAGCGGCTTGCCCGCGACCTGCGGCTCCGCACCCGTCGCGATCCGCACCACCTCCACGGCCGCCCCGTTGCCCGGCGCGATGCCCCGGCCGCTCGGGATCGTCAGATCGGTGTTGGACGCGAACCACGGCACTCCGCGCCGGACCGCGTACGACGCCTCCGCGAACCGCCCCCAGGGCAGATCCGGTCCGCCGTAGCCCTGCACGACCGCCACCGGGTCGTCGTCCGCCGACTCCACCGGCACCAGGCCCCGCTCGCGCAGCGCCACCCGCAGCCCCTCGCCGCCGACCACCAGCACCCGCGCCCCGGCCGGCACCTGCTCGCTGATCAGCCGCGCCACGGCCTGCGCGGAGGTGATGACGTCGTCCGCGCCCGTCGGTATGCCCAGCTCGGTCAGATGCCCGGCCACCGCGTCCGGAGTCCGCAGCGCGTTGTTGGTGACGTACGCGAGACGCATCCCGCCCGACCGGGCCACCGCCAGCGAGTCGACCGCGTGCGCGACCGCGCTCCCGCCCGCGTACACCACCCCGTCCAGATCGAGCAGCGCCGTGTCGTACGCCTCGTTCAGGGGCTGCCCACTGCCCTCGGGCCTCGTCCTGACGCCCTGGCTCATGTCCACATCGCTCCTCGTTCACTCGCCTTTCCCCCGATCATCCCGCACGCCACTGACACACGTACGATGCCGGGATGAACACAGCAGGTCACTGGGAGGCAACGGCGCGTCGAGGCCTGGAACTGACCCCGTTCCGAGGCCTTCGTTACGACCCGGACCGGGTCGGCAGCCTCGCCTCCGTCACCTCTCCGCCCTACGACGTCGTCGTACGCCCCGACGGCCTGCACCACCTCCAGTCGGCCGACCCGTACAACATCGTCCGGCTGATCCTGCCCCAAGCCGGGACGCCCAGCGCCCGCACCGAGCAGGCCGCCGACACCCTGCGCCGCTGGCTGGACGAGGGAGTCCTCACCGCAGACCCGGAGCCCGGCCTGTACGTGTACGAGCAACGGGACGGCAACGGCATGCTCCAGCGCGGGGTCATCGGCACCCTGCGGGTCTCCGAGCCGGCCGAAGGCGTGGTGCTGCCGCACGAGGACGTGATGCCGCCGGTGGTCGCCGACCGCGCGGCCCTCATGCGCGCCACGCGCGCGAACCTCGAACCGCTGCTGCTGACCTACCGGGGCGACGGCACGGCCGCCGAGGTCGTCGAACGCACTGCGGCCCGCCCGCCCCTGCTGGCAACGACCACCGAGGACGGTTTCCACCACCGCCTGTGGTCCGTGACCGACCCCGGCGACCTGGCCCGCATCCAGACCGACCTGGCCGGCCGCCAGGCCCTGATCGCCGACGGCCACCACCGCTGGGCCACCTACCGGCGGCTGCGCGCGGAGCACCCCTCCCCCAGCCCCTGGGACTACGGCCTGGTCCTCCTGGTCGACACCGCGCGCTACCCGCTGCGCGTCCGCGCCATCCACCGGCTGCTGCACGGCCTGCCGGTCGCGGACGCGCTGACGGCGGTGGACGGCCTGTTCCGGGTACGACACCTCGACGTGCCCCTGGCGCAGGCCCTTGAGGTCCTGGCGGACGCCTCCTGCGCGGGCAACTCCTTCCTGCTGGCCGGCGACGGCGCCTTCCACCTGCTCGACCGCCCGGACCCGGACCTGCTGGCCCGTACGATCCCGGCGGACCGCCCGGCCGCCTGGCGCTCCCTGGACGCCACCGTCCTGCACGCCGCGCTCCTCGAACACGTCTGGCACATCCCCGAGGACTCCCCCGCCCACATCGCCTACATCCACGACACGGCCGCGACGGTCGAGAAGGCCGAACAGGACGGCAGTACGGCCGTCCTGATGCACCCGGTCCGCGAGGAGGTCGTGCTCGACCTGGCCCGGCAGGGTGTGCGGATGCCCCGCAAGTCGACCTCGTTCGGCCCGAAACCGGCTTCGGGTCTGGTGCTGCGGGCGCTGGAGATCTGAGGGCGGGGTATCCGGCACGACGCAAAAGAGGGCAGACCCCGTGGGGCCTGCCCTCTTTTCAGTGATCGGATCAGCGATCAGGATCCGTGATCAGGACGTACGTCAGTCCTTGTCGAGGTCCTCCGCGGAGGCACCGCCGGACTCGCCGGGCTCGTCCTCCTCGCCGGACTCCGCCGCGTCACCGGACTCCGCCGCGTCGTCGGCCTCCGCCGTGTCGGCCGCGTCCTCGGCCAGGGCGTCGACGAACTCCACGCCGTCCAGCTCGGCGAGCCGGTCGGAGGCGTCCGTGCTGCCGTCCCGGTCGGCCTCGACGGCCTTCGCGAACCACTCCCGCGCCTCACGCTCCCGGCCGGCGGCCAGCAGGGCGTCGGCGTACGCGTAGCGCAGGCGCGCGGTCCACGGCTGGACGGAGTTGGAGGCCAGCTCCGGGCTCTGCAGGGTCACGATGGCCGCGTCCAGCTGCCCCATGTCCCGCCGGGCACCGGCGGCGACGAGCCGCATCTCGACCTGGCCGGCCTTGTCCAGCTTGTGCACCTCGGGGGCGCCGGCCATGTCCAGCGCCTTCTCCGGCCGGCCGAGCCCGCGCTCGCAGTCGGCCATCACCGGCCACAGCTCCACGGTGCCGGTCATCCGCCGGGCGGCCCGGAACTCGGCGAGGGCCTCGCTGTACTTCTGGTTGGCGTACGCGGCGAACCCGGCGGCCTCACGTACGGCGGCCACGCGGGACACCAGGCGGAGGGCCACCCTGGAGTAGCCGTAGGCGCCCTCGGGGTCCTCGTCGATCAGCCGGGCGACCATCACCAGGTTCTTGGCGACGTCCTCGGCGAGCGTCTTGGGCAGGCTCTGCAGCTCCTGCCGGACGTCCTTGTCGATCTCGTCACCGGTGACGTCCTCCGGGATCGGCAGCCGCTTGACCGGCTCGCGGTCCCGGTCCCGCTCGTCACGGAACCGGCCACCGCCACGGCGGTCGTCCCGGCCGTCCCGGCCGTCCCGGCCCCGGAAACCACCCGGCCGCCCGCCACGGTCACCGCGGTCGTCCCTACGGGGCCCACGGCCACCGCGGTCATCGCGCCGGTCATCGCGCCGGTCGTCCCGGCGGAAACCACCCCGGTCGCCCCGGTCGCGGTCGTCACGCCGGAAACCACCACGGTCGTCGCGCCGGTCGTCCCGGCGGTCGTCCCGGCGGTCATCCCGACGGTAGCCCCCGCGGTCGTCATCGCGTCGGTACGAGGGACGGTTGCCGCCGCGGTCGTCGTCACGGCGGCCGTAGCCGGCACGGTCGTCGTCGCGTCGGTAGGAGGGACGGTCGCCGCCACGGTCGTCCCGGCGGAACCCACGGTCCCCACGGTCATCGCGACGGTCGTCACGGCGGTGGTCGTCACGGCGGTCGTCGCGACGGAACCCGCCGCGGTCGCCCCGGTCGCGGTCGTCGCGCTGGAAACCGGGACGCGTACCGCGCTCACCCTCGCGACGGAAGCCGCCCCCACGGCGGTCGTCACGGGTGTCGTCCCTGCGGTCGTCACGCCGCTCGTGGTCCCGGCGGAAGCCACCGCGCTCACCACGGTCACGGTCGTCACGGCGGTGGTCGTCGCGGCGGTCGTCACGGCGACCGTAGCCGCCACGGTTGTCCTCGCGCCGGCCGTGGCCACCGCGGTCGTCGTCGCGTCGGTAGGAGGGACGGTCGCCGCCACGGTCGTCCCGGCGGAACCCACGGTCCCCACGGTCATCGCGACGGTCGTCACGGCGGTGGTCGTCACGGCGGTCGTCGCGACGGAACCCGCCGCGGTCGCCCCGGTCGCGGTCGTCGCGCTGGAAACCGGGACGCGTACCGCGCTCACCCTCGCGACGGAAGCCGCCCCCACGGCGGTCGTCACGGGTGTCGTCCCTGCGGTCGTCACGCCGCTCGTGGTCCCGGCGGAAGCCACCGCGCTCACCACGGTCACGGTCGTCGCGGCGGTGGTCGTCGCGGCGGTCGTCACGGCGACCGTAGCCGCCACGGTCGCCGCCGCGCCGGTCGTTGTCACGGCGGAAGCCGCCACGGTCACCCCGGTCACCACTGTCCCGTCGCCGCTGGTCGCGCTCCGGTCGGTCGTCGGGAGAGTTGGTGGACATGGTGACTCCTGTCTTCGGTACCGCAAGCATTGTAAAAAGAAAAGGACCCCTGGTCCCAGCTGAACGCTGGTGACCAGGGGTCCTTCCAAAGATTGTTCGGCGGTGTCCTACTCTCCCACAGGGTCCCCCCTGCAGTACCATCGGCGCTGTGAGGCTTAGCTTCCGGGTTCGGAATGTAACCGGGCGTTTCCCTCACGCTATGACCACCGAAACCCTAATGGTTTCGAGCGAACAAGCACACTCTTCTGTTATGCGTTCTGCTCAAAGCCGGCAACGGTCGTTGCCTCAGAACTAACACAGTGGACGCGAGCAACTGAGGACAAGCCCTCGGCCTATTAGTACCGGTCACCTCCACACGTTACCGTGCTTCCAGATCCGGCCTATCAACCCAGTCGTCTACTGGGAGCCTTACCCCATCAAGTGGGTGGGAGTCCTCATCTCGAAGCAGGCTTCCCGCTTAGATGCTTTCAGCGGTTATCCCTCCCGAACGTAGCCAACCAGCCATGCCCTTGGCAGAACAACTGGCACACCAGAGGTTCGTCCGTCCCGGTCCTCTCGTACTAGGGACAGCCCTTCTCAAGACTCCTACGCGCACAGCGGATAGGGACCGAACTGTCTCACGACGTTCTAAACCCAGCTCGCGTACCGCTTTAATGGGCGAACAGCCCAACCCTTGGGACCGACTCCAGCCCCAGGATGCGACGAGCCGACATCGAGGTGCCAAACCATCCCGTCGATATGGACTCTTGGGGAAGATCAGCCTGTTATCCCCGGGGTACCTTTTATCCGTTGAGCGACGGCGCTTCCACAAGCCACCGCCGGATCACTAGTCCCGACTTTCGTCCCTGCTCGACCCGTCGGTCTCACAGTCAAGCTCCCTTGTGCACTTACACTCAACACCTGATTGCCAACCAGGCTGAGGGAACCTTTGGGCGCCTCCGTTACCCTTTAGGAGGCAACCGCCCCAGTTAAACTACCCATCAGACACTGTCCCTGATCCGGATCACGGACCCAGGTTAGACATCCAGCACGACCAGACTGGTATTTCAACGACGACTCCACAAACACTGGCGTGCCTGCTTCACAGTCTCCCAGCTATCCTACACAAGCCGAACCGAACACCAATATCAAACTGTAGTAAAGGTCCCGGGGTCTTTCCGTCCTGCTGCGCGAAACGAGCATCTTTACTCGTAGTGCAATTTCACCGGGCCTATGGTTGAGACAGTCGAGAAGTCGTTACGCCATTCGTGCAGGTCGGAACTTACCCGACAAGGAATTTCGCTACCTTAGGATGGTTATAGTTACCACCGCCGTTTACTGGCGCTTAAGTTCTCAGCTTCGCCCACCCGAAAGTGAGCTAACCGGTCCCCTTAACGTTCCAGCACCGGGCAGGCGTCAGTCCGTATACATCGCCTTACGGCTTCGCACGGACCTGTGTTTTTAGTAAACAGTCGCTTCTCGCTGGTCTCTGCGGCCACCCCCAGCTCACGGAGTAAATCCGATCACCAGGCGTGGCCCCCCTTCTCCCGAAGTTACGGGGGCATTTTGCCGAGTTCCTTAACCATAGTTCACCCGAACGCCTCGGTATTCTCTACCTGACCACCTGAGTCGGTTTAGGGTACGGGCCGCCATGAAACTCGCTAGAGGCTTTTCTCGACAGCATAGGATCATCCACTTCACCACAATCGGCTCGGCATCAGGTCTCAGACTATTGCCAGGCGGATTTACCTACCTGACGTCCTACACCCTTACCCCGGGACAACCACCGCCCGGGATGGACTACCTTCCTGCGTCACCCCATCACTCACCTACTAACCGCTTGGTTCGGCGGCTCCACCACTTTCCTTTCCCCGAAGGGTCCGGAACGGCTTCACGGCCTTAGCATCACGATGCTCGATGTTTGACGCTTCACAGCGGGTACCGGAATATCAACCGGTTATCCATCGACTACGCCTGTCGGCCTCGCCTTAGGTCCCGACTTACCCTGGGCAGATCAGCTTGACCCAGGAACCCTTAGTCAATCGGCGCAAACGTTTCTCACGTTTGTATCGCTACTCATGCCTGCATTCTCACTCGTCAACCGTCCACGACTACCTTCCAGTGCCGCTTCACCCGGCAGACGACGCTCCCCTACCCATCACAACACCCGTTGGGGCTTATGCTGCAATGACACGACTTCGGCGGTACGCTTGAGCCCCGCTACATTGTCGGCGCGGAATCACTAGACCAGTGAGCTATTACGCACTCTTTCAAGGGTGGCTGCTTCTAAGCCAACCTCCTGGTTGTCTGTGCGACTCCACATCCTTTCCCACTTAGCGTACGCTTAGGGGCCTTAGTCGATGCTCTGGGCTGTTTCCCTCTCGACCATGGAGCTTATCCCCCACAGTCTCACTGCCGCGCTCTCACTTACCGGCATTCGGAGTTTGGCTAAGGTCAGTAACCCGGTAGGGCCCATCGCCTATCCAGTGCTCTACCTCCGGCAAGAAACACACGACGCTGCACCTAAATGCATTTCGGGGAGAACCAGCTATCACGGAGTTTGATTGGCCTTTCACCCCTAACCACAGGTCATCCCCCAGGTTTTCAACCCTGGTGGGTTCGGTCCTCCACGAAGTCTTACCTCCGCTTCAACCTGCCCATGGCTAGATCACTCCGCTTCGGGTCTTGAGCGTGCTACTAAATCGCCCTATTCGGACTCGCTTTCGCTACGGCTTCCCCACCCGGGTTAACCTCGCAACACACCGCAAACTCGCAGGCTCATTCTTCAAAAGGCACGCAGTCACGAGACACCAGCAAGCTGATGTCCGACGCTCCCACGGCTTGTAGGCACACGGTTTCAGGTACTATTTCACTCCGCTCCCGCGGTACTTTTCACCATTCCCTCACGGTACTATCCGCTATCGGTCACCAGGGAATATTTAGGCTTAGCGGGTGGT